>JAYUSF010000047.1:0-7536 GCA_043755815.1 Verrucomicrobiota bacterium
AGCACTTTGGGAGGGGAAAGGAGGTCATTCATTGGGAAATCCGCACGCGCCACCCCCGAAAATACCCGAAACCAGGGTCGAATCCGCCAAGTAGGGTTAACAGCCGCTACCACAACCTCGACCAGGCGACCGGGAGCTCCAAAATCTACTCCGACCGCAGCGGCTACGAGTTTGACGGTCTGGCCAGTGAACTGAAATACCCACTGGCGGACGCCTTCACTGAGTCGTGGGGGTTGTGCTCCATTTTCGAGCCGGGCTTCCGCCGAATCTCCAAGGAGAGCGGCAAGCGGGAGGACAAATCGTCCCTCGAATTCAAGGTAACGCGTGCAGAAGAAGTTCTTCGGGAACCGCCTTCAACTACCCCGTGGAACCCGAGTGGAAAACGGATGGCCTCGATTGGGAGTCCGAGTTGGAAATGGAATGGGCGCCGGGCGGCGCGTGGCAGCTCAATGAACGCTGGCACCTCGGGCTTGAGACCCGGCTTTCAACCGGCTTTGCCGAAGCCAATCTGAACGACTCGGAGTTCCTCACGCTGTTCCTTGGACCCACGCCGAACTACAGCCGCGCCGCTTGGTTCGCAACTTTCACGGCGCACCCCCAGATCGCAGGCTGACCCGACCAGAACGGCACCGGCAGGTTGCACCAGGATTCCAAGAAACGGGTCGAAGCCCGCCTGAAGTTCGGCTTCGCGTTCTGAACGCGAATACCCAATAAACAAAGCCGGGCTGGCTTTTCCAAGCCAGCCCCGGCGCGTTAGACCGCCTTCGGCATCATGCCGTGCTTGCGGGCGTAGTCGAAGATTCCGCCGGCATCAATCACCGGTTTGACTTCGCCCAGCGGCTTCAGCGGATAGGTCTTCCCCGTCGCCTCGTGCGTGATGAAACCGGATTCGATGTCCACCGTCGCGAGGTCTCCGGTCTTGAAGATTTCACACAGGCGTTCTCCGCATTCGACCGGGTAAACCTCGCCGGTCGCGATGCAGTTGCGGAAATAGATGCGGGCAAAGCTCTCCGCGACGACGCATTCGCAATTGGCCGCCCCCAGGGCGATGGGGGCGTGCTCGCGCGAACTGCCGCAGCCGAAATTCCGGCCCGCAATGACAATGGGATACTCGGTGTCCATCGCGCCCTCCTTGATGAAGCGGGTCGGATACTGCGCGTTGGGCAGGCCCCACAGGGCGTAGCTGCCAAGCTTCTCGTATTCTTCCTGGATCGTCGGCACCAAATTCAGGAACTGCGCCGGGATGATCTGGTCGGTGTCGATGTTGTCGCGGACAACGTAGACCGGGCCGGTAAACTTGCTCATGTCGGCGGGAAGATGAAGCGCACGCGCCGGCCGGACAACTCGTTTGTGGGGCCTCCTGACGACCAGTTTCAATGGCCGGTTCAGCGGCGACCCGATCCCGGATTGGGCCGGGACCCGGTGCGTCTGGGCCCGCTGGAATGGCCGGGGCGCCCCGGGCGGGGCCCTGGCGACGAGGGTCGGGACGGCGAAAGACCCGGTTCGATTTCCACGGGAGAATCCTCTTCCTCAAGCGCTTCGTCGAGCGAGTCCCCGGCATCGAGCCGGGGCAGGTCCGGGGCGGAATTCCGCTGCCGCGCCAACTCACGGACGCGCTCGGGCACCCGGAAACCATAATTCCAGCAGAAGTCTTTCACGGGCGCGTCGATGCAGATCGGGCGTTTCGTAAAGGGATCACGGAATTCGAGCCGGATGGCCCGGAGCCCGAGCCCCCCGTCGTCGCGTTTTCCGTAAAGTTCGTCCCCGGCCACCGGGCAACCGCTCGCGAGCAGGTGCAACCGGATCTGGTGGGTGCGTCCGGAATGCGGCAGCGCCAGCACGAGCGCCTGGCGCCCCGAGACGTCGAGCAGTTCGAAGTTGGTTTCCGCCTCCTTGCCCTCTGTCGGATCGACCCTGTAACGGCCGGGGGCGCCTGGTTCCGGCCCGATCGCATCCCGGCGACGCCAGGTCTTCTCGGTCGGAATGGCGTCGGTGACCGCGAGGTAGGTCTTGTTGACACCCCGCGTGGCGAAAAGCCGGGAATACTGTTCCAGGGCTCCCTGGCTCTTGGCCCAGAGCATCACGCCGCTGGTCGGACCGTCGAGGCGATGGATGAAGCGGATGAACCGCAGGTTCCGCGAGGTCGCCCAGAACTGCCCGTCGCGGATGTCGTCCTGGAGGATGATCGAGAGGTTACGCTTCGTGTGCTGCCAGTCGTCCGGGCCGAGGATCCAGCCCGGCGGCTTGTCCACGGCCATGATGGCGCGGTCCTCGTAAAGGATCGCCATGTTGTGACCGTCCGGCAGTGGGATGTGAGTTGCTTTCGCCACGCGCCGAGCAAAGCACAGCCGCGGGTTCGGCGCACTGAAGTTCGGGAACCGAAATGGACCGCCTTGTTGGTGCGGAGCGGGCGGGGTGAACCCTCCGCGGCCGGCATCGGCGTGGCCAGCGATCGGGCCTGGAGCCACCCAAAGACCGCTGCCTGCGCCACGAACAGCAGCGCCCCGGCGGTCAGCGCGGTCCGCGCCTCGCGGCGGTAGTGCGCCAGCGCCGCCACGCCCAGGCTGGCAAAGACCAGCACGGCGATGCTGGGGGGCGTGCCGCCGCGGGGCAGCAGCGCGTCCGGGGTGTCACCCAGCCAGAGGCGCTGGAGTTCCACTCCGAGCATGTTGAGCGCGAGGATTGCGCCCATGATCATGGCGAACCGCACGACGCCTCCCGCCACCTCATCGCTGCGGCCCGTCATGAGGCCGGCGGAACCCTCCGGATCGGGCGCCGCCGGATGGGCGTGAACGACTTTGGCTTCGGCAGAAGGATTGGCGGCAGGCATCACAGTGGAAACGCGGCCGGAAGCTGACGAATGTTGCCCGCTGAATGCAACCCTGTGGTGACGGGCAGTTGGGCGTTGGTCACAAATTCGAACAGAAGGTAACAGAGGAAACAGAGTGAGACGCGGATGTTCACGATGACGGCGTTGGTTTGCCTCTTTGTCCCCTTCTTTTCCTTCTGTTTTTAAAACTGTCGGGTCGGAGATGGGCATCTATCCTCAGCCAGATTCCCTATTAACTTTTCCGCGGAGCGCCGAGAAAGCAAATTCCTACCAGTAACTGACTTGAACACTATTTCACCAACCCCATGAAACGATCCTCATTCCTTGCGCTCGCCTTTGTCACCCTCTGCGCCTTTCTCACCGGTTGCGCGGCCAAGCCCGGTCCCGCCTCGCCCATTCCGACGCCGGCGGTGGCAGCCGGTGACCGCGCGGAGTTCATGCGCATTCACAACCAAGCCCGCGCCAGCGTGGGCGTGCCGCCGTTGGAGTGGTCTCAGGAGCTTGCCAGCTTCGCACAGGAGTGGGCCAATCGACTGGCCCGCCGGGGCCAGTTGGAACATCGCTCCGGGAATTCCTACGGCGAGAATCTGGCCTACGGCACTGAGTTGAGCGCCGCCGCCGCGGCCAATTTGTGGCTGCAGGAGCGCGCCGCTTACGATGGCGGACCAATCGCCAGTCGAAACATCTCCGCCGTCGGTCACTATACGCAAATGATCTGGAGGAGCACCACCCGCGTGGGCTATGGCATCGCCCGGGTCGGAAGCAACATTTACGTGGTGGCGAACTACGCCCCTGCTGGAAACGTAGTCGGGCAAAGACCCCGATAATCCAAACGATCGGGAAGCGGGTTTCCGCGGAGCGCCGAGAAAGCAGATTCCTACCCGCTTTGAACTTTGAGGTTGGCCGTTCTTCCCCCAACCTCCGCGCCGCTTTTATGAGTTCCGCCACATTGAAGATTGCCGCCCTTGCCGGTGACGGCATCGGTCCCGAAGTCATGCGCGAAGCCCTCAAGGTTCTTCGCGCCGTGGAGAAGAAGTTTTCCCTGAGCCTCCAGATTACCGAGGCGCCGGTCGGCTGGGCGGGCATTGACGCCGCGGGCAAGGCCCTGCCCGAAGCCACGCTGGAACTTTGCCGCCAATCCGACGCGATCCTCTTCGGTTCCGTGGGCCTGCCGGACCGCGATCCGACGATTCCCAAGGAACAGCGTCCCGAGCGCGCCGCGCTGCTGCGGTTGCGCAAAGAGTTCGCCCTCTTCGCCAATCTTCGCCCCGTGCAGTTGCCCAAGGTGCTCGCCTACGCCTGCCCGCTCCGGCCCGAGCGCCAGGGCGACGGCCTCGACCTGCTCGTCGTGCGCGAGCTGACCGGCGGCATGTATTTCGGCCAGCCGAAGCTGACCGAGGAAATCACCGACGGCGCCCGCAGCTTCCGCCGCGCCATCGACACGATGGTTTACACCGAGCCCGAGATCGAGCGCATCGCTCACGTCTCGTTCCAGGCAGCGCAGCTTCGCCGGAAGAAGGTCACCAGCATCGACAAGGCGAACGTGCTGGAAAACGGCGTGCTCTGGCGCGAGGTCGTCACCCGCGTCGGCAAGGCATATCCCGACGTGGCGCTGGACCACATGTTCGTGGACAACGCGGCGATGCAGCTCGTGCTCCGGCCAACGCAGTTCGACGTGGTGCTCTGCGAAAACATGTTCGGCGACATCCTGTCCGACGAGGCCGCGGCGCTTGCGGGTTCGCTCGGCATGTTGCCCAGCGCGAGTCTCGGTTCCACGGCCGGCGAGAAGACCTTCGGCCTTTACGAACCGGCCGGCGGCACCGCGCCCGACATCGCCGGGAAGAACCTCGCCAATCCCATCGCCCAGATCCTTAGCGCTGCGCTGATGCTGCGTTACAGCTTCAAGCAGGAAGCCGCCGCCCGGGCGATTGAAGCCGGCGTGAGCGCGGCCATCGCGCGGGGCCTGCGCACCGGCGACATTTACAACCCGGCTGATCCGGCAGCGAGGAAGGTGGGCACGAGGGAGATGGGAGACGCGATCGCGGGGACCGTAGCGGCATAGGCGGCTTGCTCAGATGCGCTCACTGGACTTCTTCAGACTACTGTTGGTGTTCGGGGGCACTCTTGGTCTCTTGGTGCTGAGAGGATTCGCAGCAGAGCGAATCAGGCTTCCAGATTGGACCTTTTTCGTCGTCTTGCTGCTCTTACCCTACTTGGGATACTGCACGGCCATCCTCAGAATGCCGCGAGTTCAGAAGATTGGTTTCTGGCTAAAGCACCTTGTCGCTCACTTCGTGAGTCTTGTGCTGACCGCCTTTGCTTTCGTGATCGTCGCTGTGTGGATCTGGGTCGTGGGAGTGGACAACTGAGTCGATCCGGTGAGTTTTGTCCCTGCTACTTGCAAACATGCTTACGCTTCCAACAGTTGCCGACATCAACGTCTACGACTCACTCGACGAGCAGGTCGCGGTCCGACACTTCGCTGGGAAGACGCTAGACGAGGCGGAGGCGCTGTTCCGGGACAACGCGCTCCGTTATCAGGAAGACCTCATGTTCATGGGGCCGGTGGCGTTTCGCTTCTACGTTCCGGCCTATGTGGACTACCTGCGGAGCGAAGCTTCCTCGGGCGATCCTGACGCGGTGAACTGCTTCCTTGGGCTGGTGCGCTTTCGTTGGGATTTCGAGCCGGAGGAACTGGAACCCGTCCGCGAACTTTTGGCGGACGCCTGCCGGGCCGTGCTGGCCCAATACGGCCGCTTCGAAGTGAACGAAACGGTCTACGGCGACCTGCGGGGCAATTACGAAACGCTCCTCGCCAGCCTCACCGCAACTTCTGCTGACGACTCGGCCGGCTTTCGCTAGCTTGCCGCCGTGAAGAACCCGTTTCCGGGACTCAACCCGTATCTGGAAATGCACTGGTCGGATGTGCATGTCACGTTGCTCGGCTCCATCAAGGAGCAGCTTGCCGAGCGGCTGCCGGCCGACTTGGTGGTGCGGGTCGAGGAGCATCTGATCGTGGATGCCGACGACGGAACCCGGAACTACCGCGCCGACGTGGCGGTGGAGGAAAGTTGGAAGGCCGGGGTGGCTCCCGGTTGGTCGCCCAATGAATCGCGCGGAGACACAGTCATCGCCGAGCCGACGGTGGTGGAGCTGAATCCCGAAATCCATCGCTGGCTGGAGATCCGCGACCGGGGCGGACGAATCGTCACGGTGATCGAAGTGCTCAGTCCGGCCAACAAGCGCGAAGGCCAGGGTCGGGAGTCCTACCTGGCCAAACAGCGCGACTATCTCGCCAGTTCGGCGAACCTCGTGGAAATTGACCTGCTCCGGGGCGGGCGCTGGTCGTGCCTTGGGCCTATTTCCCGGAGACGGCGCTGGGCAATTCCGTGGTGTGCGTCAGCCGTGCGGCCCGCCGCGGACGCCCGGAGATTTATTCCTTTCCGCTGCGGCAGGCGTTGCCGGCGTTCCGAGTGCCGCTACGGCCGACGGAGCAAGATGTCTTGCTGGAACTGCAACCGCTCATTGACCGCTGTTACCAGACGGGTCGCTACTGGCTGCTGGATTACCGGCGTGACCCGGAACCGCCCGTCGCGTTGGAAGACGTGCCGTGGGTGGACGAACGCCTGCGTGCCGCCGGGCTGCGTCCGGTGTCATGACTCGGTGGCGTTGGGATCACGTCGCGGCGGCGGCGCGTTCAGCTTCAGGTAGAGCCACTCCTCTAGCGGGCGCAGCGGGCGCAGCCACGAGTAGAACGGCGAGTAGAGCAGCCGCAACCGCACCAGCGACAGCAGCATGTTCAGCGAGGTGCGGAAGTTGAACACGACCTTGGAACCGGTCTTGTCGGTCCATTCGGTCGGCACTTCCTTGACCGTGAAGCCGGCGCGCTGGAGCGAGTAGAGCAGGTTCACGTCGAAGGCGAGATCCGCGAGCCGGAGCTTCGGGTGGACCGTCTCGATGGCCCGTCGGGTCATCACCTTGGCGCCGCATTGCGTGTCGCGGATGCCCATCCAGAAGAAGCCCTCGACAAAGAGATGGAACAGTCGGCTGGCGAACTGGCGCTTTCCGGGTTGGGCGTGGTTGATCTTCGCGCCCGGCAGCCAGCGGGAGGCAATCACGCAATCGGTTTCACCCGGCAGGCAATGCTGGACCAGCTCCAGTAAGGCGGACGGCGAGGTGGCACCGTCGGCATCCACGTAGGCGATCAGGTCGGCCAACGGGGCCAGCTTCAGCCCTTCGATCAGGGCGCCGCCCTTGCCGATCCGCCCGTGGAACTCCAGGTGGGAGATGCTGAGATACTTCTGCTCGGCCGCCCGGACGACCCCGAGGGTGTCGTCCCAGCAGCCATTCAGCACGACGACGATCCGCGCCCGCCCGGGATAGTGGTGGTAGAGGTGTTCGGCGTAGTCGGCCAAGACCGGGCCGATGCGTCCCTCCTCGTTATAGGCGGGAATCAGGATGACCAGGCTGGGGGCGGTGGCAGACAAGCGCGGGCGGATTCAAGCGGGCCGCCGGATATTCTCAATGCCCAAGGCGGAGATTTCGAGGTTGCGGGCGTATCCGGACACTGCTCCGTTGCCCGCAGTCGGACTTCCTCTCCTCCCGCGGCTGTAAAGACCGGAGACATGGTGGACGGGTGTGCGGGGACATGGTGGACACCTGAGGCGGTCATGGTTTCAGGTAGGCGGAACCGGTTGGGTTGGGTT
>JAYUSF010000048.1:0-7530 GCA_043755815.1 Verrucomicrobiota bacterium
CCCGTTCTTCACCACCGCTGCACTGCCACAATGCTGACACTTCATGCCCCAAGCCTGCCAAGCCCACCGCACTTATCAATACCTATTGAGCAATCCCGAATTACGCAATGCCATTTTTTGCCGATCGCTCTGGTGGGACGTCCCGCCATTGCATGATTCTGCTCCCTTGGATGGCTTTCCACTTTGTCGGCGCCGCTCTTCACAGTGTTCAAGTGCCCCCGCTTCGAAGCGAGGTTCCCTCCTCCTTGTGGGCGAGCGGCAGGTGCGCCGTCTCCCGCTCTCGCCGTTCAGATGTAGCCGGCGCAAATCGAGCCTAAGAAGTCGCACCTTCGGCCGTAGTTTCCCTTGCCGGTGCGTCTTCCCGCTCGGCAAGCGCCCATGAACGTGACCTCATTCCGTCCGTCGAACTCTTGGTTTCCCATGACTGCGCCCCGCCTGCTCCCGTTCCTCTGCCTCTTGCTGTTCACCGTCCGCGCGACTGCCGCCGACTTCGCGGCTACCCGGCAGGAGGGGGAACGCCTTTTTGGCGAAGGTTCCTACGCCCAGGCCCGGGACGCCTACCTCCGTGCCGACACCAACTCGCTGGCCACCGCCGACCGCCGCTGGATCGCCTTCCGCTTGGCCGACACCCTGTGGCGGGCGCAGGCCAACCAGCTCCGCAATGAGGCGACCGAACAAGCCATCCGGGCGCTGGATCAACTCGCGCCGCAGGCTGCCCCGCCCGTGGAACTCGACCAGGTCTGGGCCGAAGTGCAGCAATCGCTGGGCGACGTGCATGCGCGCCGCGGCGATGACGGCAACTGGGTCAACACGCGCTATCAGCTCGCGCTCGACTGGTGGGCCGGCCAGGCCGACGTTGACTTGGCCCGGCGTCGATACCTGAACCTGGTCTGGCGATGGCAGAAGCCGCAGGCCAACTGGCCGTGGGCGCGTGTGCAATGGGGCGCCATTCCGTTGGATGTCCTGAACAACTGCGTCCGCATCGCCACCGATCCCAACGACCGCGCCCGCGCCCGTTACTCCCGCGCGGTCACGATGCAGCAGATGGGCGGTGGTCCCGATCCCACCCAGCAACTGGTCGAGGACGACTTCAAAGCCGCCCTCGCCCCCGGCAAGGCGACCGACTGGTATGACGACGCCCTGTTCCGCTACGGCCAGTGGCTGGAGCAGGCCGGCAAACTGGTCGTGCAGCCGGAAGGCGGCTGGAACCGCGAACCCGACCTCGCCCGCGCCTTGGAAGTTTACCGTCGGTTCGTCGAGGAATTCAAAGCCGGCCAAAGCCGCTGGTTCGCCGCCGCCCAGCAGCGCATCCGCGAAATCACTTCGCCTTCGCTCCAAGTCAACGAGGACCAGATCTACCTGCCCGGCTCGGAGAACCAGTTCTTCCTCCAAACCCGCAACGTGAAGTCCGTGGACCTTACGATCACGCCCGTGGACCTCACTCGCGACGTCCGTTTCACCGATCCCAAGCAGCATACCCAGCAATGGCTCCAGCAACTGGACCGCGGCTCGGTCAAACCGGTTCGTTCTTGGAAGGAAGACACCGGTGACACTGGCGACCATGCCCAGCGCTCCAAAACGATTCGCCTGCCCGAGAAACTCCCGACCGGCGCCTACCTGCTCGAAGCCCGCGCGGGCGAACTCACCGCGCGCGAACTGATTCTCGTCTCTGACGCCACGCTCGTCCTGAAGACCAGCGGCAAGACCACGCTCGCGTGGTTCGTGGACGCCACCACCGGCAAGCCCATCGCCGAGGCGCAGGTGCAACTCTGGCTGCACTACGGCGACGGCAGCGGCCAGCCGAAGTGGCTCAGCGCCGAGAAATCCGCCGACGCCAACGGCTTGGCCCAGTTCGATCTCCAGGGCCGCAACGGCGATCTCTTTGTCGCGGCGAAACTCGGTGAGCGTCAGGCCTTCTGCCAGTCGTGGGCGAATGCGTGGTATGCGCGCCCTGACGGCTGGCAGATCTACGCCTTCACGGATCGTCCCGCCTATCGCCCCGGCGACCCGGTTCACTGGAAGTTCACCGCGCGGCAGTTTGCCGACAACGCCTACCGCACGCCCAACGGGGCCAAGGTGAAGTTCGCCATCAACGATCCGCAGGGTGCCGAACTCACCAACGGCATCGTCACGCTGAATTCGTTCGGTTCCGCGTGGGGCGAACTCAGCGTGCCCACCAACCGTCCGCTCGGTGAATACCCCCTCACGCTCGCCCTCGCCGACAAACCCAACGAGCCCATCGGTGCCGCCACGCTCTTCCGGCTGGAGGAATACAAGCTGCCCGAGTTCGAGGTGAAGGTGCAGTTGCGCGAGGAGAAACTCGCCGACGGCACGACGCGTCGGAAGACGTTCCGCCTCGGCGAACCTGTCGAGATCGCCGTCCAGGCCGACTACTATTTCGGCGGCCCCGTCGCCAACGCCAACGTCGAACTCGTCGTGCGGCAGGCGGGCTTCTCCTGGTTCTGGCCCGTGCCGCGGGACTTTCCGTGGCTGTTTGAATCTGACTCAATCCGTGGTGCCCGCTGGCGCGGCGATTACGGCGCCAACGAAATCCGCCGCGAGAGATTGACCGCCGACGCCACCGGCCGCGCGACGTTGACGCTCGAAACTGATCCGAATGGCGGCGATCTGGAATTCCGCGTCGAGGCCCGGGTCACCGATGCCTCGCGTCGCGAAATCGTCGCCCAAGGCAACGTGCGCGTAACGCGCCAGCGCTACTCGGTCAACGCGCGCCCCGCGAACAACGTGCCGCGGCCCGGCGATAAGGTCCGTGCGGAGTTCACGGCGAAGGATGCCAATGACCAACCCGTCGCCGTCACCGGCTCGGTGAAGATCACACGCGACTACTGGTGGGAAATCTGGCTCGACAGCTTCGGCAAGGAAGTGAAGGGCGACGACCTCAAGCGCGCTCGCACCCAATCCGCGATCTGGCCGCCAAAACCCGCGCCCGGCATGAAGGATTGGACCCTCAAGTTCAGCGGTTACGAACACGAGTTTATCGCCACCAATACGGTCACGCTCGCGACCAACGGCCTGGGTGAACTCGTCTTCACGCCAGCGAAGGAAGGCTTCTACCGCTTCGCCTGGAGCAGTCCGGGTAATCCGGAGCGCGGCTCTCCGGGCCGCGAGTCCACCAACGCGACTCAGAGAGTCGCGCTCCCGTATGAACCGCCCGTCACCGCCGAGGCCACCGTCTGGGCCACCACCGCCAACACGCAGGAACTCGGCTACCATCCCGGTGGTCTTGAGCTCATCGTGGACGCCGACAGCTTCCGCGTCGGCCAAAAGGCGCCGGTGCTGCTCGTCGCGCCCGAATCCGGCCGCCATGTGCTCTTCACCGTCGAGGGTGGCGCGCTCGATCAGGTGCAGGTCTTCCAGATGCTGGGCACGACCAAGCTCATCGAACTCGCCCTTGAAGAACGTCATGTCCCGAACATCCACCTCGCCGCCGCGTCGGTGTGGGACCGGCAGGTGCAGGAAGCCGTCCGCGAAGTCGTCGTGCCGCCCACGAAGGACTTCCTGACCGTCGAGGTCACGTCCGACCGCCCTCAATACCAGCCGCGTGACGACGGTTCGCTGCTCGTCCGCACGCTCGACCACGAGGGCAAACCCGTCGCCGCCGAAGTGGCGCTGTCGCTCACCGACGAAAGCGTCTTCTACATCCAGTCCGACTACGCGGCTGACCCGCGCCAGCACTTCTTCCGCGAGAAGCGCGGCCGCCAGTTTCAGCTCGGCAGTTCGTTCAACCAGCGCCCATTCGTCCGGCTCGTGAAAGGCAAGGCGGGCGACTATGTGGATGAGCGTTTTCGGGAGGCGCAAAATGAACTTGAGGAGGCTCAGGAAGGCGAAGGCGGGCCCGGGGGGCGAAGGAACGTGACCCCGAATCCGCGTGGCGGCATGAACCCCATCCTTTCCCGACGCTATGGACTTGCCCCCGCCAGTAAGGTGGGCCGGGCCGAAACCAGTCTCGTCATGGCCGCTGCACCGATGATGGCCGCCGACAGTTTGGCCCTTGAAAGCAAATCAGCCCGCGCTCCCGCGGCCGAGCCCGAAGCTCCCACCATCATCGTCCGTTCCGACTTCCGCGCGACCGCCCTCTGGCAGCCCGACGTGAAGACCGGCGCCGACGGCACCGCCCGCGTCGCCGTGAAATATCCCGAATCGCTCACGCGCTGGCAGGCCACCGCGCGGGCCGCGACGACGGCGAACAAGTTCGGCTGGGGCAAGACCAACACCGTCACGCGCCAACCGCTCATCGTCCGCCTTCAGACGCCGCGCTTCCTCACCGTGGGCGATCTCGCCGCCGTCTCCGCCGTGTTGAACAACAACACCGCGGAACCCCTCACGTTCACGCCCAAACTCACCGTGACCGGCGCCGTCATCACGGGTGGCTTCGTGAACGGCGAGTTCGTGAAACAGGAAGTTGGCCCGGTCACCGTTCCCGCGAACGGCGAAGCCCGTGTCAACTGGGCCATCTCCGCGCAGCAGGCCGGCGACGCTAATTTCACCGTCCAGGCCGCTTCCGGGAAACTCGCCGACGCCATGGAGCGAACCCTGCCCGTTTACGCCCACGGCCTCGACAAGCTCATCGCCCGCTCCGGCAAAGCCACCACCGGCGACGTGACCGTGAAGCTCGACCTGCCGCCACGGAAGCCCGGCACCACGCAGTTCACCGTGTCCGTCACGCCGAGCCTCGCCGTGACCATGCTCGATGCGCTGCCGTATCTCGCCGACTACCCCTACGGCTGCACCGAGCAGACCCTCAGCCGCTTCCTGCCCGCCGTCATCGTGCGCCAGACGCTCCGCCAGGTCGGCCTCGACGCCGAGACGGCGATGGCCCGCGCCTTTGGCGGCATCAGCACCAACGCCGCCGGCCAACGCTCCCCTGCCCTCGGCGCGAAGAAGGACCTGCTCAAGCTCGACGACATGACCGCCGCCGGCCTCAAGCGCCTCGCCGATTTCCAGCACGCTGACGGCGGCTGGGGCTGGTGGCAGGAAGGCGCCAGTGATCCGTGGATGACCGCCTACGTCGTCTGGGGCCTCAAGCTCGCCCAGCAGGCCGGCGTGGATGTCGAAGGCGGCAGCCTGCAACGCGGCCTCGAATGGCTGCGCGTTCACCTCGTCGAGGCCGAAGGCGATCCCTCGCTCCAGGTCTGGGAACTTCACGCGCTCGCCACCGGCTTCACCGCCGTCCAGACGCCGACCGAGGAGGCGAAGCAGGCCCTCGTCAACCTCTGGGCCAAACGTGACGATCTCACGCCCTACGGCCGCGCGCTGCTCGCCCTGTCCGTGCACGCTTATGGCGACACCGAGAAGTCCGGCGTGCTCGTCCGCAACCTCGCCAACGGTGTGATCCGCGACGACAAGCCCGACGCCTCCATCCTGATTGGCAATGCCGGCGCCGGCGCTCCGCCGACCGTTCACTGGGGCAAGGCCGACGGTTGGTGGCGTTGGCAGGAAGGCGGCGTGGAAACCACCGCGTTCGTCCTACGAGCCTTGCTGGCGATTGATCCCAAAAACGAACTCGTCGAACCGGCCGCTAACTGGCTGCTGAAGAACCGCCGCGGTGCCCAGTGGAGCAACACCCGTGACACCGCCCTCGTGATCCTCGCGCTCAACGACTACCTGCGGGCCACCGGCGAACTGAAGTCGGAGCTGGAATACGAAGTAACCGTCAATAACCAGTCCGTGGCCCGCGCGAAGGTGACGGCGGCGGACATTCTTCGGGCGCCCAGCGTGTTCACCGTGGACGAGAAGTTCCTGCGCGACGCCAACGAGGTCCGCATCGTCCGCCGCGGCGGCACGGCGCCGATCTACTTCGCCGTAAACGCGCAGTTCTTCAGCCAAGAAGAACCCGTCGCGCCCGCCGGCAACGAGCTGTTCGTGCGCCGCAGCTATTCCAAGCTGGTGCCCACGCCCACACTGCTGAAGGGCATCGCCGAACGCCGCGAACCGCTGAACGACGGCGACACCGTCCGCTCCGGCGAACGCATCGAGGTCGTGCTCACGGTCGAGACAAAGAACAACTACGAATACCTGCTCTTCGAGGACCTGAAACCGGCCGGTTTCGAGGCGACGGAAATCCGCAGCGGTGGCTGGCTGGCGATGCAGGAGTTGAAACCGGAGCAACTGCGGCTTGCGGGGCAAGCCGCCCACACTTCCCCCGGCGCGCGGAACGAATTCACCGGCCGCAGCGAGGGCGTCTATCCCGAGTGGCGCGACCGCAACGCCGCCTTCTTCGTGAGCCGGCTGCCGCAGGGCTTCTGGGAACTGCGCTACAGCTACCGCGCCGAAACGCCGGGCAAGTTCCACGCCCTGCCCGTAACCGCCCACGCCATGTATGTCCCCGAAATCCGTGGCAACTCCGCCGAGGTGCGGGTGGACGTGGCGGAGCGGAGATGAAACGCCGGAGCGCAGGGCTCCAGCCCTGCCCTGTGGATGACCGACCCCGCCTCCCGGGAACACGGATTTTTCAATCCGCAGCGAATCACTTCCGTGGTTTTCAGGCAGGGCCGTAGCCCTGCACTCCGAGCACGAAGTTACGGCAGGGTAATCGTGATCCGGTAGAATCGCGGTGTGACGCCGGACGGATCGGAGAATCCCGCCAGGCCGGCGGTGGCATTGGCAACTCCACCAAATGATTGCCAATCACCGCTGGTCAATGAATCCCGCACCCAATAGTAGTAACTCCGACCGGCCACTGCCTGGAATTCGACGGTAAAGCCGGCGGGCGTCATGAAGGCCGTCGGCCGGAATACACTGCCAGCCTGTTTCGGATGAGTGCCGGCGACATATTCGTCGCGGTTGGTCTGACCGTCGCCGTCGGGATCACCGTTGGCGCCGTCTGCGCCGGTGTTGGAACCGGTGTTCAAACCGAACTGGGTCTCCCATTCGTCTGGCAGGCCGTCGGCGTCGGCATCCGCCGGGCCGGCAACGTTGTCACCGGCATTGTTCTGACGTCCGGCGGTCGGAGTCGCGGCCTGCCAGTTGGCCGGATCGTTGCCGAACTGAATGCTGCGAAGGCGTTGGAGCGAATTGCCGGTTCCGGTCGCACCCGCGGGCCACGGGGCGAACGGGAAGTAGTCAATCGCCTCGGCACTGACGAAGGGCACTTCGCCGGCATTGGATGCCGGTGACCCGACGGGCTCATCGGGGCGCTTGAGCTTCAGGTGTTCGCCCAGGTTTTCGAGGATTCCGTCCCAGGGACCGAACACCGGCACTTCGGCCGGAACATTGAACTTGGTCCGGAAAGCCGCGACCGGAGTGTTCGGCAAGTCGGGGTCAAAGCCGACGATGAGGGCGAATCCGCCCGGCGGCAGGGTCACGGCCGCAGGAAAATCGAAGTCCACCCCTCCCCGCAGGCGCCAATGGTTGGTGGCGTGCAGCGGGTCAAACAACGGCAGCGGCGCGCCGGTGGCGTTCCGCACCTCGATAAACTCGTCGAGCGTGTTGTTGAAGAGGCCGGCGGGCGTCGGTTCGAAGTGAATCTCGGTGATCACCAGCGGACCGACCGTCGGACCGGAGTTCGCG
>JAYUSF010000049.1:0-7530 GCA_043755815.1 Verrucomicrobiota bacterium
TGGCGCGAGGCTCCAGCCGGGCGAGTCCGGGTTCGGGCTCGGCGGGAGCCTCGCGCCACCAGCCACGATGAAAAGATGCGCCCCGGTCCCAAAGCAAAGCGCGGCGAAACCGGCAGGTTTCGCCGCGCACCCCATTTGCTAGGGAGCCACCCTCCTTGGGCGTCTGTGAAATCTAAAGGGAACCTCCGGAAAGCCTATCGCCGGGATACTTCCTCGTGCGCCGGTGCCAGCTGACCGGACCGGGTCGTCCGGGCGTCGGCGTCAAGGCGGACACAGGAGGTGAAGGTCGCGGCAGCCGCCAGCATTGTGAACCAAAGTGCTTTGATGAATCGTAACATGGGCGCTCCTTTCTCTGCCTTACCTATTCACGCGCGCGGCCCGCATTCCCACCACCAAAGCTGATTACATTGGCACGTGCCCGATCCGGGAAGGCTGGACCAACGTCGGGAATGCGCCGTTCAGGCAAGCAGGCCGGGATCGACCCCGATCGCGTGTCGCAGGGCGAATGGTCTGGCCGAGGCCTCGCGCGATCGGCGCCGATCGGCGCAAATGGGATCCTGAACGCATGGCGGCGGGGCTCACCGAGCCCCGCCGCGATTATGCACACACCAAACGAAAACACGTTGCGCCTAGGGAAGGCTCGTCGAGGTGGCCAGATTCTTGGATGCGTCGTAGGTGTAACCGGACTTCGAGAGCGCGGTTACGCTGAACGTCACGCTGCCGTTGGTCACGAAGGCCGCGGAAGTCAGGGTTGCCACTCCCTTGGAGGACGTCGTGCCTGAAGCCGAGCCCGAAACCGCCCCGGAAAAACTGCCCGCAACGGTGGCCGACGGGACCAGGGCACCGTTTAGGTCAGTCACCGTCACCGTGGCCTTCACGGTGTATTTGCCCTTGAGGAGCGTCTTGGTGAGAGCGATCGATTTGACCCGCAATCCCTTCGTGGCCGCGCTGGCCGTGATCAGCTTCGAGGCCGTGCCGGTGGCTCCCAGATTGTCCTTCACCGTCAGGACGGCGGTGAAGTTCCCCGCCGTCGAATAGGTCTTGTTGATCGAGACCCCGGTGCCGGTCGTGCCGTCGCCGAAGTTCCACGCATAGGAACTGATCGAGCCATCGGCATCCGTGGAACCGGCGCCGCTGAAGGCCACCGCCAGCGGAATGGTGCCGCTGGTCGGAGTCGCCGTCACGGCCGCCACCGGTGCCTGGTTGGGCGCGCTCACCGTGCCGGAGATCGTGTATTGGCCGAGCGAGCCGTAGTCCGTGTAACCGGTGCCCAAGGGGTCGCCGAGGCCGGCGCCGCCGACGGAAAGATAGTAGGTGCTCGGAGCCAGCGTGCCGGTGAACGCACTGCTCAACGCCGCGCTCGGATTGGACGTCCCCAGCAGCGTCCCCGCCCCATCGCGCAGCTCGGCGAGGAGGTCGAGATTGGGACCGACCGCCGCCGGCACGACGTTGAGCGTGACCGCCGAAGTGGCCGTCACCGTGAACGAGTGCACATCCACATCGACGGCCCGTTCGATCACCCCGGAACCGGACAGGCTGGCCGTGCCGGCCAGCGGCGTGGCGGACGCGGCCGTGTTACCGTGATCATCGGTCCGGAGCGGCAAACCGTAGGTGGAAATGACCGCGAGGTCGTCCTGCTGATTGTTCGCCCCCGGATACTCGCCGCGGCTCCACTGGGAAAGGTTCTGGTAATAACCCACCCCCATGATCGGCGCCCAGCCGGTCTCACCCGAACCGTGCCCTGAGTAATACGCGACGGTTGCCGTCCCATCGTGGCTCAGGCCGAGGTTATGGCCGCACTCATGCGCCGCGGCCTCGGCAATGTTTTTCGCCGAGTTGCCGAGGTTTTCCGGGAAGACCAGGGCCGGTTTGTAGGTGTTACCCACGTCATCGAAGGCGCCGACGTAGGCGAGCCCACCGTAGCTGCCGAAATACTGGCTGATGGCGCTGATCAGGATCCGGGTTCCGAACACCGAATCCGCGCTGGAAGCGCGGGTCAGCAAGTCTTCGCTCGTCAGCTCCGTGGTCACGTCAACGTCAAACGGGGCGAAGTCCTCGGCGACCCGCAGCCAGGTCTCGATGATGACGTTCCGCTCCGCCGTGCTGAAGGTCGTCGGAGCGCCATCCAGATCGAAGGGCGGGGCTACAATGTCCGCGCCGGCGTTGTAGGACGTATTCCATGCGGTGCCCGTGATGAGGTGACCATTGAAGTCGAGATAGACGGTCCGGCTTGCGCCCGGGCGGCTGTGCAGCGTGAACGCGTCGGCCGACGGAATCGAAGACACCGGCCCGGACGAAACTGCACCGGCAGCCGCCTCTGGAATTGGATCCGTGTAAAGGAGCCGGCCCTCCTGGTCGACGGCAAGATCAGGGTCGGCGAGCAGCAGCGTCTCCAGATCCATCCTCTGCCAGCCATAGGCCTCCGCCAACGGCTGCAGTTTATCGCCCAGAAACTTCACGGCTTCAGCACCCCGGCTGATTTTTTCCAACCGGATTTCAGGAAAATTGGCGGCACCAGAGCCTCGCTCGGGGCCTGCTTGCACTGCGAACGAAACGACCGCGGCAATTGCGGCCGACCATGGACGCAGAGACAGAAAAGGGTTCAAACCGGATTTGAGCATAGCTACTGGACTCCTTCGCGTCCCCGACCCTAGCCCCCAATCGAGCGAAGCCAAGTCCCAACTTGAATCGCCAATTCAGCCCCACTATTGGGGGTTCTTTCCCGCCCTCATTCAAACTGGGGCACCGTGCGTGCGCGACCCGCCCCCAGGTCTCCAGTCCGTTTCCTTCCCGGCTGCCCCGGTAGCGGCGAATGCCCGCACCACACTCCCGCTCCGCGATGGCGGCGCGGTATGGAAACCCCGCCGCCGCTGCAAACTGGAGTCACCGCTCCAGCCACCCCTTCATTGAATCGTTGCCGACGTGACCACGTTGTTGGCCGAACTGTAGGTGTAGCCGCTCTTGGAAAGCGACGTCACCGTAAAGGTCACGGCACCGTTGGTCACGAAGGTCGGGGCCGTCAGGACCACCACCCCTTTGGAGGTGGTGTTGCCAGTCACGCTCTTGGAAACCGCCCCGGAAAAACTGCCCGCCACCGCCGCCGAGGAAACCAGGGTCCCGTTGAGATCGGTCACGGTCACCGTCGCCTTCACCGTGTATTTCCCTGCGGAGAGCGTCTTCGCGAGCACGATGGACTTGACCTTCAGTCCCTGAGTTGCCGCCGTGCTCGTGGTCATCGTGGTGGTCGTGGTCGTCGTGGTCGCACTCACCGTGATCACCTTGGAGGCCGTCGCCTTGGCCCCCAGGTTATCCGTCACCGTCAGGACAGCCGTGTAGGTGCCCGCGGCGGAGTAGCTCTTGCTGGCGTTGACCCCGGTGCCGGTCGTGCCGTCGCCGAAGTTCCACGAGTAGGCGCTGATCGAGCCATCCGGATCGCTCGAACCCGACCCGCTGAAGGCCACCGCCAACGGCGCCGTGCCGCTCGTCGGCGTCGCCGTCACCGCCGCCACCGGATTCTGGTTCGGGGCGGTCACCAGAATCACCTGTGAGGTCGAAGCCTTCGCGCCGACATTGTCCGTCACGGTCAGCGTGACGGTGTAGGTTCCGGCCGCGGCGTAGGTCTTCCCCAACGACGACCCCGAACCGGTCGTGCCATCACCGAAATACCACGCATAGGAGCCGATCGAGCCGTCGGGATCGGCGGACTGCGAGCCGTCGAAGACATACGTCATGGGCGTGCTGCCCCCGATGGAACTGGCCTGCAGCACCGCCACCGGCGGCTGGTTCGGTGCAGAGATGCTGCCGGTGATGGTGTATTGCCCCAATGAGCCGTAGGCGGTGTAGCCCGTGGTCAGCGGATCCCCCGCCCCGGTGCCGCGCAAGGAAAGATAGTAGGTCCCGGCGTTGAGCGTGCCCGTAAAGGCGGCCACCAACGCACTGGTCGGATTCGAGGTGCCCAACAGGACGCCCGACGCATCGCGCAGTTCGGCCAGCACATCCAGATCCGGCCCCACCGCCGCGGGTCCGACGTTCACGGTGACGTCGGAACTGGCCGTCAGCGTGAACGAATGCACGTCCACGTCGGTGTTCCGCTCGATCACACCCGAACCCCAGACTCCGCCCTGGGTATCCAGGGGGCTGGCGGTCGCCGCCGTGTTGCCGTGGTCGTCGGCGCGGGTTGGCAGGCCGAAGAGGTTGATGACGGCGAGGTCGTCCTGTGTGTTGTTGGCGCCCGAGTATTCGCCCCGGCTCCACTGGGTCACGTTCTTCGTGTAGCCCGCGCCCATGATCGGCGCCCAACCGGTGTCACCCGTTCCGTGCCCGGAATAGTAGGCGGCCGTCGCCGTGCCGTCGTGGTTGAGGCCGAGATTGTGCCCGCATTCGTGGGTGGCCGCCTCGCCGATGTTCTTGCCCGAATTGGCCAGCCGCTCGGGAAACACCAGGGCCGGCTTGTAGGTGTTGCCGACGTCGTCGAACGAGCCGACATAGGCGACCCCGCCGTAGTTGCCGAAATACTGGCTGATCGGGCTGATCAGCACCCGCGTGCCGAACACCAGGTCCGAGGTCGAGGACCGGGTCAGCAGGTCCTCGCTGGCCAGTTCGGTGGTCACGTCCACGTCGAATGGCGCGTAGTCCTCCGAAACCCGCAGCCACGTCTCGATGATGACGTTGCGTTCCGCCGTGTTGAAGGTCGTCGGAGCCCCATCGAGATCGAAGGGGGGCGCCACGATGTTGGTGCCGCCGTTGTAGGACGTATTCCAGCCGGTCCCGCTGATCACGTGCCCGTTGAAATCGAGGTAGATGGTCCGGTTCGCCCCGGTTTGGCTGTGGAGCGCAAAGGCGTTGGCCTGGGGAATGTCCGCCACCGGCCCGGCGGATTCCACGCCCGCCGCGGCTTCCGGGGCCGTTTCCGTGTAGTGAAGCCGCCCCTTGAAGTCGAGCGCGAGATTACGGTCGATCAAGAGCCGCGTGATTAGCTCCAGATCCGTCCAGCCGTAGGCGGCGGCCAGTTCTTTGACTCTCAACGCCAATTCCAACTGCGCGTCCTTGCTCCTCAGGATCGTCTTGAAGTTGAGGTCAGGGAAACTAACGGCCCCGGATCCGATTTCAGGTCCGGCCAGGACCCCAAGCGAAAAGGCGGTGGATATGGCTGCGACCCAGGGAAGCAGCCGCGGAATGGCGGTATTGGTTTGTGTTTTCATAGCAGCAGACGGACTCCTCGGCTCCGCATCGTGTCGTGCTGCAACCAAGCAACGGTGGGCCCAACTTAAACTACCAAGTTTGGCTATTTTTCACCGGGGGCCGCTGCCGCCGGCCCATCCCACGCAACCGCCAACACTCACTTACGCTTCGCGGTCCACTCGCTGCTGATGGGGTTGCCATCCATCTCGGTGTCGCTCTTGCCCGCCAGTTTTCCACCCTCCAACTGTCCCGACATCTTGTAAACCATCGCTCCGCCGCCTTCCCGGTCGCGCTTGATCACCCAGCTCACCCGGTCGCCGTCCACCTTGCCGTCCTGGATTTCCAGAAACTTGCCCGCCGTTTCGCCGCGCGCGACCCGGCCGGTGAGCTTGGCCCCGTCCTGCTGGAAGGTGGCCGGAAAATTGATCGGCTGCCCGTCGGGTCCCGGAATCGTAAGCACCCATTCCCCGGTCAGGCCGCCCGCATCCGCGGCCGTAACGGGCGAGTCGCCCACGAGGGTCGCCAGCCTGGCTTCGATGGCTTCCGCCCAAATTTCATAACCGCGCTTCGAAAGGTGCAGGTAATCGGGCATCAATTCCTTGGGCATCGTGCCGTCGTCGTTCAGGAACTGGTGGCCGAAATCCACCCAGAACACGTTCCGCTCGTCGGCCGCCCGGCGCAGCACCTGGTTGATCTGCGCCAGCTTGCCGCGCGCCACGCTGAAATTCTCGCTCCGCGGAAAAATGGCCACCAGCAGGACCTTCGTCTCCGGCAGGGTTGCGCGGAGTTTGGCCACGATGGCGCGGACGCCTTCGACGATCTGCTCCGGAGTGTTGTCCTCGCCGTTGGAGTTGTTGGTCCCGATCATCACCACGGCGGCCTTGGGCTTGAGGCCGACCAGGTTGCCGTTCTCCAGCCGCCAAAGCACTTGCTGCGTGCGGTCGCCGCCGATGCCAAGGTTGATGGCGTTGCGGTGGGCGTAATATTTGGCCCAGACCTCCTTGCCCTCTCCTTCCCAGCCCTGCGTGATCGAATCGCCGATGAAGATCACCTGCGACTTCGTGCCCAGCGCCGCGACGTTCGTGTTGAAGCCGGCGTGCCGATCCTGCCACCACTTGTCCGGCCGGGGCGCCGGTTCCGCGGCGGAATGGGCGAGGGCGGAGCTAAGGGCGAACTGGAAGCCGGCAAGCAGGCCGGCCAAGGCGAGGAATTTATTCATGGGTGAACGAAACGTGGACCGCCGCCGAGACTGGCCGTGAACCGGTGCTTGGCAAGATCGGGCTCCGAAACCGTGGCGCGCTGCCAGTCCGCGCCAGCGCCTGGGCCTCACCGTCGCGGCGGTTCCCCCTTCGCTGGTCCCTGCTTGATTGGGTTTGATTCACCTTGATTGGGCTTGATTCAGCCTCGCAGGGGCAGCTGCCCTGAATCGCTTCGCGGCTTCCAGGCAGGCCGTAAGCTCCGCCGACAAGCCGGTCACGCCGAACTGTTCCCGTGTCCGCCGTAGAGCCTCAGCGAGGACCGCCTCACTGACCTTCCGGCGTGCCCCGGCCTCTTCCCAGTCCGCCCGCTCGCGGCGCAGCGTGTCGGCTTCGTGGTCGCCGCGCCGGAGCCGCGACAGCTCCCGGGCGATCGCCAGCACCGCCTCCCGCTGGTCCGGTCCTGCCGGTTGCATTGTCTCCCGCAGCAACCGGCCCAGCGCCACGGCCACCACCGCCGACATCCGGTCCGTCAGCGCCTCGCCTCTGGCATCTTCCGCCAGCTCCGCGGCCTCCCCGGTGAAGTCCCGCGTCAGGGCCCGCGCCTCCTGGTGGCGCTGCCAGTCGGCGAATCCGCCCAGCCGCCAGTCGCTCAGGTTCTGGGCATTCACCGGCCGGCCGGCGAACTCCGCCGCCAGCACGGTCTGCACCTCGGGCAATCCGTTCAGCCAGGTGAGCAGCGGTCCGGCCGGTTCCCCGTCGTCCAGCCGGCGGTTCAACTGTTCCCGCACGGTCCGAGGCAGCCGGGCAATCTTTCCGTTCCGGGCCATCAGTAACGCCCCCTCAGATATCGGTTGAAGTAGCGCCCGGCCGACGGTGCGTTCAGCAGTCCGTGGTAATGTGCTTCCGGCACCTTGCGCAGGGCGTAGGTGCGGCCGCTGCGGAACGTGATCCACAGCGTGCGGGAAGCGGAATCGTAGTCGATCCGGTCAATGGCGGAGGAATCCAGGCTGGGCATAAGGAGCGTTCGTTTTGTCTTGGTGTTCTATTCCAGAACGCCCGACCCGAAACAATCGGGCCGCTTGCGCGACTTGTTCGCCTACGCCGCGCAACTCCCGGGTCCCGGCACCCGGAAGTAGGGCAGGCTGCCAGC
>JAYUSF010000050.1:0-7488 GCA_043755815.1 Verrucomicrobiota bacterium
CCCGATCTTCCCGTGATAGTAACTTGGGTAAACCCAGCCTCACGGAGGAGGCGTTGGCAAAGGCGCTCAAAGCCGCTGGGCGAGAGTGACCGGATGACCTTCAGCAACTGATCCCGATACGACAATTCATCATCCGATTCCGCTTCGTCAGGGACATCAGCCCCTTGGCCTCCACCAGCCTTAGCAAGCCGTGCCAGCTTCCTCTCTTCTTGGAAAGTCTTGTGAACACGCTGGAATATCTCCATCGCTTCGTCGTGTGAAAGCGACCTGCTACGCCGTTTATCTGTCAAAGCCCACACACCGCGCTCCGACGAAGAAATGAAACCGTCCTTGCTGAGGTAGAATCGCGCCCATTGAACTCGGTTGAGAAACCGTTGCTGGCCAGAGCCGGTCAGTTCCTCGACCTGCTTCTGTGGAATCCGCAACGACTCCGCGATCTTGTCGGCTACTTCATTGGGCGAACCTGACCCACCAAGCTCGCGCAGGGCATCAAGCACGGGGCCGAAGTATCGAACGAATTGTGGGCCTTTGAGTTTTGTAGACATTGCTTAACCTTTCATCGTGGCCGCTTCCTCCACGTTGCTGCTGCGGTAGTTGTGGTAACTTGTGGCGGCCAACGCCAGCCCGACGGTGCCCCAGTCTCCGACCTTGTCGCTCGCCTGTGTTCGGGTAGCCTCCGCAGGCATGGGATACCTGACGCTGGAAGCGGACATTGACCACGGCCGGATCACCGTCGCCGAGCCGGACAAGCTCCCGGTAACCGGCAAGGCGCTGCTCACCGTGCTCGAAACGTCCGTGCAGCGGCCGGACTGGGCCAAGGTCATGAGCCTGCTCGGTAGCAGCGAAACCAAGCCGGACGGCCTGGCGATCGAGCGCGAAGCCCGCGCCGAATGGGACGAGCGGGAAAAGAAACAATGGGAAGGTTGGGGTAAGCGCTGATGCGTCGCGTGCTGGACACCAACGTCTGGATTGACGCCCATGCCGGCCAGCCGGATGCCGTCCGCGTCTTCGCCGAGGCGCGCGCCACGGCGGGTTCGTGGCTCGGGTATTCGGCCATCTCCCGTGTGGAGGCTCTGGGCTACGCCGGCCTGACCGTGGCCGATGACAAGGCGCTCCGAGCGTTGCTGGGTGAGTTCGAGGAGTTGCCAATCCTCCCCGCAATCATCGAAGAGGCGATCCGTTTGCGCCGGCTGCACCGGATGAAAACTCCGGACGCCATCATTGCCGCCACCGCGCTGCTTGAGCAGGCCGAACTCGTCACCCGCAACACGACCGACTTCAAAAAGGTCGCCGGATTGACCGTGCTCGACACGCAAAGCTTCTGAAACCCGGCTGAAATTCCAGCCGTGTCCGCAGCAACCAACCTTGCTGTGAAGTTTCTGCTTCATCCCTTCATCGTGGAGACCTCTTCCACGTTGCTGCTTCGGTAGTGACGGTAAATCGCGATCACGAGCGCGAGGCCCACAGCCGCCTCCGCCGCGGCTACACCAATGGCAAAAATCACGAACATCACGCCGGTGAGCGCCTCGGGGTTCGGGCCGTAACGCCAGAAGGCGAGGAAATTCAGGTTCGCCGCGTTGAGCATCAGTTCCACGCCTACCAGCACGAGGATGGCGTTACGCCGGACCAGTGCGCCCGCGAGGCCGACGGCGAACAGCAGGGCGCTGACGAGGAGATAGCTGGCGAGCGGTGTCATTGCGGGTTGGGGGTTCCGGTCGGCGGCGTTTCCTTCGGTTCACGCATCGCGATGACCACGGCGCCGAGCAGGGCGGCGGTCAGCAGCAGGGCGATGACCTGCAGCGGCAGCACGAAGTCGCCCATCAGCTTGTCGCCCACGTCCTTCACCGCCAAAGCCGGTTGTGGCGAGCCCTGGGGAAGCGCCTTCAGCGCCGAGCTGCCGGAGATCGCCCACGCCAGCGCCCCAAAGACGGTGAGCGCCACCGCGACTCCGGACCAAAGCCCGTAGGTGACCTTCCCGACCGGAGCCTCGCCGCTGCGCGTGAGCAGCACCGCGAACACGATCAGGATCGCCACCGCGCCGACATAGACGAGGATCTGAACGAAGGCGGCGAACTCCGCGCCCAAGTTCAGGTAAAGGAGCGCGAGTCCGATCAGCGAGACGGTCACGCACAACGAGCTGTGCACCAGATTCCGCAGGGTCATCGCCGCGATGGCGGCACCTACGGTCAGGCCGGCGAGGATGGCGAAGACCAGGTTCATTGCGAAGTGTTGGTAGCGCAGACTGGCAGTCTGCTGTTTCGCAGGTTGGTAACCTGCGGGGCGCCCGAAACGTTCCACCGCGCTGGAGACGGAAACGCCCGGCCGACTGCCAGTCGGCGACACGGCAGACTGCCAGTCTGCGCTACGGCGGCGGCGGCGATGTGCGGCTCAGCTTGCATAACGGTAGGTGCGGGCGTGGAAGCGGGCTTCGAACCGGCGGCTGAACATCCAATACGGCAGCGCCAGCATGGCCGCACCCAGCGGCCAGCGGAGGAGATCGTTCCAGCCCGAGGTGAAATGCCAGACGCCGGCGACCACGAGGTTGATCAGGCACATCGGCAGCATAAACTTCCACGCGAGGTTCATGAGCTGTTCCACCTTGAGGCGAGGCAACGTGCCGCGCAGCCAGATGAAGAAGAGGATGAAGCCGACCAGCTTGCCGAAGAACCAGAGCCAGGACGGCACCCAGTCGAGGAAGGTGAACGGCGCACTCCAGCCACCGAGGAACAGCGTGATGGCGACGCCGCTGATGGCGAACATGCCGAGGTATTCCCCGAGGAAGAACAGGGCGAACTTGAAGCCGGAGTATTCGGTGAAATAGCCGGCCACCAGCTCGGATTCGGCCTCGGGCAGGTCGAACGGCGTGCGGTTGGCCTCGGCGCAGGCGGCGGTGAGGAACAGCAGGAAGCCGGCGAAACCCCACGGCGTGAAGACATGCCAGCTGTGGAACACGCCCCACTGCACGCCGGTCTGCTTCTCGACGATGGTCACCAGCGACAGCGACCCTACCATCATGACGACCGTGAGCGAAGACAGGATCAGCGGGATTTCGTAACTCAGCATCTGGGCGATGCCGCGCATGGCACCGAGCAGGGAGTATTTGTTGCGGCTCGACCAGCCGGCCATGAAGACGCTGATCTCCGTCGCGGCACCGACAGCGAAGAAGAACAGCAGGCCGGTCTCGGTGAAGTTGAGCGCCGCCATGTTGCGCCCGACGGGCAGCACCGACAGCGCGAGGAACGACGGCACCACCAGCACGAACGGCGCGATGAAGTGGACGACCTTGTCGGCGTTGCGCGGGACCACGTCCTCCTTGGTCAGCGACTTGATGCCGTCGGCGATGAACTGGCCGAAACCGGCCAGGCGAATTTTCGTGAGCGGGATGCCGACGCGGTTCGGACCGGGGCGGTTCTGGAAACGTCCCAGCAGCTTGCGTTCGACGACCGTCGTCAGGGCAAAGATGCCGGGGAACACCGCCATGATCGCCGAGATGGACAGCATGACGCTCGCGAACGGCTGCACGGCGTCGGGGAGAAGCCCAAGGATGTAAGCCTTGAGCGTGACGAAAATCTGGTCGAGTGAGGCCATGCGGGGCGGGGTTACATCGGCATCTTCGGCGCGGCCGTGGCGGGTTTCGGGACCTCCGGGCTCGCCTCGGGCGAAGCGGTCGGAGCCGGGGCGGCCTTGGCGGCGGCGGCCTTGGCGGCGGCGGCCTTGGCCTTGGCTTCGGCATCCGCCTTGGCCTTCGCTTCAGCCTTGGCCTTTTCGGCCGCCATGGCGGCATCGGAGACGGCGGCTTCCGTCGGATGAATCTTTTGGTAGTGAGCGTTGGGCTTGGCGAGCTGCTGCTTGTGGACGAGCAGTCCGCCAAAGCGGTCGGCGGTAGAGAGCTCGAACTCCGTGTCCATCTTGATGGACTCAAACGGGCAGACCTCGACGCAGATCTGGCAGCTCATGCAGACCGAGTAGTCGATGTCGAAGATCGCCGGGTAGAACTGGTTCTGCCCCTTGTAGTCCACCCGCTTGTCCTTGCTCTTGACGATGTAGATGCACTTGGGCGGGCACTCCTTCTCGCAGATCTGGCAGGCCGTGCAGCGCAGCCCCTTCATCGAATCCTCCGTGTCGTGAACGAGGAACGGGAACTGGCGCGTGGCCTCGGTGAGCGTCTGCCGCTCATCCGGGTATTCGATGGTCGGCATCCGCGCCGGATCGGTGTAGGTGCCGATCAGGTTCTTCGCGGTCTGAACCAGTCCTTTCGCTATGCCGGTGCCGATCATGATCAATTATAAGGAAGACAGGAGAGCAGGAAGATCATTGGGCAATCACTCGCTTGGGTTCCAATGTCACTTTGGCGAAGTTCAGGAGCAGCCCATGCTTTTTGCCCACAGCCCGAAGATAGGAGCGAACGATGGCGAAGTGGACGTCTTCCAGATTGGCAATGGCCTTTAGCTCGACCACCAGTTGCCCTTCGATAAGAAGATCAAGCCGGTGCTTTCCGACTTCAATTTCTCCAGCGTAGATCACTGGGACTTCCAGTTGCTGTTCCACCTTCAGCCCTCGCTTTCGGAATTCATACACTAGGGCATTTTCGTAAATCGACTCGATGAAGCCAGGCCCCAACTGCCGATGGACCTCTATTGCCGCGCCAATGATCTTCCCAGTCAGCTCTTCCAGTTCGAGTGGCATAAGTTTCCTGTTCCTTGGTTTCCTTAGCGATCAACTTCTCCGAGGACGATGTCCACGCTGCCGAGGATGATCACGGCGTCGGCAATGGAGCGACCGAGGCACATGTCTTCCAGGATCGTCAGGTTGATGAAACTTGGCGGACGGATGCGGTAGCGATACGGATTCGCACCGCCGTCACTGATCAGGTAGAAGCCAAGCTCGCCCTTCGGGCCCTCCAGACGGCCGTAGGCTTCGCCGACCTTGGGCCGGAAGCCACGGAGTTTCGCCTTGGGATCGATGACCGGGCCCTCGGGGATCTGCTTCAGCGCCTGCCGCAGGATCTTGAGCGTCTCGTGCATCTCCAGCACGCGGATCATGTAGCGGTCGAAAACGTCGCCGTGGTCGCCCAGCGGCACGCGGAACTCGAAGCGGTCGTAGATGCCGTAGCGGTCCACCTTGCGGAGGTCGTAGTCCACGCCGCTCGCCCGGAGCATCGGCCCGGTGATGCTGGCGTTGATGGCGAGTTCGGGCGAAAGGCGGCCCACGCCCTGGGTCCGCGCCATGAGGATCTCGTTGCCGGAAAGCAGCGTTTCAAATTCCTCCAGAAAGGCCGGATAGCCGTCCACCAGCTTGCGGGCCTGTTCCAGCCAACCGGGCGGCAGGTCACAGCGACAGCCGCCGAAGCGCATGTAGTTGCACATCATCCGGGCACCGGTCAGCGACTCGAAGAGGTCCAGCACCTTTTCGCGTTCGCGGAACGCCCACATCAGCGGCGTGCCCAGCGCGCCCATGTCCTGC
The DNA here is from genome assembly GCA_043755815.1 of Verrucomicrobiota bacterium. Taxonomy (GTDB): domain Bacteria; phylum Verrucomicrobiota; class Verrucomicrobiia; order Limisphaerales; family UBA9464; genus CAIWAH01. Next base: position 5,464 of record JAYUSF010000050.1, read on the forward strand.
AGCAGGAAGCCGCAGAGGCTGGTGTGGTTCTGGAGGCGGGTCAGTTCGGCCGTGATGACGCGGATGAACTCGGCCCGCTCGGGGACCACGAGGCCGGAGAGCTTCTCGACCGCGAGCGCATACGCCCAGTTGTTCGTGAGCGAACAGAAGTAGTCGAGCCGGTCCGTGTAGGGCATCGACGACAGATAGCTCGTGCCCTCGGCAATTTTCTCGTGATTGCGGTGCAGGTAACCGAAGACCGGCTTGAGCTTCACCACCGTTTCGCCGTCCAGCACCACGTCCATCCGGAACACGCCGTGCGTTGAGGGATGCTGCGGTCCCATCGACACCTCCAGCATCTCGCCGTCGAGCTCGTTCCCGCCCTGATCGACGCGTGGGCGAATCCCGAAGAGCTGAGGTGCTGGATTGCTCACGGCTTCACCTCCGGAGCCGGGTAATGCGCCTTGGCCCGGTCATGCACCTCGTCATGCGGCGTCGGCTCGTATTCGTAGTCGTCCGGCTCCACGTAATCCTTCCGCATCGGGTGGTCCTTGAAGCCATCCCACATGAGGATGCGGCGCTGGTCGGGATGCCCGGTGAAGTTCACGCCAAAGAGGTCGAATACCTCGCGCTCCTGAAACTCGCACCCGCGCCAGACCGGCGTGAGCGAGGCGACGGCGCAGTCGTCAGCGCGATTGACCGTGCGCTGACGCAGGATGACGGGACCGTGCTTCAGCGACATCGAATACAGGTGATACACGACCTCCAGATAGCCTGGCCGGCGGCGGATTTCCTCCACCTCCTTTTCCACCCCGTCCACCAACTGCTTCACCTTGATCCTATCCTCCCGGTCCGGCCAATCCACGCCGGTGACGTTCGAGCAGGTGTCGAGGCGCAGGCTGAGGTCATCGCGCAGCCAGGTCGCCACCGAGACCGCCACGGGAGCCGGCACCAGCAGCGAAGACTGAGCCGGGACGGCGCCGTTGGGCACCAGTTCCAGCCGGACGCCGGGCAAAGCGGCTTCCAAGCGCAGCTTCAGTTCTTCGAGGGTGGGAAGGGGCATGGAGGCGGGTCAGCCGGCGCGGACAAGCGGTTCGGGTTTCCAGAGCTGGTCGTTCTTGGCCGGCACCAAGTCGTGTTCGCCGAACTCGGGGATCGGAAATTCGCTGGGCTCCTCGGCGCGCAGATGGCGGGGGCGGTTCGGGCCGGTGAGTTCCTGTTCGGCAATCTTCTTCTGGAGCGTGATCAGCGCGTGCAGCAGGGCTTCCGGCCGCGGCGGGCAGCCGGGGATGTGGATGTCCACCGGCAGCAGGCGATCGATGCCCTTGAGGACGTTGTAACCCTGCTTGAACGGCCCGCCGGAAATCGCGCACGCGCCCATGGCGATGACGTATTTGGGCTCGGCCATCTGGTTGTAGAGCCGCACGACCTGCGGGGCCATCTTCTTGGTCACGGTGCCGGCGACGATCATCAGGTCAGCCTGACGGGGTGACGGCCGGAAGACTTCAGAACCGAACCGTGAGATGTCCCACTTGGACATGCTCGCGGCCATCATCTCGATGGCGCAGCAGGCGAGGCCGAACGAAAGCGGCCAGACGGAATTGCTCCGGCCCCAGTTGTAGAGCTCCTGAATCGAAGTCGCGACGACGCCCTGTTTGGCGAGTTCGTTCTTGAGGCCTTCGTCGATCATGATTGGCAGGGGATGGGGTAACGGACTTGCGAATCTGCGGGCTCAACGTCTTTTGCTCACTTCCAACTCAGGACCCCCTTGAGCCACGCCCAGGCGAGCCCCTCGACCAGCAGCAGCACGAACAGCAGCATCGCCAATACGGCGCCGACCGGCAGTTCGAGGAACTTCACGGCGAACGGCAGCAGGAAGATGGATTCCACGTCGAAGATGAGGAACAGGATGCCGTAGAGGTAGTAGTCCGATTTGAAGCGGACGAGCGGGTCACCGGTCGATTCGAGACCGCATTCGTAAGTGGCGTTTTTGTGCGGCCCGGGCTTCTGTGGCGAATACCTGACCGCCCAAAGACGGGCCAATCC
>JAYUSF010000051.1:0-25187 GCA_043755815.1 Verrucomicrobiota bacterium
GTCATCAAGGAACTGGGCGCCGCCAGTTATCTGGTCGCCCTGCTCGGTGATCGGCTGCCTTCCGCGTGGCTTCCCGCGCTGGTGTTCGTGCTGGCCTCGATCATCTCGTTCAGCACCGGCACGTCCTGGGGCACCATGGCCATCGTCATGCCGCTGGCCATTCCGCTGGCCGTTAAGTTCACCGCATTTCAGGCTGGCATGACAGAAAGCCCCATCCTCGTGGCGACGGTGGGAGCAGTGCTGGCCGGCGCGGTCTTCGGCGATCATTGCTCACCGATCAGCGACACCACGATCGTCTCGGCTTTCAGCAGCGATTGCGATGTGATGGCTCATGTGCGAACGCAACTGCCCTACGCGCTGACCGCAGCCGCCATCGCCACGTTCGTGGGCTACCTGCCGGCCAGCTACGGAATATCCCCGTGGTGGTTGCTCGGCGCGGGTGCCGTGGTGTGCTGGCTGCTGGTGCGCTACCGGGGCAAGAAGGCCAATTAGCCGAAATCAGGAAGCGGCTCACCGTAACTCAAGCTGGAGGCGGGAAAACCCAGGGAGCGGGGCAGCCGGGGTTGCAATGCACCGCACGTGAGGCGCTCCCCGTCTGCCGACTCCGCCCATTGGCCGCCGATTGGTAGGGTAACACCCCATAGCCCCGACGGCTTCCGCCGGGGCATTGTGGTGATGGCGTGCGGGCCGGTTTCAACCTGTCGTCCAGTGACGCTCATCAGTCGCCGATTTCCGCCATCACACCTGCCACCACGTCCCCTTCAAAACGTTGCCATGAAACAGAAGCCCCGACCCGCCGATATCCGCCCCACCGCACCTGAGCCGGTTCGGGTTCGCTTCGAGTTCAACGATCCGAAAGCGCTCGCCGTATCTGTCGCCGGCTCGTTCAACGATTGGCATCCCACGACCCGGTCCATGTTTTCGACCGGGAACGGACATTGGCTGAAGGAGGCGGACCTGCCGCCCGGAGTTTACGAATACTGCCTGATCGTGGACGGCAAATGGATGCCGGACCCGCTCGCCCAGGAGTCGGTCCCCAACCCGTTTGGCGGGCGAAACTCCGTCCTGAAACTGGCCTGCTCGCCGGCCGCGGCGCATCTCGCCGCCGCGGAGACCCAACCCTTTCTCGGTAACCAAACAAACTGAACATACGACATCATGGACAAACACACTCAAGCAATTGCGGATGACATGGGCCAACTGGCCGACGACGCCCGGGCCCTGATGGCCGCCACCGCGGACGTGGCCGGCGACAAGGTCGGCGAAGCCCGCCAACGCCTCGCCGCCGCCCTGGAACGCGGCAAGGAACTGTATGGCCGGGCCCGCGCAAAGGCCGTGGAAGGCTGCAAGGTCACCGACGCCGCCGTGCATGAACATCCCTACCAGGCCATCGCAGTCGGGGTCGGGGTCGGCGCGCTCGTGGGCTATCTCCTCGCCCGACGCTGCACGCGCAACTGCGAGTGAGGTCGCCATGGACGAATCCGCAGCCAACCCCAGGACGCTGACGGCGAGCTCGAAACAGTTCGTGCGGCGGCTGCTGACCATCGGCGAAAACCGGCTGGAACTGCTGACCGTGGAAGTGCAGGAGGAACGGGATCGGCTCCTGCACGATTTCCTGCTGGCCCTGGGGGTGGCAACCTTGGGTCTGCTCGCCGGCCTCTGCCTGACCGCCGCAGTGGTGGTTCTTTTCTGGGCCTACTCGCCCCTCGCTGTCCTGCTGGCGATGACCTTTCTCTATGCCGGCGCCGGATTTTATCTGGGCCGGCTGCTGACCCAACGGCTACGCGAATGGCAGAGCCTTTCTGCCTCCCTGGAACAACTTCGCAAGGATCGCAAATGTTTGGACCAAATCCTGAGCTGAGCCCGCTGGCCTCACGTAAACGGCTGCTGTTGGCGGAGAGTGAACTGAACCGTGCCCAACTGGTCGGCGACATGGCCGACATGGATGCCGGCCTTCGCAAAGTCGGTGATCGCACCCGCTCGTTTCAGGCGGTGGCCTCGTCCGCCGCAGTGTTGCTCGCCGCCTTTGCGGCGTCCCAGCGTGGCGCTTCGGCCGACACCGCCTCGAGCCACCCATGGCTGAGGAAACTGCTCAAGGGCGCGGGACTCGTCTCCACCGTATGGTTGGCGTTTCGCACGTCCCGTCCCGCCCGGGAGAACACCCGACCCTAGAACCACTCGCGCGGCTCAGCTTGAACGGCGGTGCAACGACTTCGCGGCCTTCGATCCAACGAATCCAACCCCAGCATGAAAAAAACTCCCAACTACAGCAAATCACCCCGGCCGGCACACCCCATCGTCCCGGCCGCGATCGTTGCGCCCAAGACCGGCAAAGCGGCGAAAGCCTCCTCCCAGTCGCGTGACCTCCGGGAGGATCGCGGGGCGCGGCAGATGAAAACCGCACACAATCCACAGAGCCTGCCCCACGGGCATTGAACCGCGCCCATGAACACAAACCCTTTGAAGGACGGGGTGTTGACCGACCACTCCGTCGGCATCGGCCCGGTCACGCGCAAGATGGTGCGGGAGCGGGCGGTCGAACTCGCGGTCATCAACGGGCGCTCCGCCTCGGAAACGTCGAAGTCCGATTGGGAGCAGGCCAAGCTCGAACTGGCCGGCGATTCCAACGCGGACCCGAACCCGTCGCTGCTGGAAGCGGCACCCGAGTCCGCACGTTGGGACGTGGTGCCCGGTTCCACGGGACAACGGACACCCGCCGCTCCGGGCGAAGACGAGGATGTTGAAGGTCGCAGCGACCAGGAGCGGCTCGTCAACGAGGGCGTCGCGGGAGCGGAACGGGATCTGGAATTTCAAGCCGCCCGGGCGGCCGTCGCGACGAACCCATGAGCCCCGCTGCCGTGGTGATCCGCCAGGAGCCGGAATGATTCACGGCAACGGCACCTAACGAGCTTTCAAACCCAATGGCTTTGCTGGCAGACAATGGCGGTGGAACGTTCCGGCAGGTCCAAACGCTGCTGCTGTTGTCGGCGACGGCTCTGGGAATCTATCTCTGCTATCGCCTCGCGCTGCCGTTCGTGCCCGCGTTGGCCTGGGCGTTGGCCTTGGCCGTCCTCTTTGCTCCCCTTCAGCGCCATCTGGAGGCCAAGCTGAGGCCCAACCTCGCGGCCTGTGTTTCCGTGCTGTTGATCGGGTTGATCGTCGTGGTTCCGGCCACCTTCGTGGGGCAGCAACTCGTCCAGCAGACCGCGAAGGGCGCGGAGACCGTCGAAGCCAAGGTCACCTCCGGGGAATGGCGTCGCGCGCTCGAAAAGCAGCCGCGTCTGGCGCCGCTGGCGGACTGGATCGAACGGCGGGTGGACCTGCCGGGATCGGCCAAGACATTCGCCGCCTGGCTGAGCGGGCTTGCCGCGAACTTCGTCAAGGGTTCGGTCTTTCAGCTACTCGGGTTCTGCCTGACGTTCTACCTGCTCTTCTTTTTCCTCCGCGACCGACGACCGGTGCTCCAGTCGATCCGGGCGCTGTCCCCGCTGTCCGAAGCGGAGATGGACACTCTCTACGAACGGATCGGCGACACGATTCACGCCACGATCTACGGGGCGCTCGCGGTCTCGTCCGTGCAGGGGCTGCTCGGCGGCCTGATGTTCTGGTGGCTGGGCCTGTCCGCCCCGCTGCTGTGGGGTGTCGTCATGGCCCTGCTGGCGGTGGTGCCGATGCTGGGCGCCTTTCTGGTCTGGATTCCGGCGGCCCTGTTTTTGGCGGTGGAAGGCAGTTGGGGCAAAGCCCTGATCCTCACCCTGTGGGGCATGCTGGTCGTCGGCACCATCGACAACCTGCTGCGCCCGATCCTCGTGGGCAAACGGCTCCGCTTGCACACCGTGCTCGCCTTCATCTCCGTGGTCGGGGGGCTGGTGCTGTTTGGCTCGGCCGGACTCATCCTGGGTCCGGTGACGCTCACTGTGACCACCGTGCTGCTGGACGTCTGGCACCAGCGGGCGGTGCAACCGGTGATGCCGGGCGATGCCGAGGCGCTGGGCCGCTTTGAAAACGAAGGCGGCTCCCTGGCCAACCCGACGACCAAACGATGAGCCCGCCGACCAGCAGTGTTTCGACACCCGGCGAAGCCTGGCATCGCCGGCCGGCGGAGGAGGTGCTCACGCAGCTCGGTTCCACCGTCACCGGCTTGGCGGCAGCGGAAGCGGCCCAGCGGCTGGCCAGGGACGGTCCGAACGAACTGAAGGACGCCAAGCGCATCAGCGGCTGGCGCATTCTCGCCCGTCAGTTCAAGAGTCTGGTCATCTGGATTTTGGTCGCCGCGGGCGTCCTGTCTGGAGTTCTTGGCGAGCTGGTGGAAGCCATCGCCATCCTCGCGGTCGTGGTGCTCAACGCGGCCATCGGCTTCTACCAGGAATTCAAGGCCGAGAAATCCATCGCCGCGCTCAAGCTGATGATGGCTCCGCAGGCGAAGGTGCTGCGCGACGGCACGCTGGTGGAGATCCCGGCCACCGGACTCGTTGCAGGGGACGTGCTCGCGCTGGAAGCAGGCGATCTCGTGGCCGCCGACGCGCGGTTGCTGAAGCTGGCGTCGCTCACCTGCATCGAGTCCGCGCTCACGGGCGAATCGGAGGCGGTGACGAAGCGGCCGGAGGTTTTGCCCGAGGCGGACATCCCGCTCGGTGACCGTGAAAACATGGTCTTTATGGGCACCAGCGTCGCCGCCGGCACTGGTCAAGCCGTGGTGGTGGCGACCGGCATGAAGACCGAACTCGGCCGCATCGCCGGGTTGCTGGAAGAAGCCGGCGCCGAAGAGCGCACCCCTTGGAACGTAAGCTGGAGTCGTTCGGACGCGTCCTCGTCTGGACCGCGCTGGGTGTCGTGGCATTGCTGTTCGGACTCGGGCTCCTGCGCGGGACCAAGCCCATCGAACTGTTCATGACCTCAGTGAGCCTCGCCGTCGCCGCCGTGCCGGAAGGCTTGCCGGCGATTGTCACCGTATCGCTCGCGCTGGGCGTGTCGCGCATGTCCCGTCGGCGCGCGTTGGTGCGGAAGCTGTCCGCTGTCGAGACGCTGGGTTCCACCAACGTCATCTGCACCGACAAGACCGGCACCCTGACGCTGGGCGAGATGACCGTGCAGGCGCTCCATGTCGCGGGCCAGAGTTACGAGGTCACCGGCGAAGGCTACGGTCCGGCCGGCGAAGTGCGCATCGAGGGCACGAAGGAGGATGCCCAGCACGAGGCGCCGTTGCTCGAACTCGCCACCGTCATCGTCGGCTGCAACAACGCGCAGCTCGCCGAGGAAGGCGGCACCTGGAAAGTCGTCGATGATCCCACGGAAGGAGCCCTGCTTGCCGCTGGGCTGAAAGCCGGGACCAACCGCGAACGGCTGGAACAGGAGTTGCCGAAGCATCACGAGCTGCCCTTCGACTCCGACCGCAAACGCAGTGCGGTCATCCGCCGACGGTCCGACGGCCAGCTCCGCGCTTTCGTCAATGGGGCGCCCGGCAGCCTGCTGGAACGCTGCACGCAGGTTTACACGCGTGACGGAGTTCACCCGCTCTCCGACGCGGACCGCGAACACATTCTCGCCCAAACCACGGCCATGGCGGAGCGGGCCCTGCGCGTGCTCGCCTCGGCCTACCGAGATCTGGCGGATCAACCGCCGGCAGAACTGACCGTCGAAGTGGTGGAACGCGAACTGGTGTTCGTCGGCCTGGCCGGCATGCACGATCCGCCCTGGCCGGAAGCCAAGGCCGCCGTCGCCCAGTGCCGGCAAGCCGGCATCCGCGTCGTGATGATCACCGGGGACCATCCCCGCACCGCCACCGCCATCGCGCGCGAGATCGGGATCGCTTCCGCCGAGGATCAGGCCGTTTCCGGGGTGGAACTCGACACGCTGAGCGAGGGTGACCTGCGCCAGCGCGCGTCCAAGATCGCCGTCTATGCCCGCGTCAGCGCCGAGCACAAGCTGCGCATCATCCGCGCCTGGAAGGCCGGCGACGCCGTCGTCGCGATGACCGGCGACGGCGTGAACGATGCCCCGGCCATCAAGGGCGCCGACATCGGCATCGCCATGGGCAAGGCCGGCACGGAAGTCACGCGCCAGGCGGCGGACATGATCATTACCGACGACAACTTCGCCACCATCGTCGCCGCCGTCGAAGAAGGTCGCGGCATCTACGACAACATCCGCAAGACGCTGCAATACCTCCTCGCCGGCAGCACCGCGGAACTGCTGCTCATGGCGATCTGCGTGATCATCGGCCTGCCGACGCCGCTGCTGCCGATTCACCTGCTCTGGATCAATCTCGTCACCGACGGCCTGCCCGCTCTGTGCCTCGCCACCGATCCCATTGACCCCGACGTGATGAAACGCACCCCACGCCACCGGCTGGAGGGCATCGCCGACCGGGGCTTCCTCCGCACCATGTTCTTCACCGGCGCGCTGACCGCGGCCGTCACCTTAGGCGTCTATCTCTTCGTCCTGAAGACCCGGACGCCAGAAGCGGCCCGTTCGTATGCCTTCGCCACGCTCGTCTTCGCCGAACTGCTCCGCGCCTTTGGGGCCCGCAGCGAGACCAAACCCGTCTGGCGCATCCCGCTGTTCAGCAACCGGAACCTGGTCCTGGTCGTGGCGGTCTCGCTGGGCCTCCAGCTTCTGAGCCAGCAAAACGACGCGTTTGGCCGCTTCCTCAAGACCTCTGGCATTCCGCTGGCCGAAAGCCTGATGCTCTTCGGCATCGGAGCCATTCCGCTGGTGGTTCTGGAACTGCGAAAGATCATTCGCCCGGCCAATCGCGAAAAGACTGCCCATCCCTAAGCCATGAACTGGACCCCGCTCAACCTCACCGTCCGCGTCGGCTGCAGCCTGTCCTACGAAACGCCGGTGCCGACCCCCGTTTTGTTCGTGCTCCGGCCGCGGCTGGAGGGGCGGGTGCTGGTCATGCAGGAGAAGCTCACGTTCGGCATCGGCCAGCCGTCGTATGAGTTTCAGGACAGCCACGGGAACATCACCTATCGCTCGGTGCTCATGCCCGGCCGCAATGACATCCGCCACGATGCGCTGGTCGCCGTTTCCTCCCAGCCCGACACCCGGGAGATTCAAGGTCGCATCGTGCCCGTGGGAGAACTCCCCTTCGAGTTGTTGCGCTACACGTTGCCCAGCCGGTATTGCGATTCCGACAAGCTGATGAATTTCGCCTGGAACCAGTTTGGCCACACCACCCACGGGCTGCCGCGCGTGCAGGCGATCTGCGACTGGGTCCACCACAACATCGAATACCGTTTCGGTTCCGGCCGGCCCGACCTTTCCGCCTCGGAGGTGATCGCCCGTCGGCACGGCGTCTGTCGCGACTTCGCCCACGCGGCCATCGCCCTGTGCCGTGCCTTCAATCTGCCTGCCCGTTACGTGACCGGGCACCTGCCGGACATCGGCTTCCTCGACCCCGGTTCACCGATGGATTTCCACGCCTATCTGGAAGTCTATCTCGGCCAGGAATGGCTCACCTTTGATCCGCGCTTCAACGTCCCGCGCATCGGCCGCGTCAAGGTCGCCCACGGTTCGGACGCGGTGGACGGAGCCTTCGCGACGATCTACGGCGAGGCCAAGCTGACCCATTTCGAGGTCTGGGCCTACCAGGTGAATCCTCAGCAGGTTTCCGTGGGCGATCCCATCGACCTTTCGCGCCGCCTCGACGGCACGCCCGCGGTGCGCCTCGGCTGAGCCAGTGGTTCGTCCGGGCGCTCGCCAGCGCCTGGGCCGTTTGCCAGCGGCAGGGATCAGTTCGCCGATGGCGGCCAAAGAGCCGTCTGGGTGGACGTCAAGACTCCCGGAAAGAGGAGGGGTCGGGGCGTCTCCATCATACCAGGTCCTCTGAACCTGATTCACCCGAAGTCATGCGACGGGCCGGTCTGGAGTCCGGCGTAGTCGAGCCGTTCGATGCTTCGGGCGTGGACGTGGATGGTGCGGTGGCGGCGCTGCAGCACGCCTTCGATGATGAGGAAGGGTTCGGCGGTGAGCGTGAGCCGGACCTGGTCGAACAGCTGAGGGGTGACGATCGCGTTGCTGATGCCCGTCTCGTCCTCAAGGCTCACGAAGCAGACGCCCTTGGCCGTGCCCGGCCTTTGGCGGCAGATGACCTGTCCGGCGATGCGGATGCGCTGGCCATCCCGCGCCGAGGCGAGGTCCCCCGCGCGCCAGATGTCCGGCAGACGCGGACGAACCAAAGCCATCGGATGCGGCCCCGTCGTCAGGCGCAGGCCGGCGTAGTCGGCCTGAATCCGCTCCGCCGCATCCATGCGCCGCAGCGGTGGGGCCGCCGTCTCCGTTTCCCCGAACAGCTCGCCCTGCCGCAACGGACGCTCCGCTTCCCAGAGCGCCGCCCGGCGGTGCTCGGCAAAGGCGTTGAGCGCGCCGATTTCAGCGAGCGTGCGCCGTTCGTCCGCCGTGAACCTGGTGCGCGCCAGGAACCCGGCCATCGACGCGAACGCCAGCCGTGCCCGTTCGGCCAGCATCGCCTCGACCGCCTCCTGCCGCAGCCCCTGCACCTGCCGGAAGCCGAGCCGCAGCGACCCGTCCGCCTCGATGGTGCAGCTCCACGCCGAGCGCACGACGCAGACCGGCCGCGTGACCACGCCGTTGCGCTTGGCGTCCTTCACCAGCGTCGCCGGGGTGTAGAAGCCCATCGGCTGGTTGTTGAGCAACGCGCAGAAGAACTCCGGCGCGCGGTGGGTCTTGAGATAGGCGCTGGCGTAGGCCAGCAGCGCGAAGCTGATGGCGTGCGATTCCGGGAACCCGTAGAGCGCGAACGAACCCACGGCCTTCGCGATGCGTTCGGCCGCCTCCGGCTTCACCCCCTTGCGTTGCATCGCGGCGAGCAGCTTCGCCTTGGCCCGCGCCATCTTCTCGTCCGAGCGGTGGAAGCTCAGCGCCTTCCGCAGCTCCTCCGCCTCGTCCCCGCTGAAGTCCGCCATCACCATCGCGATTTCGAGCATCTGCTCCTGGAAGAGCGGCACGCCGAGCGTGCGTTCGAGGATGGGGACAACCCGGTCGTCGTAGTAGGTGACGGCCTCCTCGCCCGTCCGTCGCCGCAGGTAAGGATGCGCCAAGTCGCCCTGGATGGGGCCGGGCCGGATCAGCGCCACCTCGACGACCACGTCGTAGAAGCACTTCGGTTGCATCCGGGGCAGCGTCGCCATCTGCGCCCGGCTCTCGATTTGGAACACCCCGATGGTGTCCGCCCGCTGCATGAGCGCGTAGGTCTGCGGGTCGTCCGGCGGCAGGTCGGCGAGGTCCACCGGCCGGCCCCGCTGCGCGGTCAGGGTCACCGTCTCCTGCAAGGCCGCCATCATGCCGAGACCGAGCAGGTCCACCTTGATGATGCCCAGGTCGGCGCAGTCGTCCTTGTCCCACTGCGCCACCACTCGGCCCGGCATGGCCGCGTTCTCCAGCGGCACGAACCGGTTCAGGCTGCCCTGGCAGATGACCATGCCGCCCGAGTGCTGGCCGAGGTGACGCGGCAGCCGGGCGATTTGCTGGTAGAGCGAAACGAACGCCGCCGCGCGCGGATGTGCCACGGGCAGCCCGGCCTGCTCCATTTGCGCGCCGAGTTCGAGCGTGTGCTGGAAGTCGCCGTGGGCGAACAGCGCCGAGAACCGCTCCACCACGTCGGCGGGCAGGTTCAGCACCTTGCCGACCTCGCGCGCCGTGCCGCGTCCGCGATAGGTGTGGACGGCCCCCGTCATCGCCGCGCCGTGCGGGCCGTAGCGGCGATAGACCTCCTGGATGACCCGCTCCCGCCGGTCACCGCTCGGCAAATCAATGTCGATGTCCGGCCAGCCCTTGCGGCCTTCGGAGAGGAACCGTTCAAAGAGGACGTTGAACTTCACCGGGTCCACCGCCGTCACGCCGAGGCAGAAGCAGACCGCGCTGTTCGCCGCGCTGCCCCGGCCCTGGGCAAGGATGTCATGCTCCTTCGCCCAGCGCACGAGGTCCGCCACGATGAGGAAGTAACCGGCGAACCCGAGCTTCCCGATGAGCGCGAGTTCCTTCCGCAACAACGCCTCGACCTTGTCCGGGATCTGCCCGTGATACCGCGCCCGCGCGCCGCGATAGGCCCAGTCTTGCAACACCCCCTCCATCGTCTCGCCCGGTCCGACCTGGTAACGCGGAAACTCGTAGCCCAGGTCCGCGAGTTCAAAGGTCAGCCGTTCGCCGAGCCGGACGGAGTTCATCACCGCTTCCGGTAAATCCGAGAACAATGCCCGCATCTGCGCCGGTGACTTGAGATGCCGCTCCGCGTTGACCGAGAGCAGCGAACCGGCCGCATCGAGGTGCGTGTGATGCCGCAGGCAGGTGAACACATCCACGACCTGCCGGCCGAGCGGCGTCGCCTGGTGCACGCCGTTGGTGGCGAGCAGCGGCAGCCGGTGCGCGCGGGCCAGTTCGACGAGCCGCCGGTTCCAGCGGTCCTCACCGAACTGAAGATGCCGCTGGAGCTCGACGAAGACGTTCCCTTCGCCGAAGGCGCGGGTCAGCCGGCGCAGCACTTCCTCCGGAGCCAGCGCATCACGCGCGAGCAGCGAACGCACGAGCGGGCCGTCCTCGCCGCCGGTGAGCGCCACAAGGCCGGCGCTGAATTCCGCGAGTTCGTCCCATTGCACGACGCCTTCGCCCTTGGCGGCGCGCAGATGCGCCCGGGTGAGCATCTGGCAGAGGTTCTGGTAGCCGGTGCGGTCGGCGACCAGCACCGGCAACACGCCGCCCTCCGGCAAGACCAGTTCCGCGCCGACGAGGGCGCGCACGCCCTGTTCCCTGGTGGCCGTGCGGAACCGGGGCGAACCATAGACGCCCATGCGGTCGCAGAGCGCGACCACCGGCAGGCCGAGTTCCGCTGCCGTCGTGGCGAGCGTCTCCGGCAGCGAAGCGCCGCGCAGGAAGCTGAAGGCGCTCCGTGCGTGCAACTCGAGGTAGTCGGGCGAGGCCATGCGTCAGGTGCGGACAGTGAGCACGGGCAGCCGGGTAAAGAACTCGCGCAGCGTTTCGGCGTCCTGTGTCTGCCAGTTCTGCTCGAACTTCACCGCCGCGTTCCGCCGCGTCACGAGCCAGTCCACGAGTTCGGACGAACGGCCCGCGAAGAACTCCCCCAGCCGCGCGGCCAGCCCTTCCCCGAGCGGGCGTTGCGACGGCAGGTGCCACGCCACCGGCGGACGTTCGCCGAGCAGCCGCGAAGGCATCGCGTGCAACGGCGACTCCGGATACCACGCGCCCCACGCGAGCCGGAGCAACGCGCCGCAAGCCGGGCGCAAGCGGCGGAGCGGTTCGCTGCGGAATGCGTAGTCGTCCGCCGTGGCATCTGTCCCGAGCGCGATGCCATCAGGCTTCACTTCCCAACCCAGTCGCAGCGGCGGAGCCGGATAGACTCCGACCGTGTTGAACCGGGGCCGCAGCGAGACCAGCAGTTCCGCCTCGCGCGCCAAGGCAGCCGCTTCGTCGGCGCATTCGTCCCAATGGATGCGCTCCACCGCGACCAGCAGCCGCCGGAGCTTGCGCGACAGGCGTTCGGTGTTCGCCGAGCGGTAGCTGCCGAGCCGCTGGCGCAGGTTCTTCGCCTTGCCGACATACAGCACCCCATCACCGTGGCCGCACATCAGGTAAACGCCGGGACGCGGCGGCACGGTGCGGAAGAACCCGTGACCGAGCCGTTCGCCGAGCGGGCGGACGGGTGGCAGCAGGAGCAGTTGGTCGCCGGCGGGCATCGGTTCAATCGAGGAGGTCGGTCACGCGCCAGCCTGCGGCGTCGCGGCGGAGTCGGCAGACCGTGCCGCTCGCCGTCTCCACGTCCCAATCGTCGCGCGACCACGCGCCGGGTTCCCACCAGTGGCCGGAGGCCCGCCACGGGCCGACGGTGAGTTTCAGCTTCCCGTTCACCACCCCGCAGCGGACGGAGAGCGGACGCGTCTCTTGGGTGTCCACGGTCGCGGGCGGTGACGGCCGCAGGCGTCGCCACGGCACCGGGCGCAGCAGCGCGGGACGCTGCGATTCGCCCGGCGGCAAATCTTCAAAGTCGGGCGGCACGAGCTTGAACGCGTCGCGCTGGTGCCCCGGCACGCGCACCGGTGAACCGACGCGGTCGTGGCCCACGAGCGCCGAAAGCCGCGCGAGGGTCTCCTGCAACTGGTGCGGGTCGCGCAGCACCGTCTCAAAGAGGCTGAACTGCCGCTGCGTCGGCTGGCCCGGATTGAGGGCGAGGGACACGCCCACGATGGCCGTCTCGGTCCGCACGGATTCGAGGTGCGTGGTCAGCATCCGGAACAGGATGTCCGCCGAGCGGGTCGGTTCCGGCACGCGCAGGAGGCGTTCGTGGACTTGGCCGGATTCGAGCCGTAGCCGCAGCGTGAGCCGTTGCGCCACGAGGCCGAGCGGACCGAGCCGCAGACAGAGTTGGTCCGTGAACCGGCGCAGGAGGAACAGCAGCGGTTCCAGCGTCTCGACCGGTTCCTCAAAGTCGAAGCTCTCGTCGAACTTCTCCCCCGGTCGCACCAGACGGAGCGGACGCGAAGCCGCGGTCGAAGCGGCGGCGAACAGACCCAAAGCCTCCAGCCCGAGCCGTTCCGTGACCGCGCACTGCCCGAGCGCGAGCAGTTCGCCGACGGTGCGGATGCCCCACTTGGCAAGGATGACGGCGACATGGGCCGACGGTTCGAGCGCCGCGACCGGCAGGCCGGCGACGAAGCCCTGCGGCTCCGCGACGACTTGCAGCGTGTCCGTCCAGCGCGCCGCGTGCCGGGCGAGATTCGGCGTCGCACCGATGCCGACGCGGGCGCACAGGTCCAGCGCGGCGAGCGCCACGCGCAGTTGCTCCGCCCACCTCCCCAGCGCGGCGGGGTCCGCCTCCGCGAGCGTCACCAGTCCGCGCAGGTCCAGCGTGAACAGCCCCGGCCCGGTGGCTTCGAGGTGCGGGGAGAAGCCGTAGGCACATTGCAGCACGGCTTCGCTGGCGGTGGCTTCCTGTTCGGGGGAGCGATGCCGGATGCGGATGTCCCCGCACCGGGCGAGCGCCTGCGTCGGGGTGAGTCCTTCGGTGACGCCGTGGGCAAGGGCCAAGGCCGTGACGGCGCACACGCGCGGGGTCGTCTGTGTCGGGTCCACGAGCGCGACCGGCTGCGCCCACAGCTCCGTCGCGCCGCGCAACGCGGCCTGCAAGGCGAAGTCCGGGAAGTGGAGGACGGCGAACATGGTTCAACCCGCGCGCGCGGTTCTTTCCTCGCCGAAGGCGTTTGCCTGCTTCAGCACCGTAAAGCGGAGCGGCAGTTGTCCGGGCGGCTGTGCCAATGCGTCCACGCCGAGCCGGCTGTCCATCTGCACCCGCACGGCCGCGCCGCTGACGAAGGGTTGCGCGGTGACGACGAGCAGCGTGGTGCGGTGCTGTTCCCGCAGCCGGCTGAACCGGTGCCACACGCTGCCCGAGAGGCGCCGGAGCTGGCCCGACGGGTTCAGCTTCAGGTCCAGCACCACCAGCGGGAAGTTGCGGTCGCGCAAGAGGAGGTCGGTGGCCTGCATCGCCTCGTCTGCCGTCTGGCAACGCACCCACAGCAGCCGGGCAAGACCCGCCGGCTCCGCCGCGTCCGCGTCGAAGCTGTCCGCGCCGTCCACCAGCGCGAGGAAGCGTCCGTCATTCGCCGCCTGCCTCAACAGCGCATGGATGACCTGCGCCGTGCCAGAACCGGGGCCGTCGCCCACGAGTTCCGTGGTCTCGCCCAGCGGCAGGCCGCCGCCGAGCTTCGCGTCCAGGTCCGGCACGCCCGTCGCCAGCGCGGGGGCCGGGGCCGCCGGGCTGGCGAAGCCCATCCGCGCGCGCGGCAACCGCTCCGCGAGGAGTTGGCGCAGGTCGAGGATCTTGGCTAGGGCGGACATGGCAGGGCGTGCGGCGGGACGCACCGTGCATGGTAGGGTCCGTCCGTCCGCCGTGAACTCCAAAGACGGGCCAAGTTGCTCACAGTGGGACGGACAACCGCTGTCCACTGAGGTTGTCTCTCCTGCGGTTCCGCCCCGAGAGGAATCGCGGCCAGAAACAAGGTGATCCGCCGACCTCCGCCTGCGGTCTTCGCGGAGGGCTTGAAGGCAACGGGGAACGGCTTAACGCTCCGCCCCTGCACATGCCGCCTTCCGACCTCGCCACCGCCGCCGCCTCGCGCCTGTGCGCCGCCTGCGGGATGTGCTGCAACGGCGTGATGTTTCACACCGTCCGGCTCATGCCTGCGGATTCGGCCAAAGTGCTGGCGGGGCTGGGCCTGAAGCTGAAGCGCAAGCGGGGGCAGAATTTCATCCTTCAGCCGTGTCCGGCATTCCAGGAGTCGCACTGCTCCATCTACGCGGCCCGCCCCGAGCGCTGCCGGCTTTTCGAGTGCCGGCAATTGCAGCGCGTGGCGGCGGGCGAGATCACCGAGGCGATGGCCCGGGAAAAGATCGGGGCGGCCGCCCGCCTCGTTGCGGAGGTCAATGTGCTGCTGGAGCGCGCCGGGGGAAACAGCCCGAAGCGGCCGCTCTCGCGGCGATTCGAGACGGCAAGGGCTGAACCCCTCGGACCGTCAGGGGATGAGGTCGCAGCCGAAACCCAGAAACAACTTGCCCGGGCGATGCAGGAACTGGGTGCGCTGCTGGATCAGGATTTCCGCATCGTGCCGGTCGGCGCCGCTTCGGCGCCGCCTGTCAGTGAGTAGGGCCGTCCAGACGGCCTCCGCTGCGTCGCCGGGCCGGTGAAGACCAAGGAAATGGCAGAATCCGGTTAGCGGGGAAACCGCCACGGACGAGGGTGACTTTGGTCCGGCAGCTTTGCTCCAGCCGTGGCGTCTTGGATTGCTACCGGTCGTTGTCGCCGGTGGAGGGGTCCGGATCGGGCGACGGGCTGGCCGGCGCGCCGGACCCAACAGGAAAGGATTGCCATGAACCCGTCCATCCGGCCGCCCTTCATCACTTGGTTTGCCGACATCACCATCGCCGACATCCCATTGGTGGGCGGGAAGAACGCCTCGCTGGGTGAGATGGTGCGCGAACTCTCCGGCCAGGGGGTCAAGGTGCCGAACGGGTTTGCCATCACGGCCGAGGCGTTCCGCCATTTTCTCCGCGCGGCGAAGCTGGACGAACGAATCCGCTCGCTGCTGGACGGGCTCGACACCCGCGACGTGGCCAACCTCGGCCAACGGGGGCAGGCCGTGCGGCACGCCCTTCTGGAGGCCTCGCTTCCCGAGGATCTTCAGGCGCAGATTGCCCAGGCGTATCGCGAACTGCAGGGCAGCGCCCCGGTGGCGCCCGACGTCGCGGTGCGGTCTTCGGCGACCGCCGAGGATCTGCCGGACGCCAGTTTCGCCGGCCAGCAGGAAAGTTACCTGAACGTTCAGGGACTGGCCGCGTTGCTGGAGACCTGCAAACGCTGCTTCGCCTCGCTCTTCACGGACCGGGCGATCAGCTATCGCGTGGACAGGGGTTTCGACCATTTCAAGGTGGCCCTCAGCATCGGTGTCCAGCGGATGGTGCGTTCGGATCTCGCCTGCTCCGGCATCATGTTCACCCTCGATACCGAAACGGGTTTCCGCGACGCGGTGCTGATCAACGCCGCTTACGGTCTCGGCGAAAACGTGGTGCAGGGTTCGGTCACGCCGGACGAATACTTCGTCTTCAAACCGACGCTGAAAACGGGCCACCGGCCCATCCTGCAAAAACTGATCGGGACCAAGGAGTTCAAGCTCATCTACGACCAGGGTGGCGGCCGGATGGTGCGCAATGTGCCCGTGGCGCCGGGCGAACGAACGAAGTTCGCGCTCACCGACGACGAGGTGCTCCAGCTCGCCCGCTGGGCGTGCATCGTGGAAGACCACTACTCGGCGAAACGGGGCCGGCCCGTGCCCATGGACCTCGAATGGGCCAAGGATGGACCCACCGGCGAACTGTTCATCGTGCAGGCCCGGCCCGAGACCGTGCAGTCCCGGCGGAATCCGGAGGTGCTGGAGTCGTATCGCTTGCGCCGGCGAAGCGCGGTGCTCGTCTCCGGCCGCAGCGTCGGGGAGAAAATCGCGACGGGCCGCGTCCGCGTGCTTCCGAGCACGCAATTCATCGGCCAGTTTCAGGAGGGTGAGATTCTGGTCACGGACAAGACCGATCCGGATTGGCAGCCCATCATGAAAAAGGCGGCGGCGATCATCACCAACCGGGGTGGCCGCACGTGTCACGCGGCGATCGTCAGCCGGGAGTTGGGCGTTCCCGCCATTGTCGGCACCGAGCATGGCACGGACCTGCTCAAGGACGGGCAGCCCGTGACGGTGAGCTGCGCCGAGGGCGATATCGGTTTTGTCTATGATGGGGCGCTCCCGTTCGACGTGCAGCACACGAACCTGAAGGCCATCGCCCGCCCGCGGACCAAGGTGATGCTGAACCTCGCGAATCCCGAGGAGGCCTTCGCCCTGTCGTTCATTCCCAATGACGGGGTCGGCCTGGCGCGGATGGAATTCATCATCACGACCTACATCAAGGTTCACCCGTTGGCGCTGGTCGGCTTCGACACCCTGAAAGATCCCATGGCCAAGGCGGAGATCGAACGGCTCACGGCGGGCTACCCGGACAAGCCCCAGTTCTTCGTCGACAAGCTGGCGCAGGGAGTCGCGATGCTGGCGGCGGCCTTTTACCCGAAGGACGTGATTCTCCGCCTGAGCGACTTCAAGACGAACGAATACGCCAACCTCATCGGCGGCCGGGAGTTCGAGCCCACCGAGGAGAACCCGATGATCGGTTTCCGGGGTGCGAGCCGTTACTACCACCCCCGTTACCAGGCGGGGTTCGCGCTCGAATGCCGCGCCGTGAAGAAGGTCCGTGACGAGATGGGCCTGACGAACCTCAAGCTGATGGTGCCCTTCTGCCGCACGCTCGACGAAGCCCGCCTGGTGCAGGCCGAACTGGCGAAGCATGGACTCCGCCGGGGCGAAAACGGACTCGAGCTTTACGTGATGTGCGAGATCCCCAGCAACGTCATCCTCGCGGAGGAGTTCGCGCAGCTGTTCGACGGCTTCAGCATCGGGTCGAATGACCTGACGCAACTGATCCTCGGGGTCGACCGGGACTCGGAAATCGTCGCCCCAATCTTCGAAGAACGAAACCCGGCGGTGAAGCGGATGATCGCCCAGGTCATCGCCACCTGCCGGAAATGCGGGCGCAAGATTGGCATCTGCGGCCAGGCGCCCAGCGATTATCCGGAGTTCGCCCAGTTCCTGGTTGAACAGGGCATCCACAGCATTTCGCTCAACCCGGACACCGTCCTGAAGACGACCCTCGCCATCTTGGAGACGGAGCGGTCGTTGGCGGCCCAGGTCGGCAGGACACCCGCCATTTGAACTGCCCCGCGTTCGCGGACGTGGCAGGCCAGTTCGCCACTTTTCCTCCGTTCCAACTCACGTTGCAGAGTTGGCAAGAACCGTCGTTAACAGAACCGCAAGACGATCCATGCTCTGGATGGAAGACCAGAACAGAGGTGATCACACCGTGACCAAACGGACTGACCGGCGCTTCCCCGGCGGTCGCGGGATCACCCAAGCCCGATGTCCTATGAAAACGCCACGACCCGACCTGAATTTCAACCGTCACGAGCCCAAGACGCTGCGTCTGCTGTTGGGTGCTTTGTTGTCCATGGCCATTTTCCAGGCGGGGGCCCAGCCGTGGACCCGGCCGAGCCTGACGCTCTGGCTCAAGGCGGATTCCGGGGTTTCGGTCGATGCCAACAACGCCGTCAGCCAGTGGGACGACCAGTCCGCCCGCACCAACCATGTTACCCAGGCCAACGGGGGCCAGCAGCCGTTGCTCTTGGCCAATGGTCTGAATGGACGCCCCGTGCTCCAGTTTCGTGACGACTGGCTCGTCCGCTCGGGAATGTCCGGCACCAACCTGTTCACGAGCAACGCGGCGACGTTGTTCATCGTGCAGAAGCAGCTCGGCAGTGATTCGCGGACGACCACGTTCGCCTGGCGCGCGGGTGGCGAACAGCGGTTCTACCTTCACGCCACCTACGACGACTCGCTCTCCTTCCAGGTGGGAAACCCCTATGCCGGCGCCGCACTAAGCGTGACCCAGCCGTCGAACTGGGACGACGCGTGGCATCTGCTTGCGTGCCGGCGCGACCGCACCAACGGCGTGATCCGGGTGGACGGCGTGGCACTCACGCCGCCCTCGGTTTTCACGGCCGACGCAGTCCCAGACCAACTCGGCGACCTCGTCATCGGCAGCGACCACTTCGGCAACACCTTCAACGGCGACATCGCCGAGATTCTCGTCTTCAACGAGGCGCTGTCCGATGCCGACCGCGCGGAAGTGGAAAACTACCTCTTCGACAAATGGGCCGTGCCGGTCGCACCCGCCGCCCTTCCCGACTTGCTCGTGAAGGCGGCCGGGGAACCCACCTACGCCGGCAACGGCCTTTACCAGCTTCAACCCGCCGACAGTCAGATTCGCAACCAGAACGTCGCGGCGCTCCAAACGACGGCCTTCCACGTCAAGGTGGAGAACGACGGCACGGTGGCCGGGCCGGTGATCTTCCGCGCCACCGAAAGCGCGACTTCCGGCTGGACAGTCACCTACCGACAGGACGCCACCGACATCACCGCGCAGATCGTCAGCGCCGTGGGGTTCACCAATGTGAATCTCCTGCCTGGCGGCAGCGCGGAGATCACCGTTGAGCTGGCCATGACCGGAGTCGTGCTGCCCGGCGTCAGCAAGGCCGTCACTGTCCGGGCTTCCGACGCATATTTGCCCAGCCTCGTGCGCGATGTGGTCCAAGTCGTGGCCGTGGCCACGGCGGGCGTGCAACCGGACCTGCTGGTGCGGCGGGACATTGATCCCAACCCCGCCGGCGACGGCCTCTACAACCCGACCGGCCTCGGTCAGTCCAAGTGGCAGCAGGTCGCCACGAATCAGCCCGCGACCTACTTCGTGACCCTGGGCAACGACGGCAACGCCAACGCCCAGTTCAAGGCCCAAGGAACCGCCGGTGGAAGCGGCTGGACGGTGAACTACTTCGGTTACCAGCTCGGTTTCGACGGCGCGGATGACTACGTCGATCTCGGCGCGTGGGCTCCCGGCACGAACTGGACGGTCGAAGCCTGGGTCAAACCCACCGCGACGCCCACGGGCCGGCGCAGCATCGCCGGCGGCATGAACGAGGGCCGCGACTGGGGCATCGCGATGCAGGAAGGCCAGTTCGGCGTCGTGACGAAGCCGCTCGACGGCAGTTCGACCATCACGCTCCGCTCCGGCGAGGCAGTCGTGGCTGACGTCTGGTATCATGTGGCCGGCACCTGCGACGGGACCAACGCGTTCCTCTACATCAACGGCGTGCTCAAGGCTTCCGGCCCGATCTATCCCAACTATACCGGCACGGCGGCCAGCACCCGGATCGGCAGCGAATCCTGCTGCGGCGGCAACAGCTTCCCGGGAGTGATCCGCGACGTGCGCATTTGGAACCGGCCGTTGTCCGAAGTGGAAATCACTTCCGGCATGACCAGCCCGATCATCGCGAATCAAGCCGGCCTGGAAGGCCACTGGCGACTCGACGCCGGCGGGCAAGCCCAGGCGCGGGATCTTGGACCCAAGCAACGCCACGGCACGCTGGCCAACGGTGCCGCCTGGCAACGTCAGGACATCACCGCTGCCGTCACCGGCGCGGGCTGGGCCGATAATCTGATCGGTCCCGGCGGCAGTGTGGAACTGGCGGTTGAAGTCACCCCGGGTGACACGGTGCCTGCCGGCGCAACCAAGGTCGCGCAGTTGACCGCCACGGCGATCACCGACGTGAGCAAGGCCGACACCGTGAAACTGACGACCACGGTCGTCACCCCGAGCACCACCCCCGTGAGTGCGTTGTTCACGACGACGGCGCAGTTCGAGCTCGGCTGGATGAGCGGCCTCGATGCCCAGAGCGTCGCCGACCAACTGCAACTGAGCGAAGCCTCCGGCGTGCTGCCCTACCTCTGGGTGCCCAATGCCAACGACAATTCCGTGTCGAAGGTGGACACCCGCACGGGCCGCGAGGTGGCGCGCTATCGCACCAGTCCGTCCAACGTCACCGGCAATCCGTCCCGCACCACGGTGGACCTCCGCGGCAACTGCTGGGTGGCCAACCGCAATTCCGCGACGGTCGTGAAGATCGGCCTGCTGGAGCACGGCGAGTTCGCCGACCGCAACGGCGACGGCATCGTGCAGACCTCGCGCGATCTCAATGGCGACGGCTCCATCACGGGCGCCGAAATGCTGGAGTGGGGTCAGGATGAATGCGCGCTGCAGGAGGTCCTGCTCGTGCCGGGCAGCGAGGCCAGTTACGTCCCGGGCACCTACCGGGGCAGCTACCCGAACAACTACTGGAACCCCGGTCCCCGCGGTGTGGCGGTGGACGCCCAGGGCAACCTCTGGGCCGGCACGCACGACACGATGAAGTATTACTTCATCAACGGCGAGACCGGTCAGATTCTCCGCACCATCGACGGGGCGCAGGTGAACCACATGGCCTACGGCGCGGCGATTGACCAGCGCGGCATCCTGTGGTCGTCCGGCTACAAGGAGTCCGGCGAGCAGAACCTGCTCCGGCTTGATCCGACGGACGGCTCGGTCTCAAAGACTGTTCTCGACTTCCATTCCTACGGGATCGCCATTGATCGCAATGACCACCTGTTCGTGACGGGCCACCAGGAGTCCGTGCTGACCCGCTGGGATACGGTGACTGGAACGCGGGATTGGAAGATCAGCGTCGGCGCCAACCCGCGGGGTATCGCGATCACCGACGATGATGACGTGTGGGTGATCAGCTCCGGCGCCAACACCCTGACCCGCCTCTCCAACGACGGCGTCATCAAGTCGATCATCGGTGTCGGGCCGACACCCACCGGCGTGGCCGTGGATGCCGCCGGCAAAATCTGGGTCTGCGGCACCGGCGACGAATTCATCCGCCGTATTGATCCGGCGACCGACACCGTGGATCTCGCAAAGCGTATTTCCGGCAGTCACTACGGCTACAGCGACATGACGGGCAGCATCGCGCGCAACAGCACGGTGCGCCTCGGCCTCTGGTCCGTCGTGCATGACGCGCAGGTGGCCAACACCGCATGGGCGTCCGTTACGTGGCACGGCCGTGACGCCACCGGCACGAACATCCTCGTGCGGGTCCGCAGCTCGAATGACCGTGCGGTCTGGTCGGCTTGGGAAGCGGCAACCAGCGGCGCCAGCCTGGCGGCCACACCGCCGGGACGTTACCTCGAATTTGAAGTCACCCTGCGCAGCGTGCCGGGTGCTGGCGCGCCCATTCTGGACGACATCGCCGCTACTGGCCGCGCACCCGCCACCGCCGATCTGGCGATCAGCCTCAACGCTGAACCCAACCCGGTGCTGAGCGAATATCCGCAGACACTGTCCGTCACCGTGACCAACCGTAGCGCGAACTGGGCTTCGGGCGTGCTCGTGACCAACGACCTGCCGGCCAGCTTTGACGTCATGTCCGTCACCGTGCCCGGCGGTTTCTACCAGCGCACGGGCAACCGCGTGATCTGCACCCTCGGCGGCATCGGGCCATCTGCGGCCACCACGATCACCTTCGCCGGTTCACCGCTGCAGCCGGGCGCTTTTGCTTGGGAGGCGACCGTGACCGCCAACGAACCGGATCCGGTTCCCGTCAACAACTCCGCAAACCTCGCTCTCACGGTTCAGGCAGTGCCGTGCTCGGTGCCTCCCGTCGGCTTCGTCGCATGGTGGCCGGGCGATGGCCACACGAATGACGTGGCCGGCACCAACGACCTCACCGCCCAAGGCGCCCCGACGTTTGCCGCCGCGAAGGCGGGCGAAGGATTCCTCTTCGACTCCAATGACGACCGCCTCAGCGCGCCCCACAACGCCGCCTTCAACCTGAACCGGTCCGGCTTCACCGCGCAGTTCTGGATGCAAGGCACCAAGGACCAGCCCGGTCAGTCCGACTCGCTCTGCACGCTGCTGGAAAAATCACACGGCTGGGCAGACAACACCGGCTGGGCCTTCCAGGTGTTTCCTGTCGGAGGTCAACTCTCCTTCGGGGTGGGCTACGGCAGTGGCACTGGCAATGGGTTCGTGGGGGCCGACTCGCTCGTGGATGTGCTCGACGGCCGCTGGCATCACATCGTGGGCTTATGGGACGGCTTCAACCTGCGCCTCTTCGTGGACGGTGCGTTGCAGGAAGTCACCCCGCTGCTGGTTCCCGCCAACAACACGCGTCCGCTGAATGTTGGCTTCGCCTGGGGTAACGGCAGTCCGCGCCGCTTTTTCCGCGGCCTGCTCGACGAAGTGGCGATCCACGACCGCGCGCTGGGCTCCGACGAGATTGCCGCCATCCACGGCGCACGCTCCGGTGGCTTGTGTAAGGAAGCGCCGGTCATCATCCAGCCGGCGACCATCGCCGAGGCCGTGGTCGGACAGAACTTCAGCCAATCCATCGTGGCCGCGCTGGGCACACCGCCCTACACCTTCACGAAACAGGCCGGCACATTGCCGCCCGGACTCAGTCTCTCGCCGCAGGGTGTGCTGAGCGGGAAGCCCGACACCGCAGGCCGTTACACGTTCACCGCGCGCGCCACCGATTCCATGAGCGAGGCCGCGGATCGGAGCTACACGCAGACCGTCTCCGAATGCGTTCCCCGCCCGGCCGGACTGGTGGGCTTCTGGAACGCTGATGATGCGACCGACAACCTCGTCGGCACGAACCACGGCACGTTGGAATACGAGGCCGGGTTCGCCCTGGGCCGGGTTGGCAAGGCCTTCATCTCGGACGGCAACGACGACGCAGTGCGCCTCTTTGGCAGCAGCGGCGGCCCGCTGCGCATCACGACGGATCAACTGACGATCGGTGCCTGGGTCAACCAGAACGTCACCAATCCGCCGGCCACGGGCTACTCGCTCATCTTCGACAAGGCGTATGACGGTTCACCCAACGGTTACGAGCTGGCCGTGGTCATGGGCGAGTTGCGCCTGTGGCTGGCCACGACCGACGCCCGGCAGGGCGCCTCCGTGAGCTTCCCGCTGCCACGCCGACGCTGGGTGCACGTCGCCGCGAGTTATGACGGCGCCGCGATGCGGCTCTATCAGGATGGCGTTGAAGTCGCCTCCGCGCCGCTCACCGGCACGATTCTGCCAAACAATCA
This sequence comes from Verrucomicrobiota bacterium, assembly GCA_043755815.1. GTDB lineage: Bacteria > Verrucomicrobiota > Verrucomicrobiia > Limisphaerales > UBA9464 > CAIWAH01. The sequence goes on from JAYUSF010000051.1 coordinate 23,151, forward strand.
CGACGCCTGCATTGGGAACGACAATTGGCCCGGCTCCCGCAACTACGCCTTCAACGGCCTGCTTGACGAGGTGATGGTCTTCAACCGCGCCCTGGCTGCGACCGAGGTCCAAGGACTCTTCCACTCCGGTGCCGCCAGCCTCTGTCCCGTGCTCTCCGCGGACCTGCTGGTCAAAGGTGCCACCGAGCCCGACGCGGCCTACACGCAGGACAACTCTTATCAGCCAGTGCCGGCCGCCTCCCAAACCAAGGCGCAGTCCGTTTATCCGCTGGCGGTGACCGCCTACGACGTGCGGATTCAGAACGACGGGCCGGAGCCACGCACCTTCGCGCTCAAGGCGGTCGAGAGTGGCGAGCCGGACTGGAACATCGTTTACCGGCAGGCCGCGACGGATATCTCGGTCGCGATCCGCAGCACCGCGGGTTACACCACGGCCGAACTGGCTCCCGGTGCGTCACAGGTGGTCCGCGTGGAGATGTCCCCGGGACTCAGCGTGGCCGCGTTCTCGACGAAGACCGCCGTGGTCAACGCCACCCTCGACGGCGGCGCGGTCACGGTGCGCGATGCCGTGAAGCTGGTTTCCACCTGCTGGTCCACCTTCCAGCCCGACCTGATGATCCGCCGCGAACTCGACGACAGCTTCGCCGGTGAAGGCGCCTTCAACGCCACCGCGCTGGGGCAGACCCGGCTGCTCGAAGTTCCGGCCGGCGAGACGGCGACCTATTACGTCCAGCTCAAGAACTACGGCAATGCGACCAACCGCATCCGGCTCCAGGCCAAGCCAGTCGGTGCCGGCTGGACGGCGAGCTACTGCGGCGTGCGGCCGGTGCTGCACTTCGACGGGACGGATGACCATGTCAGCATTCCCGACTCGCCGGCCCTGCATTCGGATCGCCAGTTGACGATCAGCGGCTGGTTCCGGACGGAAGGTTTTCCGCGCAGCTGGCAGAACATCTTCTGGAAGGGCAACACGCCCGACTGCACCGGCGGCTGCGAGAACCGCGAATACGCCCTATGGCTCAACGGCAACGGTCACCTGTCCTTCAGCTCAACGCCCGAAAGCCGGATTGGCGTGGGCGAACTCGGGATCGGCACCCCCGCGGGCACCATTCAGGTCGGCCAGTGGTATCACTTCGCCGCCGTGCTCGACAGCGACGCCAACAAGATGCGGATCTACGTGAACGGCGAACTGAAGGCGGAAGGCCCCTATGCCACGAGCAACATCCGCACGACCACCGGTCCGCTGAATTTCGGGATCAACAAGGCCGGCGAGTGGGCGTTCCTCGGCGGCATTCAGCACGTCAGCCTCTGGAGCACCGCGCTGACGGCCGAGGACATCGCCGACCTGATGGCGCGGAATCCCACCGGCAGCGAGGCCGACCTCATGGGCTATTGGCCCCTGCTGGAAGGCTCTGGACTGACGGCGTTGGATTATTCCGCCAACGCCAACGCCGGCACGCTCATCAACGGCCCGGTCTGGCCCTTCGACCCGCCCACCATCCCCGGTTGCTATGAGCTGGCACCGTTGCTCGGATCGGGCTGGACCAACCTCGTGCTCGCGCCCAAGGCCAGTTATGACATCGTGGTTCGGCTTACACCCAACGCAGGCGTCGCCCCCGGAACGGTGAAGGAAATCACGCTCACCGCCACCTCGATGGAGGACGCGGCGCAACTGGATGTCGTGAAGGCCATCGCCTCAGTGCAGGCCCCCGGCACCACTCCGCAGGGCGGCACCTACACGTCGAACTTCGACTTCGAGAAGGGACGCGTCTCCGGCGTGGAATACACCACGGTCGCAGATCAGCTCCAGTTGACCGAGAAGTCCGCCGCGCTGCGTTACCTCTGGGTGCCGAACAATGAAGGCAGCATCTCCAAGGTGGATGTGCTGAGCGGGCGCGAACTCGGCCGCTACCGGACCGGACCGCCCACTGTGAACAGTCAGCCGTCGCGCACGACTGTGGACCTGCTCGGCAACTGCTACGTCGCCAACCGCTACAGCGGCACTCTGGTCAAAGTCGGCCTCTTGGAACAGGGCCA
>JAYUSF010000052.1:0-25166 GCA_043755815.1 Verrucomicrobiota bacterium
GGCCCCCGCCACGAACAATTCCTCGCTGACAAAGGTCTGATGAGCCCCGCGGCTCGCCAGCCAGCCTCCCGCCACCGGCACGAACTCCGGGTTGGTTTCTTTCCAGTCGGCTCCGTCGCGATAGTGCATCCCGTTGGCAATCACGGTCGCCGAATGCACCACGTCGTTCGTGGCCCCATCTTCGGCAATGATCCGTTCCACCCACTGCTCGACGCGGGTGTGGGCGTCGCGGCTCACCACCGTCGCCACCGCCTCACGGGCGGAGGTGAAAACCGGCCGATCAGCTTGTTGAGCTGTAGGCGGTGAATCCTGGGCGGAGATCGTGCGACACGGTGATACGAGCAGGAGCAGGCAGGCGAGTTGGGCGAGGAGAAAACGCATGGTGGGAAGTTGGAGGGGGGCGGACGTTGGGATCGCCGCAGGTTCCACACGCTCTGTAAACGCAGAGGCGCGAACCCGCGCATCCTCTGCTGAGGCACGACCAAGCGCCCTGACGAGAAATGCTCAGGCCGCGCCCATTGGGGCGCGCCTCTGTGCACGAGTCTCGTCAGCGAAATTGGTCGTTTTCAGCAGAGACCGTAGCCGGTGGCTACGCGAAAATATGTGGAGAAAAGTGCTTCTGGTCGGGTGTGATGTGGCGGACTTCGGCGCAGAGCCTGAACGCAGCGAAGAACGGCGTGCAAGAGTTTGTTGCAGTCGCGGCAAAAAGCCCTCGCCGCCGCCGCTCCTCTACATCATTTCGGCCGCCGGGCCCGCACCGCGATGCCGACGTAAACCGGCGCCGGGTCGTGGCCGGGCACCACGCCTTGGCCGGCGAAACGGGCCCCGATCCAGTTGGCCACCGGGCGGGTCAGGTTGCGGTGCAGCCGCCGAAGCAGGTCGAGGAGCGCCCAGCCGAGGCCGCCGCCCGGTTTGCGCAGGGTCTCGATGAAATAGTGGTTCAACTGAATCGCGCCCCGCATTTGCGTGGTGAGCTTGTGGCTCGCGATCACCTCCAGGCCGGCGGCGCGGAAGTCACGTTCCAGGCCGATGATCGTCCAGCGCTGGAAGTCGTAGGGGCAGCCGTGTTCCTCAAAGAGGCCGTGGGTCGTCACCAGCACTTCGCCGCCGGGCTTCAGGATCCGCCGGCATTCGCGCAGGTAGGCGAGCGGATCGGGCACATGTTCGAGCACCTGCGAGGACAACACCCGGTCGAGGCCGGCCTCGGGCTCATCGGTCAGGCCGTCGGGCCGCAACTGCACCTGCACGCGCGGGCCGGGCACGATGTCGGCGCGCACGTAACGGCCGCAGTGCGCGAAGAGCGGTTCGTAGGGGGCGCCGCCGCAGCCGTAGTCGAACACGGAACCGCCGGCCGGGGCCGCCGCCGCAAACGGGCGGACGACTTCGAGCAGGTCGGCGAAGCACAGATAGTTGAAGTCGCGCAGGCCTGGATCGAGCCGCTCGCGCACGTAGCCGTCGCTGCCGAGCAGTTGACCGAGCTGTTCCTGAGAGAGGGGCATGGCGGCGCAGCGGGTCAGGGCTTCACGACGAAGGCCTGGGTGGATTCCGGCAGGCCGATGACCGGCAGGCGGTGGCGGGCGCACACCTCGTCGATCGCCTGGCGGGCGCCGAAGGTGGCGGGCCAGTTGTAGTCGTCGAACACCACCACGCCGCCGTGGCTGAGGCGTTCGAGCACGAACTCCAGGGCGGCCTTGGTGGGTTCGTGGAGGTTCACGTCGATGTGGGCGAAGGAGATTTCCCGGGTCGTCACCTGCGCGAGCGTGCCGGGAATCAGCCCCTGCACGAGGTGAACGGCGTTGGTGTCGTTTTGCACCAGCCGGCCAACGTCCTCAAAGCTGCGGCATTTGCAGTCGTTGACCTGCATGTGGGTGCCGTCCCTGGCGGGGTCGATCTTCTGGTAGCCCGCGAACGTGTCGAGCAGCCAGAGCGCCTTCTTCGAGCCGTGGGCGCGGAGCACGTCGAGCATCAGACGACCGCTGCCGCCGCTGCCGGCGCCGGCCTCGAAGAGGTCGCCCGGCACCCCGAGGGTCTGCTCGACCATGCGGAGGAGGAAATAGAGCTTCTGGCGCGACAGCATCGTGTTGTCGGTGACGGCCGGGGTGAACCACCGGTCGAAGTCGCCGCCGAGCCAGGGGCGGAAGAGGCGATGGTAGTTTTCCGGGCGGGTGTAGAGCGCCGCGTCGGGCAGTTCTGCGGGCAGCACCTGGCTCGGGGGCAGCCGGACGAGTTCGAAGCCGGCCGGCCTGAGGAGGACGTTGATGAATTGTGCCAGGGTGCCCATGCGATGCGATTAGAAGGCGCGCAGCATGTCGGCCAGCTTGCGCCCGGACAAGCCCGCCTTGCGCCAGCGGAGCCACCCGAACAGCACTCCGGCCGTGACCGTGCCACCCATGGCCGTGGCCCCGACGACGAGGGTCCAACCGCCCGTCGCACCGAGCCGCAGGCCGCCCAGGCCCAGGCCCACGCTGAGCGCGAGCGCGAGCAGTCCGTAGGCCCAGGTGAAACCGAACAGCCTCGCGGCCGGCAGTCCGCGATGACGGGCCCATTGCCAGAAGATGGGGGTCAGCGTGCCCAGCCCCGTGGCGAGCAGGAACGCCACGGCGACACCGTGCGCGCCGAAACGCCAGCCCAGCGGCACGGACAGGACACACGCCGCGACGAGTTCGCGTTCGCAGTAGCGCGCGAGTGAGCGGAAATCGCCCAGCCCCAACAGGAAATACGCGGTCGGCGACGACAGCCCGGTGATGAGAAATCGCCCGGCCAGCAGACCGACGAGCCACGGGTCGGGCGCCCATTCCGGGTTCATGAACCAGTGGATGAACGGCGTCAGGGTTACGGCCATGGCGCCCATCGCGCCGCCGTAGAACCAGGCGTTCACGCGCAGCAACCAGTCTCCCTGGCCGCTGTTCGCGCCGGTCGCACCCTCCTTCGCCACGAGCGGCCAGAGCGCTTCACTGCCCGCTTGGAGCGCACCGCGCGCGATGCCAAACACCCGCGCGGCCGTGGCGTAAACCGCGGCGACGGCGGCGTTCCTGGCCAGGAGCCCGACGAGGACGACGTCGATGGTGAAGAGCAGCAGGATGGCGAACTGGCTGCGGAGGCAGGCCAGCGCCTCCGCCTTCAGTTCGGCGAACGTGGCGCGGAACTCTTCGGCCGACAGGCGACCCCGCCAGTGCAGTTCCGGTTCGCGGGCCTGACACCAGACCCACGCCGGCACGAGTTGCACCAAGGCCATGACCGTGCTCGCGAGCGGGAAAGCCCAGAGATCCCAGCCCAGCCGCAAGCCCGCCCACAGGCCGAGCAGATTGGCCCATGACCCGACGGTGTTGAGCAGGAACACCCGCTGCTGGTCGCCGAGGCCGACGAGCAGGTTGACCTGGGCAAACGCCAGCACCGAGAAGGCGCCGGCCGCGCCGAGGGCCACAAAGAAGAGCAACGGTTCGCCCGCCTGCCGCGCGGTCGCGGTTTGGGCGTAGAGCACCATCAACAACCCGGCGGCCAGCAGGACCAGTCCGCCCAGGCGGAGATAGAGCGCCTGACCGAAATGCAGCAGCCGGCGGCGGTGGACCGGATCGGGCTCGACGAGCAGCCGCCGGTTGAGCGTGGTGCGAAAGCCGAAGTCGAGCAGCGGAAGATACAGCATCGCCTGCAACGCGACGACCACGACGCCATAGCGCGCGGGCAGCAGGTAGGCCTGGAGCAACCGCAGCATCAGCATGCCGGCCAACGCGCCCGACAGGGTTGCGCTGACTTTCCAAGCCACGGTTTTGAAAAACGAGCCGGTCACGCCGTGCCCGCAGCATTCCGAACCGCCGACCCGGTCGCGAGCAGGAATCGCGGGCACCGCCAACGGGCGCATTTCTTTCTTCGTGGTTGAAAGTTCACCTCGACGGAACCTTTCCTGGTGGCGCGAAGCTCCGGCTGAGCCGGTGGGCCCACTCGCTCGGCCGGAGCCTCGCGCCACCGGACCCAGCCTGCGAGGCGGGCTCGCAGCCACGCTGAAAAGATGCGCCCTGCCAAGTGTCGGACGCATTCCCCGTTTACACGCCCGGCCCATTTTCTAGGCTCTCCGCCCTATGGCACTCCGACTTGGCGATCTTGCTCCTGATTTCACTGCGCCCACCACCGAAGGCCCGATCACGTTCCACCAATGGCTCGGTGATTCCTGGGGCGTCCTCTTCTCCCATCCGGCCGACTACACGCCGGTCTGCACCACCGAATTGGGCACGCTCGCGAAACTCAAGGGCGAGTTCAACAAGCGCAACGTGAAGGTCGCCGCCATCAGCGTGGACCCGCTCGACGCGCACCACGGCTGGTCCAAGGACATCAACGAGACGCAGGGCTGCACGGTCAACTTCCCGATCATCGCCGATCCCGACCGGACCGTCGCGTCGCTCTACGACATGATCCACCCGAACGCCGACGACAAGTTCACCGTCCGCTCGGTGTTCATCATCGGCCCGGACAAGAAGATCAAACTCACCATCACCTATCCCGCCTCGACCGGCCGCAACTTCGTGGAACTGCTCCGCGTGCTCGACTCGCTCCAGCTCACCGCGAAGTTTCGCGTCGCCACGCCCGCCGACTGGAAGGACGGCGACGACTGCATCATCACGCCCGCGGTGAAGGACGACGAGGCGGCCACGCTGTTCCCGAAGGGCATGCGCAAGGTGAAGCCCTACCTCCGCTACACGCCACAGCCGAATCGGTAAGGCTCCAACGCCACCACGAACGCACGGGCGGGCGCCTGGAGAAACATCTCCGGGGCCCGCCTCGCCATTTGTCACCGGACCTTTGGCGGTTTGTGTCCGGCGCGTCATGCGCCCGTAACCTTGCCCGCCAGAATGGGGGCTCCGCGTCTCGCAACTTCGGGAGCGGAACAAGGTTTTGAAAATGCACTCTTCCACCACTCGCCTGATGCGCGGCGCGATTCTCGCCGCCCTCGCCACGACGGCCGCCCAGGCCCAGCTCACCGGTCCGAGCACCACCACGAAGCCGTATGTGGTTCCCAATTCCGGCGGCGTTACCACCACCTCCGTCCTGACCGCCGGCGATGTGGTCGGCGGATACAAGATGGCCGGCATTCCCGACGGTCTCGGCGCCTATGACAATGGCAACGGCACTTTCACGGTGCTCATGAACCATGAGATCCCGGCGAACTCCGGCGTAGTCCGGGCGCACGGCGCCACCGGGGCCTTCGTTTCGGAGTGGATGATCAACAAGGCGGACCTTTCCGTCGTCAGCGGCCGGGACCTGATCACCGCCGCCAATCTGACCTCGGGCACCTCCTCATTTAACCGGTTCTGCTCCGCGGACCTCCCGGCACCATCCGCCTTCTACAACGGCGTGGTGGGCACGACCGAGCGGCTCTTCCTGAACGGCGAAGAATCCGGCGCTGAGGGCCGGGCTTTTGCCCACGTCGCCACCGGACCGAACAAGGGGGTGAGTTATGAGCTGCCCTCACTGGGCAACCTCTCTTGGGAAAACGCGGTCGCCAATCCCTTTGCCCAGGCCAAGACGATCGTCATGGGAACCGATGACTCCACGCCGGGCCAAGTCTACATGTATGTCGGCAACAAGCAGGCCGCCGGCAATGAGGTGCAACGGGCCGGCCTGACCGGCGGCAACCTCTACGGCATCAAGGTGAGCGGCGTCACCGCCGAGGACCGCACCAACGGCATCGATGGGACCGCCGGCAACGACGATTCCAAGACGTTTACCCTCGCCAACCTCGGTGATGTTTCGGCCAAGACGGGCGCCCAGCTCCAAACCGACAGCACCACCGCTGGCGTGACCGAGTTTCTCCGGCCGGAGGACGGTGCCTGGAATCCGCTCAATCCGGGTGAATTCTACTTCGTGACCACGGACCGGTTTTCGACCGTGGAAGCCGGCACGGGCTCGACCGCTGGAAAAAGCCGGCTCTGGCGTCTTTCTTACGACGACCTCGCCAATCCTGAGAACGGGGGCAAGATTGAACTGCTGCTCAACGGCGACGACGCGGGCCAGATGTATGACAACATCACCGTCCTGAACACCGGTGACCTGCTGCTGCAGGAAGACGTGGGTAACAATGCCCATCTCGGCAAGACCTGGCTCTACAGCCCGACGACGGACATATTGACCGCCCTGTTCACCCACGACTCGGCTCGGTTCCTCGGCAGCGGTGCCCTGACCCAGGATGAAGAATCGTCCGGGGTCATCGACATGTCGCAGATTCTCGGACCCGGTAAGTTCATGTTCGTGGATCAGGCCCATTTTGCGGTGGCCGGCGAACAGTTCGAAGGCGGCCAATTGCTCGTCGGGCAGGTGCCTGAAGCCGAAACCTACGCCGCCGGAGCACTGGTTGGTTTGCTCGCCGTCTGGCAGTGGCGGCGGCGGCGTTGACCTCTTTTTGTGGGGCCCTTGTGAGGAGGGACGGCATCGCTTCGGCGGTGCCGTTTTTTTATTTCTGACCCCGGCGCCGGATCTTCAGCTCCACCTCGCCGAGATCGAAGGGCGCTTCGGGATTCGCCTCCGGAATGGTGACCGTTCGGATCGCGTAGCCCCGCCATTCGGCTGCCTGCTGCTGCCACGGGTCATGTCGGACCCGGTCGGCCGGCAAGGCCGTGAGGCTCAACTGATACTCGCCGGGCGGCACTCCACGGACCGTGAACGTCCCGTCGGCCGCGACGTCGACCGTGTAGCTGATCCGCTGACGGTCCAGGGCTCGGCCGGCTTCCGACTGATGCCATTGCACTCGCCACAGTTTGCCCTCCTCGTCGGACAGGCCGGCGGGCGGATTTACTGGAGGCAGTTTCCGACTCAAGCTGTGCCCGGTCAGGTAGCGCCGCCAGTCGGACACGAGCCCGGGCTCGGAAGTTTTCAGGCGGCCGGTGACAGTGCGGCCCGCCGGGTCTGGCTCGCCGATGACCACTGTGGCCGTTTCGCCGGCGCGGACCGTAATCCGGGTTTCGTCCGTAAACGGCGTTCCCAGTCCTTGCCCCAAGTAGAGCCGCAAATCACCCGCGGGAATGCCGGTGAGCCGGAAACGTCCCTGCGCATCGCTGCGGGTTTGGAAGGTCAGCACGTCGAGCGAGACTGCACCGGAATAGTAGCCAAAGCTCGGATCCAGCAAATTGACCATCTGGGCCGCGACCGGCCGACCGTCCCGGCTGACCACACCTTCGATTGCGCCAAACGGCTCCAGCCGGACTTCCAGAGCTTCGCCGCTCCGCGCCCGCAGTCGGCCAAAGCCGGCGGACGAAACAGCCACCACCGTGTGCGGAACGCGCACCGGCGGAAACCCGAAGCGGCCGGCGCTGTCGGCGTTCGTGACGATTGAAAAGTCGTCCCGGCGGAACCTGGCACGCAGCAACGCCACGCTGTGTTCCAGAGTGCAGAGCGCCACCTCGGCGCCGGCCGCGGGAGAACCGTTGGCATTCAGCACGACCCCGTGGATACCGCCGTTTGGATCCTCGCGGCGCAACCTGAAGTCACAACGCGGTTCACCGTTTGGACCAAGCACCGGCCGCCCGATTTCGGTCGCATAACCTTGGGCTTCCACGCGGATCGCCATGGCTCCCGCCTCGTTGAACTTCAACCGGTAGGCGCCGTTCGTGCCGTAGTGGAGTTCGCTGCGGTCAAAGTTGGGCTGGTCGTAACCCTCGCCGGGAATCGCCTTGAACCGCGCCACCGGTGCTCCGGTCTGCGCGTCCACCACCGAACCGACGACCGTCAGGGTCGGCAGCAGGGACACCGTCTGCTCCGAACCGTCGGTGCGGAGCGGAAAACCGCGCGCCATCCGGTAGCCAGGAGCGTGGGCGGTGAAGGTCCGCATCTCGTTGCGCAGCGCGCTCCGCCACGTGACCCAGCCGTCGGCATCCGTCGTGTCATCCCAGCCCAGAGCGCCCGCGCCCATGCCCTCGTCGAGCAGCAGGGTGGCGCCGACGATGGGTTCACCGTTGGTGTCGATGATCCGGGCCCGCAACAGACCGCCGGGATCCAATTGCACACGGACGGCGTCGCCGCCACCGAGGGCATTAAACCGCTTCGGGGCGAAGCCCTCGGCCGTCGCCACGAACTGCACGTCCCCTGGCGGCAAGCGTCGGACCGTGAATTGCCCGTCAGCGTCGGTTAATACCCCTTCTTCATGCCAGGCCGGCGCAATCTTCGCCGTCACGACCGGTTCACCGGCGGCATCGACCACCCGCCCGAACGCCACCACCCCGGCACGCAGGACGGTTACCGCCTTGCGGGCGCGGACGTTGGCGAGGACTTCCCGACCGACGGCGGTTTCGTCGTCACGGCTGACGGACAACGAATCCTCCTTCACGTAATCGGGATGCTCGAACTCGAAGGCAAACCGTTCCCGCGCGGGCGGAATCGTCGCACACTGCCAGCGGCCCTGCACGTCGGTCGCGCCGAGCCGGATCCGCCGCATGAAGCCCAACCGTTCGCGATCCTCGTCGGGCTCGCGCCACGACGTGTCACTGAGGTGATAGGTCAGCCAGACCGACACGCCGGCGAGGGGGCGACGCTGTTCGTCCACCACCTGCCCGCCGACGGTTTCCGCACGGCCGAGCCGAAGCGTGTATCCTTCGGGTCGCGGATGCTGCCAGTCAGCACGCCAGGTGAAGAAGCGGTTCTCGTAGCCCGGGAAATGGGCGCCGGCATCCATCCGCATCAGCGCGCCGCGTGGCAGCGGGATTAGGCACACCCCGGCGGCGTCGGTGACCAGACCCTCCGGGGCCAGCCACTCACCGTTGGCGACGAAGTTCAACGGCACGCGGGCGCCCGGCAGCGGATCACCCGTATCGGCCGCGACGACCTGAAGGCGGAAGGTTTCGCTGCCCTTCAACCGCGGGGCGACTCCCGGCGTGTGGGTGCCCGGCTCGGCGGACGCATTCGCAGTTGGGGCAGGCGCCGGCGACACTGTCGGCCGCGAACCCAACGGTTTGGATATCACGACCAAGGCCGTCAGCAGCGCCGCCGCACCCACGAAGGCCGCGGTGAACTTCACGCGTGTCCAACGCCACGCGGCCGCGACTTGTTGGGCCAATCCCCCCGCAAAACCGGCCTGGGCTGCGCCGGAGACGACGCCACCCGTTATCGTCGTGGCGAGTCCGGCCGGCGGCGCGGCCACCAGCCGGTCCGCGAGCAGTCCGGCAAGCAGGGCAACGGTGAGGGTGACGCCCTTGCCAGCCAGCACGCCGCGAAGCTTGTCGAGGGCGCGGTTGACCCGCTTCTTGGCGGCCTCCTCCGTCAGGCCGAGGGCGACGCCGACTTCGCGGTGGTTACGGCCTTCGGCGAAGCGGAGCAGCAGCGCGTTGCGGTCTGTTTCGGCGAGGCCGGCGAGGGCTTCGTCGAGTTCGGGGGCGAGACGGTTCCAGTGAGGATCGGGCGCGTGGATTTCTTGCATGGCGATGGCTTCCTGTTCGCGTCGCTGCCGCCGGAACTCGGCCCGTTGGGCGCGGGCCGCGACGAACCGGGTGGTGCGGAAGAGCCAGCCGGACAGCACGATGTTGCCTCCGAGGGAACCGGCCTTGCGCGCCAACAGCAGGAAGACCGCCTGTGCCACGTCGGCGGCCAGGGCGTCATCCTGCACCTGCCGGCGAGCGGCGGTGTGGACGAGCCCGAGATGGCGTTCGACCAGTTGGGCGAATGCGGCTTCCGATCCGGTGCGGGCGTAGTCGGCGAGCAGTTGGCGGTCTTCCATAACAGCGATGCGGTTTCACCAGGGTATCCCCGCCGCCGGACGAAAACGGGACAGGGAATATCCTCTGACGCAAGCCCGGCTGGTCCGGCCGCACTTCACCTTCCCCGCCTTGCTCTCCGCCAAACTTCCAGCACTGTCGGCGCATGTTGCACCGTGCCCTGTGGTCGCTGGTGGTGTCGGCCGCCGCGCTGACGCTGTCCGCCTGGTCGGCGACCAATCGCTTTGGCTTCACCGGCCCCGAGGTCTTCCCGATCGATTTCGGCGTCGGCTTCCTCCACGTCGTGGACATGGACGGCGACGGCCTCAAGGACGTGGTGCTGGTCAACAACGGCCGGTCGAAGATCACCCTGCTCTACAACCGCACCGGCAAGACCAACGCGCCGACCACGCCCGAGAAGGTGGGGCGCCGCGACATCAACGAGCTGCCGGCCGACGCGCGGTTCCGCATCGATTCCATCTCGTCGGAGAAACGCATCACGTCGCTGGTGATTGCGGACTTCAACGGGGATTCGCGCCCGGACCTGGCTTACTACGGCGATCCGAAAGAGCTCGTCCTCCAGTTCAACCAGGGCACGAACGGCTGGTCGCAGCCCAAGCGCTTTGCCCTCGATGACGGCTTGCCGGATTACAACGCGCTGACGTCGGGCGACGTAAACGGCGACGGCCGCACAGACATGGTGTTGTTGGCGGAGAAGCATCTTTACCTCATCACGCAACGGCCGGACGGCACGCTGGCCGATCCCGAGAAGCTGCCCTACGCCGGCAGCGCGAAGGCGGTCCAGATCCTCGATCTCGACGGTGACAAGCGCGACGACCTGCTGTTGGTGAACTGGGACAACGCGAACCCGTTCCGCTTCCGGCTGCAGAATGCCGCCGGCCAGTTTGGGCCGGAGATTCATCTGACGCTCGCACCGATCCGCAGCTACTGGGCGGACGATCTCGACGGCGACCACAAGACCGAGGTGATGACCATCGCCGCCAAGTCGGGCCGCGCCGCGCTGTCCAACTTCTCCAAAAAGCCGGCCGAAACGCTGGTGGGCGACCTGAAGAACGGGCAGTTCTCGATCCTGCCACTTCAGCGCACCGACAAGGCGCGCCGCGGTCTGCTGTGGACCGATCTCGACGGCGACGGTTTGCAGGACCTGCTCGTGGCCGATCCCGACGGTGGACAGTTGTTCGTCCACTTCCAGCAGGCCGACGGTTCGCTCGCGGCGCCGAAGACGTTCCCCACCTTCACCGGCGTGACCGATCTCGCCGCGGCGGACTGGAACGGCGACGGGAAGACCGAGGTGTTCCTGCTCAGCAGCGACGAAAAGCAGATCGGCGTGACCTCGCTCGACGCGAACGGCCGGCTGCCATTCCCGCAACTGGTGTCGCTCAACGCGCGTCCCCTCGCGATGACGGTCGGCAAGCTCAAGTCGGGCGCACCGTCACTGGTGGCGCTGATCGAGCGCGAGGACAAGAAGCCCGGCAAGGACGGCAAGGAAGAGACCACGACCGTGCGTGAACTCGTCCTCCGCGGGGCCGACGGCAAGGCCACGACCCAGAAGCTGGCGGAGTCGTTCAAGGGCAATCCGGCCTCCGTGACCATTCACGACGCCAATCACGACGGCATTGCCGACGTGGTGGTGCTGACGCCCTACGAGAAAATCAAAGTGCTCGTGCAGCGCCAGGAACCGACCAAGGAGGGCGCCCTGTTCGACGAGGCCGACGTCAACCCGCCCGGCGGCCCGACGGATCAGCCGTGGCTGGCACTCGCCGACGTGGATGGCGACGGCAAGACGGAGCTGTTGCTGGCCCAGAAGAATTTCCTGCGGGCAGTCGTGCTCGTCTCCGACGGAGGCGAGAAGCCGTCGTGGAGCTTCACCGTGCGGGAACAGATCAACGGGGCTTCCAGCAGTTCCCGCATCGTGGCGGCGACGACGCTGGCGCAAGCCGGCAGCAGGAGTCCGCTGCTGTTCCTGCTCGATGCCGAGCGCAAGGCGCTGACGGTGAGCGAACGCGACACGAACGGCGTTTGGAAGGTGGCCAAGACGGTCGAACTGCCGGTGACGGACTTCACGGCGCTGGCCCCGGTCGGACTGGGGACGAAGGAGGCGAACACGGTGGCGTTCCTCGGCGGCAATGCGGTGGCCTGGAAGCGCTTCTCGGGCGAGCAGTGGGAGTTCACTGAGCTGGACGGCTACGAGACGCCGGTCAAGGACGGTTTCCTCCGGGATGTGACCAGCGGTGACCTCAACGGCGACGGCCGGAAGGATCTGGTCTTCCTCGAAACGGTCCGCGCCTACGTGGACATCGTGACGTTTGAACCGCCGCATCAACTGGTGCCGGGCAATCGCTGGCCCGTGTTTGAGGAGCGGACCTTCCGCCAGCGCCGCAACGAGGCCACCGAACCGCGCGAAGCCGTGGTGACCGACGTGACCGGCGACGGCAAGAACGACCTGATCCTGATCGTGCACGACCGGGTGATCGTGTATCCGCAGGAGTGAGGCTGATCGTCCGAAAGCCGCCTGGCACTTCGTCCATCTTCGGCCGACGCCGGAACGTGCATTCGGGGTTGTTCCCGGTGTAGCTTCCACGCCAGCACATGCGGCAATGGTGGCAAATTCTCCAATTCTTCCGCGCGGACTGGCTCCGCGTGGTGGCCGCGCTTGGGTTGCTGCTCCTGAGCACGGCGGTGGCGTTGCTCAAACCGTGGCCGCTGGCCTGGGTGGTGGACCGCCTGACCGCCCCGGTGTCGGCGGCGGGGGCGGAAATCGGCTCGGGTGTCGGTGAGGTGATGAAGTGGGCCGGGGTGCTGCTGGCGATCCATGGGGTTCACGCGCTGCTGGGCGCGGCCCAGCAGGCGCTCGTCATTCATACTGGCCTGCGTGGTCTGGCGCGCGTCCGGCGAGCGGTTTTCGGCTGGCTGCTGGGCATCTCCATGCGCCGGCTTCAGGGAGCACAGGCCGGCGACCTGATCTACCGCGCGACCTGGGACACCCATGCGTTTCAAACCCTGTTCCAACAGGGTGTGTTCACGTTTTTCGGAGCCTCGCTGTCGCTGGTGGCGATGACCGTGGTCATGTGGCGCTTCAACCCCCGGCTGACGCTGGTGGCGCTCGCCACGGTCCCGGTGCTGTTGCTGGTGATGAAGTTCTTCGGGCCGATCATGAGCCAGCGCGCGGGCCGGGCGCAGTCGGCGGACGCCAGCGTCGCCGCGCTGGTGCAGCAGGCCGTCGTGAACCTGCCGTTGATCCAGGGCTTCACGCGTGAACGGACCGAGGCGGCACGATTTGGGAGCCAGGCCGACGGCGCGTTGCTGGCCCGTTGGCGGCAGCATCGGGCCGAGGTGGTGTATCTCGCCGTGGTGGCGGTGGTCTTTGCGCTGGGCACGGCCGGCATCGTGGCCATGGGCGCGCGGGAGGTCTTGGCGGGCAAGCTGTCGGTCGGCCGGCTGCTTGTTTTTGTCGCCTACCTTACGCAGCTCTACGAACCGCTCAGCCAGCTTTCCCACGTCGGCTCGACGGTGGCCAACGCTCGGGCCGGTGCGCAGCGGGTCCTGGAGCTGCTCCGCGAGGGTGATTCGGTGGCGTCGGAAACCGAAACGACCGCCAAGGCGCCTTTCCCCCGGGAAGCGGTGATCGAGTTCGAGTCGGTTTCGTTTGCCTACACGGTCGAACAGAAAGTTCTGCGCGACGTTAGCTTCACTTTGGCCGCCGGCGAAGCGATCGCCCTCATCGGCCCGAGCGGCGCGGGGAAGACGACCCTGATGCAGATGATCCCGCGGTTCCTCGACCCGGACGCCGGCTGCGTGCGGCTCAACGGCCGGAAGCTCTCCGAATACTCGCGGTCCACGCTGCGGGAAAACGTCGCGCTCGTGCTGCAGGAGTCCCTGCTGTTGCCGACCAGCATTGCTGAAAACATCGGTTACGGACGCGACGGAGCGACCCGCGCCGAGATTGAAGCGGCGGCCAGGTCGGCCAACGCACATGACTTCATCCTGCGCCTGCCCCAGGGCTACGACACCGTCGTCGGCGACGGCGCGGCCCGGCTGAGCGTGGGCGAAAAGCAGCGGCTCAATCTCGCCCGAGCCTTCCTCAAGGACGCGCCGATCCTGCTGCTGGACGAACCGACGAGCGCGCTGGATTCGGAGAGCGAGGCGCTGGTGCTGGCGAGCCTTCGGCGGCTGATGAAAGGGCGCACGACCCTGATGGTGGCGCATCGGCTGGCGACGATCCGCGAGGTGGACCGGATTGTCGTTTTGAACGAAGGACGAGTGGTCGAGGTCGGAACCGCCGCTCATTTGCAGCTCCAAGGGGGTTATTTTGCGCGCGTGAATGCAGGATGAAGGATTCAATGCCCACCATGAAATTCCAAAGAACCGCAGTGCTGGCACTTTCGGTGGCCGGCCTGACGGCCGGGGCCACGGACGTTCCCCTGACGTCCGTCGAAGAGTTGGCCCGTCGGGCCGACGTGGTGGTGCACGGGCGCGTGGAGAGCCTCGAAGCCCGTCGTGACGAGTCAGGCCGGGCGTTTACCTGCGTGGAACTCGGAGTGACGGAAACATGGAGAGGCGCCGCCACCAACCGGTTGGTGGTGGTCCAAGGCAGCGCCGTCCTGGGCGACAGGCAGGTCCGGGTGCTAGGCGAACCGCAATTCCGGTTGGGCGAGCAGTTGGTCCTATTCGGAGTGTTCAACCCGCAAGGTGAAGCGGTGACGCTGGATCTGGCGCGCGGGAAATTCTCGGTGACCACCAACACGGTGACCCGGACGCTCGTGGCGAGGAGTGACGGTGCGAGGGTCGCCGGAGGGATGGCGTTGCCCGGACAGGCTCCCGTGGAGTTGGCGGAACTAAGGCGTAGATGCAAGGAGGCAAAGCCATGAAACAGAATGACGGGACACAGGTAGGCTTGCCGAGGCGGGCGAACGGAAAAACCCAGCCCTGGCGGCGGCCGCGACCGAGCGTGATTGCGGGCAGGCTGCTCGTGGCGGCTTCGCTCGGTCTCGCGGGCCGGCCGGCCACGGCGGCGGTGTCGCAATTTGCTGCCAACGGCAAGGCGATGCGTTGGAACTTCGAGTTCTACGACGCCGGCCTCGCACCGGTGCAGAACCCGGCGACGCTGGCCATCCGCTACACCCTTTCGTCCGACGCATGGTCCATCGCGAATCGGACGGCGGAATTGAACGCCGTAAGGGCGGCCTTCGCGCAGTGGCAGGCGGTGACCGGCACCAAGGTGAAATTCGAGGAATTTGGCACGGTGAGCGGAGTGAGCGACGTGAGCCCGCTCGACGGCAGCAATACCGTCGTCTGGTTGGTCGGCAACCGATTCGTGGACGGCGGCAGGGTCTTTTTCCCGGCGACGGCCCGGGCCATCACTTTGCTCTCCACCTCGGACGTGGACGAGGTTATCGCGGAAGCCGACATCGTGCTTAACCGCAGCCTGACGTGGTTCACGGATTATGAGACGGTTCGTGCCAACGATTTCTTTGTCGAGGGCATTGCGCTGCATGAGATCGGACATCTCCTCGGGCTCAACCACGCGACGCTTGGCGGTGCGACAATGTTTTGGACCGATCCTGGCGGGGTCGATCACACCACAGGGCTCTCCTCGGACGAAATCAGCGGGCTCCGCGGGCTCTACGGCACCGCGGCCGGCACCGCAACGGTCGGCAAAGTGGCGGGGTTGGTGACCCTTAACGGAGCCCCCGTATTGGGCGCGGTGGTGACGCTCGAAGATGTGAACGGCAGCGTGGCGGCGAGCACCGTCACGATGGCCAATGGAAGTTACAGCTTGGGCGGTTTGTCGCCCGGAACCTTTTCGGTCCGGGTTACGCCGTTGGATCCGCCCGCAAGTGGCGACACCTATCTTGTTCGGGCCGCGGAACTCGATGTGACGGCGCGGGCGACGTGGAACACAGCGAACACCGCGTTTCTGACAGTCACCAACGCTACTGTGACGGTGACCGCCAACGCGACGGCGACCCGAAACGTCGCGGTCACCGCCGGCACCCCCCCGTTTCGGATCGTTGAGATGCGCCAGGGTCTCTCGCCGGCTGCCCGGGCCAGCGGCGACTTCTGCGTCTCGCTGCCGCAAGGGGCCGTCGGGCAATGGGTCGGCGTTTATGTGCCCGGACTGACCTCCACAGCCGTGACCGTGCGATTGACGGGTGGCGGGATCAGTTACGGTGCCACCGAAGTGGTTTTGGACGCGCTCCGGGGCATGACCTTGGTTCAAGTGCCGGTCTCGGTGGCCAGTAATGCGGTGCCCGGCCTGCGCAGCGTCGCGGTGACCGCCAATGGCTTCACCGCCTGGGCTAACGGCTTTGCCGAAATCGTCCCCGGCGCACCCGATTATAACTTTGACGGCTTGGATGACCGTTTCCAGCGGCGCTATTTTTCTCCCTTCACGCAACCGTCCGCAGGCCCCGAGCAAGACCCCGACGGAGATGGGTTTGTTAACCGGCGGGAAGCGGCGATGGGTTCGGATCCGACTAAAGCCGCATCGGTAAACTGGCGAATAACCAGCGTGAAGCTCACCGCCCAGGGGACAACGGTGACTTGGGACAGCGCCCCGGGGCGGAAATACCAGGTCTACGGTCGCGAAAACCTCATGGGCGCGGCTTGGCAGGCGGTTGGAAATGTTCAGACGGTGGCGGGTGAAAGCGGTCAATTGCTGGACCCCCGACCGACTGAGCAGCTCCGGTTTTATCAGGTGCGGGATGTGCCGTGAACCCGTCGGCGGGCCTTCTTTACGGGGCAATGAGGCTTGTGAACCTAGGCCCCGTTGATAGCGTGGACAGGAACGATTCGGGGCGCGGTGGCCCGAAACGTCAAAATTCAATGATGTTGGAAACCCAGATCCAGCCGGTCTTCCGGAGAAATCCGTCGATCCCAGTTCCATCGGGAGTTGGATGGGGGGCCTTCGCGCGCCCGGTGTTCTGCTCGTTGGTCGCGGTCGCGGCGTCCTCCGCGGCGTTGGGCCAAGCCTATTTTGATACCCGGAATCCGTTTTTGACACCGGTCTTACCCTCTGCACCGGAGGAACCGGTTGGCACCCGGGCGGGCGATGACTTCAGGGCCAACGAACGGATACCCTACCGCCCGACGGGATTTGATCCGGGAAGTTACAACCTCCGGTTCGGACCGGTGCTGGCCACGTTCAGCTCCAGTTTGGCGGTGGCCTACAACAGCAACGCGCTGCAAAGCACCGGCGCTGACACGAGTGACCTGAACATCACCCCGTCGGTCGGCACCAACCTGCGTTGGCAGATCACCGAGGCCGCCCGGTTGGCGCTCAGCGTGGGGGTAGGTTACCGCTTCAGTCTCTGGCAGGACAACCTGGACGCATTGACGATCAGCCCTAACACGTCGATCGATTACGCGTTCAGTGTCGGCGACGTTCTCTTCACCGTCTTTGACCGGATTTCGTCCGCGTCCAGCGCCAATCAGCGATCCGACATCCTCGGCACCGGCAGCTCGACTTCGGTCCGTTTCAACCGGATCAACAACTCGTCCGGCTTGTCCGCCGATTGGGCGCCCTACACGGACCTCTCGGTCCGTGGCGACTACACCTATTCGATCGAGCGCGGATTGGACGACAGCTACGGGTCCCTCGATGGCCAATCCCAGTCGGTTTCGGCCGCGGTTTTCAACCGGCTGAGTCCGGCGTTCACGGTCGGTGTTTCGGCCAGCGCGGCGCTGAATGATTTCTCAAACGGCTTTCAGAACTCCTCGAAGAGCTATGGGATTGGCCCGACCGCCTCATGGCGGCCCAGCGACTACCTCAGCGTCAGCGCCAGCGTGCGCTACACGGTGATTTCGTCGGACCGCAACGGGCAGATCCAAGACTCGTCGAACTTTGGCGGGATGACCGGCAACCTCTCGGTGAGCCATGAGCTCAACCGGGTCCTGTCGCATTCGCTCAGCGTCGGACGCGGGGTGAACGGGGCCCTGGGCAGCAACTACTCCGATTCGATCAATGCCTCCTACCAGCTTTCCTGGAGGCTTACGGATAACCTCCCGCTCAACTTCGGGGTCGCCTACGACCACTCGAAGCAGTCGGGCGGATTGCAGATCTTCGGCGCGCCGCCGGGCTCGATCTATGTGCCGGGTGATCCGGTGACGGGCACCCCTTCAGTTTTGGTGACTTCCAGCGGGGTGTTTTCCGGGGTCGTCCTCACCCCGGATGGGCTCTTTGGCTTTCCCAGCGTGGGGCAGGCCAGCGACAACTTCAATTTCAGCGTTTCGACCGGATACCAGTTGACCCAGCACCTGAGCAGTTCGCTCGGGTATGGATACACCATCCGCAACACGGACTTTGTCTTTGGCGACTACAAGTCGCACATCGTCACGCTGACGTTGACCTATCAATTTTAGAATCATGACTCGTTTCCTTGCCCTCGGGCTGACGTTTGGCCTCTTGGCCGGCCGTCTGGCCGGTCAGAATGCCGTCGAGCCACTCCCGGTGGGGACGGCCGCGCCGCCGGGAACCAACACCGTCTCCGGCACCAATTCCGCCTCGGGTCAGTTGGAAAAGATCGACGCCGAAGCCCGCGAGCTGAAGACGGGAGACGTGCTGCGATTCAGCATCGAGCAGGATCCGGCGAAGGCCAAGCTGCTGCAACTGGTCGACATCACGGAGGCGGGGGAGGCGCTATTCCCGGTGACCAAGGAAAGCGACAGCTACGTGAAGCTGAACGCGCGGGGAAAGAAGCTGGCGGACCTGCGGAAGGAAGTGAAAACCCTGCTCGACGCCGAGTTTTACAATGATTGCACCGTGAAGATTGATCTGGACCGGATCCGCCGGGACGCCGCGATGGCCGGTCCGGAGAATTCATCCAAG
The DNA here is from genome assembly GCA_043755815.1 of Verrucomicrobiota bacterium. Lineage (GTDB taxonomy): Bacteria > Verrucomicrobiota > Verrucomicrobiia > Limisphaerales > UBA9464 > CAIWAH01. The sequence continues at coordinate 18,520 of JAYUSF010000052.1, forward strand.
GTGACGGTCTTTGGCGTCACCAGCGGCTCGATCATCATCCGCGAAGGAGAAACCAAGACGCTGACGGACCTGGTGTTGCAGTTGGGTTCTTTGCCCCGGGCAAAACTGACGAAGGTTAAGATTCGGCGCATGGACCCGGTGACCAAACGGGAGGTGATCAGCGAATATAACGTTCAGGAGCTAATCAATCGTGGCGACCGAAGCAAAGATCCTGTTCTCCAAGACGGAGATCGGGTCGAGATTCCTGAGAAAATCTTCAACACACTCTGACCAACGATGAAGGGTTCATATGGCTCCTACGGTTCGTCGGTTCCCGGTTACGGAACCTCGCTGGTCGACCGCATCAACCTCTACCTGCATTTCCGCCGGTATTTCAAGCTGCTGCGTGACCGCTGGCTGTTGCTCCTGATCTTCACCTCGATTGGCCTCGGCATCGGCGTGTGGATGGCCGTCACCAAGCCCGATCAGTATCAGTCTCAGGCGATCTTGGCGCGGGCGACGCGCATGCAGGTTCAAACCGGCTTCGAGGAGACCAGCGCGACGGTGGAGACGCTGCTGGAACTGATGAAGACTGAGGCGGTCGTCCAGCGCGTGCTGGATCGGCTTCAGCAAACCCGGGAAAACACCAACGCACTGGTGCGGCCCGAGATCATCGCACGGCAGGGCCGGGGCAACATGTTCTTCATGCTCGTGAACAGCACCAACTTTGCTTACACGCAGGATTTTGTGAAGGCCTGGGCTCTGGAGTTCGTGGATTTCCAAAAGCAGCAGCGGCGCGGCATGGTGGGCACGACCCGGGCGCAGATCGAACGGCAGATCCTCGAATATGAGCGGAAGCTCGAACAGCAACAGCAGGCGTTGGATGACTTCCGCCGCAAGCAGAACATCACCTCCGTCCAGGATGCGGGTGTGGCCGCGCAGGCTCGGCTCGAACGGACCATGGGCGAATATGAGAACCTGAAGAACGAGCTGAAACTCTACGAGAACGCGAAGTTGGAGACCTTGGCGAGCCAGGGTTTGGGCGGGGCCGGAGGGACGGGTCGGGGGAATCGCGGTGTCACGCGCGGTCCGGCGGAAGATTCGGATGATTCGGGCGGCACCACGTCGGGAGGCAACGTCTCCATGGCCGGAAACTCCCGCTATTCGGAAATCCGGAAGACGATCCGCAACCTCGAATTGGACCTTGAATCCAAGCTCAAGGAACTGAAGGAGAAGCACCCGTATGTCATCCGGCAACGGGAGTTTCTCTCCCGCCTGCAGGAGGACCTGAAATTCGAGCTGCAGTTGGTGGAGGAAGCCCGACGCGGTCAGATTGAAGGACTGAATCACCGCCTGCTCGGCTATCCCAAACTGATTGAAGACATCCGCGCGGAGATCTTCGAGTCGGCCGATCTCCGCAACCAGTTGATCCGGCTTGAGGGAGACGAAAAAAACGTCCGTGAAAACCTCGATGGCCTGAAGCGTCAGTTGGAAGCGATGGGCCGGATCGGGATGGACGAGGAAGAGTTCACGATTGTGCAGGCCGGCATCGGCAGCGCCACTCCCGTTGGCCCCGACCGGCCACGGTTGATCCTCACCGGTGCGGGCGCCGGGCTGGGATTGGCGGTCGCGATCATGTTCCTGCTCCACCGCTTGGATGACCGCGTCGAGAACCCCGAGGAAATTGAGGCCAAGCTTGAGGAACCAATTCTCGGGCAGATCCCGGAAGTGGACAAACGCCACAACACGGAAGGCTACCTCCTGCTCACCCGGATGAAGCCGCACACGATGTTTGCCGAGGCGCTCCGCGGAATCCGATCAGCTCTTCTGCTCGGACCGGATGGGGCGAGCAAACGGATGTTGGCCGTGACTTCGGCCGTGCCGGGCGACGGCAAGACGACCTTCACCACGAATTTTGCGGCCACGCTGGCCGCGTCCGGAAACCGCACGCTGCTCATCGACGCCGACCTTCGGCGCGGCAACATTCACAACTATTTTGAGCAACCGCTCGAGGGTGGACTTTCCGAGGTGTTGGACGGCCGCATGGGGGTTGACGAGGCCATCCACGATACGCAGGTAAACAACCTTTGGCTGATGCGTGCCGGCGAACGCCCGTCCAACCCCAGCGAGCTGCTGCTGGGCGCCCGCACGAAATCGCTCATCGAGGAACTTCGCGGCCGCTTTGACTACGTCGTTTTTGACTGTCCGCCGCTGACCGCGATCGATGACACGTTCTCCATCGCCGCCTATCTGGACGGACTGCTTTTCGTGGTGCGGGCGGGCAGAACGTCGATCCGGTTCGCCCGCCTGGCGATCAACACGATCCGCCAGCGGGGTGCGCCGCTGGTGGGCCTGGTGGTCAACGGGGTGCCGATCGACAATCCCTACTACTACTACACGACCTACTACTACGCCTCGTATTACCACAAACCGCTGGCGCCGACCGATGCCGTTTACGCCGACCGAGGGCGGTCAATGGCGGCCATCTCCGCGCCGGCTGAGACCCGGACGGAAGTCGCCGGCGATCCGGTGGCCGTTGTTGAAGCGGATGATTCGGCCAAGAAGTAGCGCGGGCGATTTCAGCGGTGATCTTGCTCGGGACTCGGGCCAGACCTTGGACTGGCGCTGAGCTGGCGGACTCCGTCCCAGATATACTGCACTCCCGACACGGCAGTCAGCACGGTCGCCAAGATTGCCAGATAGGTCTGAATCGGTGCCGGCCACTTCAGCAGGCACCAAAGCACGAGCGCCATCTGCAACACCGTGGCGCATTTGCCTGTCCAACGGGGTCGCACCCGGACCACCCCGACCGTGAAATGGACGACCCCGAGTCCGAGAATGAGCAGCACGTCGCGCGATACGACCGTAACGTTGACCCAGACGGGCAGTGGGGTCAGGCGATCTTGCTCAAAGCCAAGGAGAATAAGGGCTGAGACCAGCAGGAGCTTGTCGGCCAACGGGTCGAGAACCGCGCCGAGTTCCGATTTCTGGTTAAATCGCCGCGCAATGTATCCGTCAACTCCGTCCAAGGCGGCCGCGATTCCAAAACAGGCAAGGGCGGCCCACCGCTGACGATCGTCCCCGGTCTGACCGTAGCTCAGCAGCAAAGAGACGAAGAAAGGTATCAGCAGGATCCGCAGCACCGTGACTTTGTTTGCGGTGGTCATGGGCTGGGAAGTCCAAGAAGTCGGCGTCTTAACAGTTCCAAAGCGTTCTGAGAGGTTGCGAACTTGAAGGTTTCCCGGTCAAAAGAATTCAGTTGCCGGACAACCGTGGTTCCGTCCGGCGCGGCCAGACCGATGAATGCGGTTCCGACTGGCTTCGCCTCCGAACCGCCGCCCGGACCGGCAATGCCTGTGACCGAAAGCGCGTAGTCTGACCCGCTGATGCGTCGGGCACCCTCGGCCATCTGCTGAGCGACGGGCGCACTGACGGCGCCGTTCGCTGCGAGCACGCCGGGATCGACTCCTAGAATCTGCACTTTGGAGGTGTTCGCATAGGTCACAAAGCCCGCCAACAGAACCGCCGAGGCACCTGGAATATTGGTGATTCGATGGGCGACAAAGCCTCCGGTGCAGGACTCAGCCAGCGCCAAAGTGCGCTTTGAGCGGATCAGTTCTTGGACGACTACGTGTTCCAACAAGTCGTCAGCAGTCCCGAAAATCCACGGTCCGATCTGCACTCGGGCAATGATCTCGGCTTCTCCGAGCAGGTGGATTTGCTGCTCGCCCCGGATTGCAAACCGAACTTCGACCTCACCGATCTTGGCGCAAAACCCGAGTTCAAGACCTTGATCCTGCAACGGCGAAAGCGGTTTGCCGAGTGCCTCCTCGAGGGCGGACTCGCCAAGCCCTGTCGTGCGCAGGGTTAGAGTATGGAGGGCCTTTTCTGGGGCACATACACGCCGGAGCAGGGGCATGACCTCGTCCCGAAACATCGGGCGCAATTCCCGGGGCGGACCCGGGAGCAGGATCACCCACGACTTTCGGCGGTCATCCCGAAACGGGTTCTGGGCGACTTCGATCGCGAGTCCAGGAGCGGTCCCGTTTCGGTTGGTCAAAACAATGGCCCCGGAGGGAACAAGGGACTCGCGATCGGTCCGTGGTGGGACCGCGCGTCCTCTCGACTCAAAAAAATGCCTGATCTGAGCCGCCACGGCAGGATCGTGCTCGAGTTTCCGGCCGAGCAGCGCGGCAACGCGTTCGCGGGTAAGATCATCGCCGGTCGGTCCCAAGCCGCCGGTTGTGATCACCAAATCGGCCCGGCCGAGCGACTCGCTGACGGCGAAGGTGATCGCGTCCGCCGAATCTGGAACCGCCGTTTGCCTGCCCACTTCAAACCCCGCGTCGGACAGGAGCCGGCAAATCCATTGCTGATGCGTGTTGAGCACGCGTCCAAGCAGTAGTTCCGAACCGGTATTGATGAGTTCAGCGGTCATTTTGCCTTTTTCCAAGAGACTCTTGTCTTCGTAGGTAGCTGGCCAACCTGGTGCCGACGATTGTGCGGCGTGGAACCGACCGTGGGATTCGGTAAAACCCTGACCCCTCCCCAAACCTTAGCCTCTGTCCGGGCAGTTCGGGTGGGGCAACCGGAACATTCTCCTACCTCTGAATCCGGGCCGAGCCACCGCGCGCGAAGGCTCGCACTTCGTCCACGGTCGCCATCGTTGTGTCTCCGGGAAAGGTGGTAAGCAACGCCCCGTGCGCCCAGCCTAGGTTGACCGCATCCTGCGGCGATTCGCCATTCAACAGTCCATAGAAGAATCCCGCGGCATACCCATCGCCACCGCCGACCCGATCGACGACGTCCAACTCGCAGGTCGGTGAGACATAGGTTCCTCCGTTGATCCACGCGACCGCACCCCAAGAGTGGCGGTTGGTCGAATGCACCTCGCGGAGGGTCGTAGCAACGACCTTAATGTGAGGGTGCCTCAGGGTGACGTTGCCCATCATGCTGAGGAAGGCGCTGGGGTCCAATTTTGATTTCGCCGTTACCTCTGGACCGGGAATGCCCAGGCCGAGTTGCAGATCCTCCTCGTTGCCCACCAGCACGTCGACGTGACGGATGATACGGTCCAGCACGGCGACCGCCCGATCCTGCCCGCCCACGATGTTCCAGAGTTTTGCCCTGTAGTTGAGATCGAAGGAGGTGATCGCCCCAGCGGCTTTTGCCGCCTGCATGCCCTCGATGATGGTTTCTGCGGTTGTCGGGGACAGCGCGGCAAATATTCCCCCGCTATGAAACCAGCGAACGCCGCCGGCGAAGATTTCCCCCCAATTGAAGTCACCCGGCTTTAGCTGCGCGGCGGCCTCATTGCATCGGTTGTAGAAGACTACCGGAGCCCGCAATCCCTGCCCGCGATCGCTGTAAACGGTCGCCATGTTGGGCCCGTGCACGCCGTCGTGTTTGAAGCGGCGATAGAAGGCCGTCACCCCCATGGCGCGCACGCGCTCGGCGATCAGGTCGCCGATTGGATAGTCGACCATTGCGGAAGCGACCGCGGACTTGAGCCGAAAACAGTCGGCAAGATTGGCCGCGACATTGAATTCGCCACCGCTGACATGAATCTGGCAGGAGTTCGCCTTTCGGAAGGGAATGATGCCTGGATCGAGTCGGTGGACCAAGGCGCCGAGGGAAACGAAATCGAGAGCCGCCGAGGGGCGGATATTGAAGCCGTATTTCATGATGAAGAATTGGTGATCGAGCGACTGATGCCCGTCAAAAACGTATCTCGCGCTAAACCATCGCCTACTGGCAAGGAGCTTCTCAATTGAATCCGCCCTTCGCCACTTCGTGACCTTCTACAGAGAATCGTGCAATCGGGCGACCGATGTATCCCGGTCGTCTTTGCTGAACACGTCAGCACCGGAGGCGCGGCAGAAAGCAACCCCGGGCGTCAGCCAGGGGGGATTCGGAAATGGCCAAAGCCCCTGCGGGGCGCCACCTGCTCCTGCCGCCACGCTGGGGTGGCCGACTCCGCTGCCGGTGCCCCCACGGCCCACGCCGTGGGCTCCGTCCTGGCGGCGCTCCGCGGTTGGGCGGGCGTGGCTTCTGACCCGGTGTCACCGTATTGCACGAGCCTCGGTATGCCCGCAAATTGACTGTGCAGAATTTCCTGCCTCTCCTCCAACCGAGGATTTTCCACATCGCCATTGCGTCTCGTCACGGCCAAAAAAACAAAGCGCCTAGGACACTGCTATACGCGGTTGGCTCGTGATGCTGGTCGCGTTACCCCAATGCCGGTTTTGACGTTGGCCGAAAGCCGATCCGCGAAGCGTGAGCGAAGGTTCTGTTTTGAAGCTCTCAACGTCAGCGAGGCGTAGAAGCCGATAGATGGAATCGATAACGATAACTAAGGCGTGACGTGTGCAGGATCGCCAGATTAGGACCTGAAATTTTCAAGCGAAACCCTATCGAGGACCTTTCCCTTCAAGTTTGAACGTCCGCCCTGTCCGGTTGGTCCACTTCCGCGAAATTCCGATCTGTGCGCGGATCTCTCGGGGAACAGTGCCAATTAATTGCCAAAGACGGAAATTTCGAACCAGACTCCGCGGCGTCCCGTTCGGGCGGCTTCCGAAAGAAACTCGGGATTGCTCAATAGGTATTGAATACGTTTTTTTGAGCAGGTAGAGGAGGATGCTGGCGGCGAGGTTGGCCAGCTTTTTGGT
>JAYUSF010000053.1:0-7417 GCA_043755815.1 Verrucomicrobiota bacterium
TTTGGCCCGCTTGAAGCGGCAGGTGAACCCGGGGCACTACGCCATCTATCACCTGAACGTGATCGAGGAACGTCCGGCGGCCGAGGTGCGGCGCACGCTGGGCGTGGGCACCGCCGCCATCTACCTCGCCAAGCACCGCGTCGGCGCGGCGCTCAAACGCGAGCTGCGCCGGCTGCGGGACGCGGAGCGGTGGTTGATCGACGGGCCGGCGGTTCGCCTTCCGCGCGCGGCCGAACTCGCCGGCAAGGATGCCGGCACTCCCGGGGATGGGCGGAGGTTGGCAGACGCCTGGCCTCCGCTTACGTTGCCTACATGTCCTCGCTGCTCCGGACGGCGTTCATCGCCGTCACATTGGCATTCTGCACCTCCACCTGCGCGGCGGACGGACTCCGCTTCGAGCGCCTCTTCGGGCCCGAGGTGCCGACGGGAGACTACAAGCATCCCGCCAGCGTCACCGAACTGGCGAACGGCGACCTCTTCGTCGTCTTCTTCAGTGGCAAGGGGGAATACAAGGACAACGCCGCGGCCGTGTTCGGTTCGCGCCTGAAGCTGGGTGCGAAGCGCTGGTCCAAGCCGGTGAAGATCGCGGCGAACCCCTTCTACGCGCTCGGCAACGCGATTCCCTGGCAGGCACCCGATGGCGTGGTGTGGCTCTTCTACGTCACGCGCTACGGCGAGATCTGGGACAGCTCGCGTATCACGGCGAAGGTTTCCCGCGACGGCGCGCGCACCTGGTCGGAGTCGTTTGCCCTGACTTTCGAGGCTGGCACGATGGTTCGGAACCGGCCCATCGTGTTGCCCGATGGGGATTACCTGCTGCCGGTGTATCACGAGGTGGGCAACGATCCCGAATCCGTGGGCAAGGACTGCACGTCGTTCTTTATGCGCCATCATCCGGCGACGGGCCTCTGGAGCGAGTCGAACCGGGTGCGTTCGCGCCTCGGCAACATCCAGCCGGCACCGGCGGTCATCGCGGGCGATCATCTGGTAGCCTTCTGTCGGCGCGGCGGCAATTACGACGGCCAGCCCGACGGCTGGCTGGTGCGGACCGAATCCCGTGACGGCGGCAAAACGTGGAGCGGCGGCACCGACTCGGAATTCCCGAACCCGAACGCCGCGGTGGATTTCCTCCGGCTGCAGAGCGGGCACCACCTGCTCGTTTACAACCGCTCCTTCTCCGACCGCACGCCGCTGTCCGTCGCGCTTTCGACCGACGGCGCGAGGACGTTTCCGCACCGGCGTGACCTGATCGCCGAGCCGAAGGGCGACTACGGTTACCCGACCGCCATCCAGACCCGCGATGGAAAGATCCGGATCATCTACACGTCGGACGAACGCACCGTGGTCCGGCAGGCGGTGTTTACCGAAGCCGACGTGCTGGCGGCAAAGCCCTGAGGAACTGGTCCCGCAGAGAACACGGTGACTTGAGAATCCCCCCCCCCGCGAAGTGACCGGGGCCCCGGTGGCGCGAGACTCCAGTCAAGCGTTTAGTCCTGCTGGCTCGGCGGGAGCCTCGCACCACCGCGGCCGGCCAACCTCCTGGAGCGTGCCACCGAGAGTGGCTGGCGGCCCCTCCTGACCAAATGTCTTGAATCTGCGTCCGTCCGCGTTCATCTGCGGTCAAGACAATCCCCGGTTCACCATGAAAGATTCCCCTCTCCTCGCCTTCGCACTGGCGTTGCTCGCCAGCGCGGTGGTTACGCGGGCCGACGACAAGGTGCCGTTCGCCGCCCGGCGCGCGCTGGGCCTGTCGCTGACATTCCACGCGCCGTTTGACGATTCGGCAGACGCAATCTTTGCCCGGGGCGACCGGCGCATCCACTGGGGTCCGCAATGGGGGGCGCCGCGCGTGGTGCAGCCCGGGCTGCCGCCGGCCGGCGTGTCGCTGGCCTTCCAACAGGGGCGCTACGGCAGCGCCCTGCGCTTTGACCGCAAGATCAACGAGGTGGTCGCCTTCAAGGCCGCGGGCAATGTGCCCTATCGGAAACGGAACTGGCAGGGCTCCGTTTCCTTCTGGCTGCGGGTGACGCCCGACGAGGACCTCGAACCGGGTTACTGCGACCCGATCCAGATCACGCCCAAGGCATGGGACAACGCCGCGTTTTTCACCGAGTTCACCAAGGACGAGAAGCCGCGCGAGTTTCGCTTCGGCGCCTACGCCGACCCCGCCAGTTGGAATCCCCTGAACCGCAAATGGGAGGACATGCCGCTGGCGGAAAAGCCGCTCGTGCCGGTCGTCCGGCCGCCCTTTTCCCGCGACCGCTGGACGCACGTGGTGTTCACCTGGGAGAAGTTCAACACCGGGAAGCCCGACGGCGTGACGAAGCTCTATCTCGACGGCGCCATGAAGGGGGAGTTGAACCGGCGCGAACAGACCTGGACCTGGAACATCGACGAGACGCTCGTGATGCTTGGGCTCGCCTACACCGGCTGGATGGACGACCTCGCGATCTTCGACCAGGCGCTTTCGCTGAGGGAGGTCAACGCCCTCTACCGCCTGCCCAAGGGCGTTTCCTCGCTGCACGAGTAAGGCCAAGGGCGCGGACCCAATCGGACCGCCCGGTGACCCGGTTCAATTGTTGATCCGAACGCCTTCCTTCTTCCAGTCCTCCACGAGGCGCTTGGACTTCGAGGAAAGGCGGTTGCCCTTGAGATAGAAATTGGCGAACGGCGCGAAATTCTTCGGCCCGGCGAGGTCGCTGGCGATCCAGGACGACAGCGGCGCCAGGTCCTTGATCCGGTTGCCTTCCAAGAACACGAAGCTCGGTGCCCGCAGACCCGTGAGCGGAGTGACATCCGCGATGCGGTTCCGCGCCAGGGAGACCCCGGACAGCCCGCGCAGCCGCTCCAGCCCGGCAATGCTCGTCAACCGGTTGTCTTCGGCATAAAGCGAAACCAGCTTGGGCAGGCCCGTGATCGGCGCGATCGACTTCAGCTGGTTATGCCCGAGATACAGCGAAGCCAGGTTGGTCAGACCGCTGAGCGGTCCGAGGTCGGCCACCCGATTCCACGACAGCTCGATGTATTGGAGGGCGGGGATCGTGCCCAGCGGCGACACATCGCGGATCTGGTTGGTGGCGAGGTTGAGGTATTGCAACTGGCGGAGCCCCTTCAACGGCGTCAGGTCGGCGATCTTGTTGCCGGCGAGGTCGGCCGCGGCGAGCGCCTTGCAATGTTCCAGGCCCGCGAGGTTCGTGATGCCCCGGCCGTTGGCGTTGAAGGTGGAGACGTTGGCGACATCGGCGGAGGTGAGCGGGGAATTGGTGTAGCGTTTGGCAAACACCTGCTGGCGGACGGCGTCCTCCAGCCGTTTGTCGGCAAAGACGGAGACTTCGTTGGTGTCGGCGACCAGCGGACAGGCCAGGACGAGTCCGAAGGCGAAGAGGGCGGCGGTGCGGGCAATCAGGCGGATCATGGAATGACGCTTTGTCGGAAAAGGCGGAAGCTCCCGTCAAGACGCATTCCGGCAAAACCGGATTCAAGCCAGGTCAGCCCGCCCGCCGGAGGTTACTTCTTCTCCTTGTCCTTCTTCGGGTTGAGCTGCTCCTCAACCTGCTTCTGGAAGTCCTCGAACTGCTTCGCGAGCTTGTTGTATTCGAGCACCGTCTTCTGAGAATCCTCAGCGAGGGCGTTGAATTTCTTGATCACCTCGTTTCGGTCGGCCGCCAGCTTCTTGTATTCCTCGTTCAACGTCTTGATCGATTCGTTCTGGATCTGGATGTTCTGGTTGGCCTGTTGAACCGCATTGCTGAAAACGGTGACGAGGTTCGTGGCCTGAAAGTAGTTGGCGCCCAGTTTGGAGACCTCCAGCTCCAGCTTGCCCACGCGGATCTTGTTGGTCCGGTTCTCGGCCACGATGTCGACGCGGGCCTTCTCGACGTTGGCCAGTTCCGCCTGGTAGCGGATCGTTTTGTTCTCCGCCTCGTTCTGCAGCGTCCGCATGACCACGTTGGTCTGGTTCAGCGCCTCGATCCGGGCCCGAAAGGTCGTCTCACGGGTCCATTGGTAGGCGGCCAGACCGCACAGGCCCAGAGCCAGGGCAATGAGAACGATGACGCCGACGTTGGCGGCTTCGTGACGGCGGGCCGGAAGCTTCGATGTTTTCATTCCAAGGCAGGAAAAGCTGGCGCTCCGCTTGAAGCCGAAGCGTTCCAAACCGTGGGCAACGGTCCCCGGTTTGTCAAAAGACCGTTACCAAACCGTCGTTGAGCCCAAGGCGCACCGAAAGCTCCGCAGGAACCACGGGGCGGAATCGCGGCGGATTGAACCGACGGAGCCGGTGGATGGCGTTGCGGGACAAGCGAATCACCGGGAGGAACAACTCCCACTGACCAGGTTGGCGGCGCGTCCGCGTTGGCAGTCACGCTTCCATGGCCATCCGCAAAACCACCGAGCCATTCGCATCCGAAAAGCTACCTCACCGGCACCACCGCCGCCGACTTCGCACTCAGCCAGCCGGAGCGGCCCGACGCCCGTTCCTCGATGCGAAACCACCCTTCCCGCTCCTCGGCCAAGCGCAGCTCCGCGCCGTCGTTGGCGGTGAAGGCGACCTTGGCCTCGTCCAGCGGGCTGATGCGCACCGCGGCGTTGGCCTGTGTGGCGACGACGCACGGTTCCTGCCGGCGGTGATACCACGCCAGCCCGAGCACCGTCGTGAAGCCAATCGCGATGACGCCGAACGACACCGTGTAGCCGCGCACCAGTTGACGGGCCGCCGGTCCCGAGCGGGCGGCGAACAGCAGTCCGAACCAGGCCCACCAGCTGACGCCCGCCAGCCCGGACCACTCGTTGAGCGTGAGCCGGCCCAGCGTGGGTCCCAGCGCCGACGGGACCGGGGCCGGTCCGCTGATGCGCGCACGGACTTGGCGAAGCGCGACGCTGATTTCCCGGTCCCGTGGCGAGAGCCGTTCAGCCCGCCGCAGGTGAACCATGGCGTGGCCGAGCTGTCCGAGCTGCGCGTGGGCAAGTCCGCGGTTGAACTCCAAGGAGGCCGTCGTCACCTCGGGCGAGATCTGGCCGTAGGCGGCGAGCGCCTCCGCGGGCTGCCCCTTGGCCAGCCAGGCGTTACCGCTTTCAAAATGCCCCGCGGGTGAAGCGGCTTGAGTTTCAATAACGCAGAGACAGGCCAGCAGGAACGCGACGAACCAACGTGCGAAAACGCAACCGTGTCGAATCCGTGCCGGCGCCAAGCCGGTTTCCTTCCGCATTCCCATCATCGCTGCTCCTCCAGTTGCCGCAGGGCGGAGACGGCGCGGCGCGCGGATTCCGCCAGCTTGGCCAGTTCGGTCTGCGACGTGATCGGTGAATAACGGGCCTGCGCCAGGGTTTCGAAGAGGCCGCGGATCGCAGACGCGGCTTCGGCCGGAAGACCGCGCGGTTCCAGCCGGCTGGTCACGACGTCTTCGGTGAACGCGCCGGGCGGGCCGCCGAGCGTGAGCGCGAGCTGTTCCTGCAGGGCCCGGTTGAGGGCGGCGAAGAATTCCGTCGAACGGCCCGCCCGGGCGTGGCTGTCCAGTTCGGAGAGCGCCGCGGCAATGGCGCGTTCGCTTAGGCCGCGGAGGTCCGGTCCGCGGGCCCGCGCGCGTTGGCGGAGGTGCTGGCCGACCGCGAGTCCGGCATAGAGCAGCGGTGCGGCGAGCATGAGGCCCAGGAACCAGGGGCGTTCAACCAGCGCCGGCGTAAACGCGAGCAGCGGTCCGAGCCGGGTCTTCAACGGCACCACTTCCGGCGTGGCGGCGCGAGGTGGGGTGGGATCGGGGGAAACCGCGACGGGAACCTTGCCGAGCGGTTGCGCCTGGGCGGTGGCACCGGCGCGGACGTTGACCGGGATCGCGCGCGGGGTGAGCACGTCGTAGCGCTTCGCCTCCGGGTTCCACGCGACGAACGGCGGTAGCCGCAGCATCTGTGCACCGGCCTGTTCCGGCACGACGACTTCCTCGAAAGTCTTCACGCCTTCGAGGCCGAGCACGTCGGTTTCCTCGAAGGAGTTCGTGCCGGCATAGGCTTGGAAGCCGGTGCCCGCGGGAAACTCCGGCAGCTTGAGGCCGGCAAAGTTGCCGCGTCCGCGCACGGTCAGCTTCACGGTGATGGGATCACCGGCCGCGACGTTGGTGGGCGAGGCGATCACGGGTTCGAGGCTGAAGCGGCCGACCGCGCCCGTGAAGCCCGCGGGTTGGTTGACCGACGGCGGTGGGCTGACCCGGATCTTGACCGGCGCGCTGGCGAAGTTGATCTGCTTCTGTTCGCCACCGCCGCCGAAGAACGGATCGTCGAAGATGCTCCGGCGCCGATTTGAACGGAAGACGTAGAGGGTCTCGAACTCCGCCGGGCCGAGCTCAAGTTCACCCGCCTTGGCCGCGGTGAGGGCAATCGCATGCCGGAACACGCTGTAAACCTCGCCGTCGATCGTCTCCGGGGGCAGGTTGTCGGAGTTGTCCTTGCCCTTGGTGAAGCCGTCCAGCTTGAGCTTCGGCGGATTCTGCCGCGCCGGCGGCTGTCTGAAATAAAAGCGGATCTCCACCGGCACCGTCTCGCCGACGTAGAAGTCCGTCTTGGGCACCACGAGTTTCAGGAAACCCAACTGGTCTTGGCCGAAGCCCTGGCCGACCCGGAGCTTGAGCGGGTTGCTGGTGTAGCGTTTGCCGCCGATCTCCACCGTGAGCGCGGGGATCTCCACCACGCCCGCCGATTTCGGCTGCAGCACATACTGGTGGATGATGGCGGAGGTGCGCTCGAAGTTGACGATGTTGATCTGGCTGCCGGACCCGGCGAACTGGGTCGGGCAGTCGGGCAACTCGGGCAGCGCCGGCGGCTGCACATTGCCGAGGTCGGTGAAGATGAGCTTCAACACCGCGGAATCGCCGGCCGCAATGGAATCCGGATCCAATTCGGCGCGGAAGCCGGGGGCGGCCTGCGCGGCGATAAAGCTGAGCAGGAACAGCCAGACCGCGAGAAGCGGGTGGGAAAGCGGCCGCCCGGTGTCGGGCAGAGAAACCTTCCGCGCTCTGCGTTCCGCATTCTGCATTTCAGGATGCCCCTCCTCACGTCGGCTGCTACGGAGGCCCGCCCTCACCCCAGCCCTCTCCCCCAAGGAGAGGGGAACGCCCACAGGCGCCGGAGAACTCCAGAGGCCGGACTGGCGAGGACTGCGTCGCGTTTGCAGGATCAACGCTGGACTGAATCGAAGCGCATCGGCCAAGGGCATGGACCGGGGTGAATCCATTCCCCCTCTCCCCGGGGGAGAGGGCCGGGGTGAGGGCGGGCGTTCAAACCTTGTCGCGGGCACTGATACTCGGGCAGGGCCGGAGCCCTGCGCCCCGAACCGCGGCGTTGCGCGCCCGGCAGTCCCCGCGGCCTCAACTTCCCACCGGCTCACATTCATGGCGCTGGCTACCATTGCTTCATCTTGCGGCGCTGC
>JAYUSF010000054.1:0-25004 GCA_043755815.1 Verrucomicrobiota bacterium
AGAAGCGGGCCGCGTTCCAGCAAGCCAGCAAAGCGACCGAGGAGAAAAGGGCAAAGCAGTGAATGCGAGCCGAGCCGCATTCCAAAGCGCCAGAGGACTCTTTCTATTACCCACACGTTTTCTGACCAAAGCGTTGCCACGCGCTGGTGATGGCGCGCAGTTGGAGCAGGCCGCGCCACACGACGATGGCGCCGGGCTCCCCGCTCCGCCGCCGTGCTGGGCGCAACGAAGATTGCGGATTGTCCGGCGAGTTCTGGCGCTTAGCAGACGGTTAGCGTCAGGTGCGCCCAGTTCCGCTTCCCAATGGGCGACTTGGCTGGGGAATTATCAACGGCCGTCAGCGACTGCAGGCTATCGTTGACCGGTTAAAGGTTTCGCGGGCCGGCTTCGACGGCGGTCGTTTCAAGCTCGGAATCCGATTTCCGATCGAACAAAGAAGCGGTAAGTTTTGGAAAAAGCCTTTGACCCGTTCCCTGCATTTGCTACCAATCGCGCTCCTTTGTTGGGGCAAAATGAACAAGCGGACTTTTATTTCGAAAATTGACGTGCAGAGACGCCAATGGCGCGTAGTGGACGCGGACGGTGTCGTGCTCGGTCGGCTCGCCGTCCAAATCGCTGACGCCCTGCGTGGCAAGGACAAGCCGATCTTTTCTCCCCACATGGACGGGGGCGACTTTGTGGTGGTCGTGAACGCCGAGAAGGTGGTCCTCACCGGAAAGAAAGAGAACCAGAAGCAGTATATGAGCTATTCCGGTTGGAAGGGTGGCGAGAAGTATCGCTCGGTGGCCCAAGTCCGCGCCGCTCATCCCGAGCGCTTGGTGATGCACGCCGTCAAAGGCATGCTCCCGAAGAACCGTCTGGCCGACCGCCTGCTGACGAAGCTCAAAGTTTACGCTGGCCCCACTCACCCCCATTCGGCTCAAACACCGGCCGCAATGGCCTACGCCGGCTGAACTTGGCGCAACTGACTCTTTCTGAACCATGTCGATTTCTGTTCAATTCTACGGCACAGGCCGTCGCAAGACGAGCGTCGCCCGGGTGTGGATCATGCCCGGCTCCGGAACCATCACCGTCAACAAGCGCACGGTAGAGAACTATTTCCCTGTCGAAACGCAGCGGATGCTGCTGCAGCAGCCGTTCAATGCAACCTCAACCACCGGCAAGTTTGATGTCCGCATCAACGTCGGTGGCGGTGGACCTTCCGGTCAGGCTGGCGCCTGCCGGCACGGAATCGCACGGGCGTTGCTCGCCAGCGATGCGGCGCTCAAGCCGCAACTGAAGGTCGACAAGTTGCTGACCCGCGATTCCCGCATGAAGGAACGCAAAAAATACGGCCAACCCGGCGCCCGCAAGCGCTTCCAGTTCAGCAAGCGTTGATCGGCACTGTTTTCTTCAAACCCCGCTGGACTTGTCCAGCGGGGTTTTTTTGTTGACGGTCGACTCGCGGTCGCTCTCCGGAGTTTCAAGTCTGGGTTCGGCAGGCGAAATCCGTAGGAATGATTTCGCTGAAGTAAAACGACAATTGCCAGCCAAGTTTCACGCACAAATCATCCCGTTTAGGTTCGCACATGCATTCATTTCCCTCACCTGTTCGTGTGGCCATTGTCGGTGCATCCGGCTACTCCGGCGAAGAACTCGTCCGCCTGCTGTTGAATCATCCGGCCGTTGAACTGGTCGCAGTGACTTCGAGGCAGAATGCCGGCCAAAGCGTGGCTCAGGTGTTCCCTAAATTTGGCAGTCACCCGAAGTCCCGAGCGCTGTTTTTCAGCGATCCCAATGTGGAGGTGCTGGCGCGGCAGGCGGATATTGTGTTTCTCGCGCTGCCCCACGGGGTCGCCGCCGAGTTCGCGGTGCCGCTGCATCAGGCCGGGGTGGTGGTGATCGATCTCAGCGCCGACTTCCGCCTCCGCAGCGCCGACATTTACCGCGAATTTTATGCACATGAGCACCCGGCGCCGGCATTGCTTCAGGAGGCGGTTTACGGGTTGCCCGAGGTGTATCGCGATCGCATCCGCGGTTCGCGCCTGATCGCCTCTCCGGGTTGTTATCCGACCAGTATTTTGCTGCCCATCTTGCCGTTGCTCCGTGACGGATTGATCAAGTCTTCAGGCATCATCGCCGATTCGATGAGCGGGGTTTCGGGGGCGGGCCGGAAGGCGGACTTGGACTACCTTTTTTGCGAATGCAACGAGAGTGTCCGGGCCTACGGCCTGCCCAAGCACCGACACCTTTCGGAGATCGAACAGGAACTCAGTCTCGCCGCCGGCGAGAGCGTGACGGTTCAGTTCACGCCGCACCTGATCCCTGTTAACCGGGGAATCCATACCACGCTTTACCTCGCGCCGGCCCAGCACTTCGGCTCGCGCGAGGAAGCGGACCTCCTGGGGCAGCGCATTGCCGAATGTTACCGCAAGGCCTACGCCGCTGAGCCCTTTGTCAGGCTGTTGAGCGGAAAGGCTTTGCCAGACACCAAGAACGTGGTGGGGACAAACGTGATCGAAATTGCGTGGCGGTTGGACCCGCGCACCGGGCGCCTCCTGGTTTTGAGCGCCGAGGACAACATCGTCAAAGGAGCCAGCGGCCAGGCGGTGCAGAGCCTAAACATTGTCTGCGGCTTCCCGGAAACAACCGGGCTGGTCTGAGTCGCCCGATCAACGGGCATTTGCCCCGACGACGTCCTGCCAGTTCGCGCCGGCGAGCCGATCGCGCAAGCCCTCTACGATTTCACCAATCAAGGTTGGGCCTTCGTAGACGAGCCCGGAGTAAACCTGAACGAGCGACGCTCCGGCGAGAACCTTCTCCCACGCGTCTGCCGCCGAGGCGATGCCACCGACTCCGATGAGCGGCAATTGCCCCTTCGTGCTGCGGAACAGATGCCGGACCACCTCGGTGCTGCGGGCCCGAAGCGGACATCCACTGAGCCCCCCGGTCTCGCGGAAGAGCAGTGAGGCGACCGGATCGAGGGTTGTTGGTCGGCCAATGGTGGTGTTGGTGGCGACGATGCCGGCAAGCTGGCGGTGTTGAACGACTTCCACGATTTCGTCCAGCGCCTCGAAACTCAGGTCGGGAGCAATCTTCACCAGCAACGGCTTAGCACGAGTTCCACCCAACGTTGCCCCGAGCTCCCGATTGATCGCCTGCAAGGCGGCCAGGATTTCGTCGAGTGCTGATTTGTCCTGAAGTTGGCGCAGGTTGGGCGTGTTGGGGGAGCTGACGTTGACGACGAAGAAATCCGCCAACGGCCATAACAGCCGAAACGAATTGGCGTAGTCGGTCACGGCCTCACCGAGCGGCGTGATCTTGGATTTTCCGAGATTGATGCCGACTGGGTGAGTTGGCCAGAGGCCGCTCGCTCGCCATTGCTGCAATCTGGCTGCGAGCACAGGCGCGCCGCCGTTGTTGAATCCCATCCGGTTGACCAAAGCCCCTTCGGCGAGCACTCGGAACATCCGCGGCTGCGGGTTGCCGGCTTGTGCGTGCCAGGTGACTCCACCGAGTTCGCTGAAGCCGAAACCGAGAGCCCGCCAAGCCGGAACCGCCACCCCCTGCTTGTCCATCCCGGCGCCGAGGCCGACAGGGTTGGGGAAGCGGAGGCCCATCGCTTCGACTGGCAGGTCTTCGACGTCAAAGATCGACTGAGTCAGCTGGCAGAGCGGCCTGTGTCGGCCCGCCAAGCCCAGCGCCCTCAGGGTGCAATCATGGGCTGCCTCGGAGTCCTGAAGGAACAGGAGCGGGCGTAGCAGGTGGCGGTAGAACCAACTCATCGGCGGAGCAAAACTGGCAAACCACCGGTAGGAACACAACTCGGGTGAACGGCAGCGCGAGGTGAGATCAGTGGTCGGCCGGACTTTTTTCGAGCCGCCGAATGCGATCTCGGATGCGTTTGAAATCCGGATGTTTTCGGGCCGCGGCCAAGTCCGGTTCGCGCCGGACCGAACTGAAATCGCGGAATCCGAGGTCGAGGGCGCTTTCCAGTTCGGCACAGGCCCGGTCGGCTTGTCCTGACAGGGCTAGCGTGCACGCGAGATTGAAGCAGACGTTCGGATCGGCGGGCCGGAGATGGCGCAATTGGGAGTCAATCTTGAGGCAATCGCCGATTCGCCCCCGCTCGGTGTAATGGTCGCCCAGCAGCTCCAAGGCATCGGTGTAGGCCGGATCGCGACGGACGAGCCCCTCCAGAAAACCGATTTCGACATCAAGATCACGCGCCTGCCGGCGGCTCAACTGACGTTCGCTTTGCTTTACCATACTGCGGCAACAACTTCGGGACGAGAGTGCCTTCCGTCAAGGAGTGGGATGTGTGCGGCCTTGGAGAGACGATTGACCGGAGACCTACTCCGATTAGCTTGGACCCATAATGCGCAAGACTGAACTGT
Source organism: Verrucomicrobiota bacterium (assembly GCA_043755815.1). Taxonomy (GTDB): domain Bacteria; phylum Verrucomicrobiota; class Verrucomicrobiia; order Limisphaerales; family UBA9464; genus CAIWAH01. Next base: position 4,377 of record JAYUSF010000054.1, read on the forward strand.
TGCTGACGTTGTCGTTGCTCGCCGGCGCCACCGCTGCGGCCGGCGATTGGCCCCGGTTTCGCGGCGAAAAGTTCGACGGTATTTCCCAAGAGAAAGACTGGCTCGGTAAATGGCCGGAGGGTCAGCCAAAACAGCTTTGGAAAAGGAATGTCGGCGTAGGCTTCGCCTCCATGACGGTGGCTGATGGCCGCGTCTACACAGTCGGTAATTCCAAGGATCTGGATACGATCTTTTGCTTCGATGCGATATCCGGCAATGAAGTCTGGAAACATTCCTACGAACAGAAGCTGGCGCCGAAATATTACGATGGCGGGCCAAGTGCGACACCGACCGTCGATGGGGATCGCGTTTTCCATTTCAGCAAACAGGGCGATGCAATCTGCCTGCACGCCAAGACCGGAACCCAGGTTTGGCGCGTAAACGTGAAGAAGGAGTTTGGCGTCGCAGAGCCGGAATGGGGCTTCGCTGGTTCGCCCCATATCGAGGGTGAGCTCGTGATCCTGAACGCGGGCACGTTCGGAATGGCTCTCAAAAAAAAAGATGGGACGAAGGTCTGGGTTTCCGGAAAAGAAGCCGCGGCTTATGCGAGTCCGGTTCCGTTTCAGTTCAAGGGCCGGCGGGCTCTGGCGGTCTTCGGAGCGAGCGGACTTTACGCGGTCGAACCCGCTACCGGGGCTCAGATCTGGCAGTTTCTCTGGAAGACTGAGTATGACGTCAATGCGGCCGATCCGGTGGTGATCGGCAGCGACTTGTTCATCACCTCAGGCTACAAGTTTCAGGAGCGCTCCCAGACCGGCGGTTCGGCCGCTCTCATCAGGCTGGGTTCGGGTGCTCCCGAACGGTCGTGGCTGAACAAGGAGTTGGCCGGACAGCTCGCCAGCCCGGTGTTCCTGAATGGTCTGCTGTTCGGCATCCATGGCAACGTCGGCGACAAGGCCGGGAGCCTTCGCTGCCTTGATCCGCAGTCCGGCAAGACATTATGGACGAGCCCCAACGCCGAGCCGGGGGGCCTTGCGGCTGCCGGTGGAAAGTTGATCTGGATCACCGGACCGGGCGAGCTGGTCGTCGTCGAAGCCAAAGGCACAAGCTATCAGGAAGTTTCCAGGGCGCAGGTGATCAGTGCCAAAGTTTGGACCGCTCCGGTGTTGAGCAATGGGCGGATTTACGTCCGCAATTCCAAGGGCGACGTGGTCTGCGTGGATGTCAGATCCGACGGGACCGCTCGTTGAACCGGATAACGAGACGGTTAACGCCTTCGGTGGTTCCACCGGTGGTCAGACGGTAGGCGACGCGATTCCTTCCGCAGATTGGCCCATTTTGAGTTGGTATCCGCGCCCAAGTGGCCGACAACCGGGTGGCCGAGATGAATTCTTCGTGGCAGACCGATTCGCTGACCGAGTTGGAAACCCTGATCTGGTCCTCGCTGGGCCGGGCGGTGGCGGATGTTCATCATCCTTGGAGTTTGCCGACCGTTGGCTCCGTTTCTCCGCTGGGGCCCGAACTTCGCACGATGGTCTTGCGCCAGGTTGACCGTTCTTGGCGGCGCTTGGTGGCTTTTTCCGATGCCCGGGCCCCCAAGGTCCGGCATTTGCAGGCCGATGCGCGAACGCTGTGGCATTTCTACGATCAACGACAGCGGGTTCAACTGCGCGTCCGGGGAGTCTCCGCAATCGAACATGATTCGGACTATGCGCGACGCCTGTGGGAGCAGGTGCCCGAGGCAAATCGCGCGAATTATCAAACGATGGGCGTTCCGGGGGCTCCAATCTCGACGCCTGCCGCAGGCCACATTTTTGCCCCGGGAGCGGCGATGAACTTTTCAGTCATCGTGACCACGGTATGCCAAGTCGACTGGCTTTGGCTGGCACCCGCCGGGCATCGTCGGGCATCCTTCGATTGGCAGAAGGGAAGCTGGCAGGGGCAATGGACGATCCCTTGAAATGCCGAGTGGCATCCGGTGGGCCGCGAGACCTTGGTTTCTGTTGCTCTGACCATGCGGGAAAATGAACTGAGGAGCGGGGATCTCAAACTATGCTTAAAGTGACAGCGAAACCGGTGCGAAGGATTGTAGGCGGCCGATTTGCCATCGTGGCGTCGCTATACAATCGGGAATACGTCGACGGGATGTTGCGGGCGGCGGGAAGGGGGCTTCGCGCTGCCGGATCGGTCCGCGTCGAGGTTCACCGTGTTCCGGGCGCTTTCGAAATCCCGGTCGTCGCACGAGCCCTGGCCGGGCGGCAGGCAGGACGCCCCGACGCGGTAATCTGCCTGGGGTTGATCTGGCAGGGGGAAACCAGCCACGCTCAGCACATTGGCGAAGCGGTAACCTCAGCATTGATGGACGTGGCCATCGCCACGGGAGTGCCGATCATTCATCAGGTGTTGTCGGTTACTACCAAAGAGCAGGCGTTCGCGCGCTGCCGTGATCCGAAGACGAACCGGGGAACTGAGGCTGCCCATACGGCGTTGGCAATGGCGGAAACGATGAAGGCAGTCGCCGCTAGCGTGGTGGTCCCGCGTGACTCGGTGCGCTGAATCCGCTGAATTAAATCGTCGGCTAACCGTCCACTTTAGGGCTTGTGAAATGTTTCACGAGCCGCTTGACCCCCCTAGGTCAACCAGTAGTTTGCCTGCTGTCGGTAGACAGAACGGAATAAATGTTCATGAAATCCACGCTTACACTTACCGGTGCCTTGATGGTCGCCGCACTTCCCCTGACTGCTGCCGAAGTTACCGGCAAAGTCTCCCTCAAGGGCACTCCGCCTCCCGAAAAGGCGATCGCCGCACTCAAGGCGGATCCAAACTGCGGCAAAGCCAATACTGCGGCCGAAGTGAAAACCAGGCTCTACGTGGTGGGTGCGGACAGCGGTTTGGCCAACACGCTCGTCTACGTGAAAAAGGGGCTCGAAGGTAAGACTTTCACGGCTCCCGCGGAAAAGCCGCTGATTGATCAGAAGGGCTGCATGTATGAGCCCTACATCAGCGCGGTGATGGCTGGGCAGGCTTTCGACGTAAAGAATTCCGATCCCTTCATGCACAATGTTAACGCGACCCCGAAAGCGAACAAGGGTTTCAACTTTGCCCAAGCCAACGCGGGGCAGGTGAACACCAAGATGTTCGACAAGCCGGAGCTCGGCGCCCGGTTCGCCTGCAACGTCCATCCTTGGATGATTGCCTACGTGCATGTGCTCGAGAACCCGTTCTTCGCTGTGACCGACAAGGATGGCAGCTTCACCTTCAAGGGCGATCTGCCGGACGGCAAATACACCTTGGAAGCCTACCACATGAAGGCGGGAGCGGTTTCCCAAGACATCGAGGTCAAGGGGGGGAAGGCGACCGCTGCCTTCACGCTCGAAGTGAAAGCGCAGTAACTGCAGTCTGTAATTTGACGCCGGGGTAACCAGTGGTTGGTTGCCCCGGTTTTTCTTTGAGCATGTCTGCCTCCTCTTCACAGCCGAATCGGTGCCTTGTTGGCTATTCTATTTTCGTGGCCCTCAGCACGTTGGTGCTCATCTGTCTTGGTGGGGTGGTCACCAGCAAGGGAGTCGGCATGGCGGTTCCGGATTGGCCGACCAGCTACGGCTACAACATGTTCTTTCTGCCATTGGAAAAGTGGTGGGGACTGGGGGGCATCCACGACGAGCATCTGCACCGGCTGGTGGCGAGTTCGGTCGGGTTGTTGACATTCGGGTTGGCGGTATGGCTGCAACTCGACCCCAATGCGAAATCGGTGCGCGGGCTCGGCTGGATCGCTTTCGGGTTGGTCGTCTTTCAGGGGATGCTCGGGGGATTGCGGGTGGTGCTCGACAAGGAGAGTGTTGCGAACACGACGCTCGGCACGGTTTTTGGGGTTGCCCACGGCGTTTCCGGGCAGTCGTTTTTCGCGCTCTTGGGTGTGATCGCGTGGCTGCTTTCGCCGCTGAATCCCACCTGGTCGGGGGCCGTGGCGCCTCGCGCCCAACGTTTCCTGCTACCGCATCTGGGCGCGGCGCTGATCGTGGGGCAACTGATACTGGGAGCATTGATGCGGCATCAACATGCCGGTCTGGCGATTACGGACTTTCCATTGGCCTACGGTCAGATTTGGCCGGCCGCCGATGCGGAGTCTGTGTCCCGCTACAATCAGTTACGCCAGGACGATTCCTCCGTCACGGCGCCGCTGATCCTCCTTCAGATGCTCCACCGATGCGGCGCGGTAGCAACAGTGGGAGTGGTGGTTGCGACTTTTGTGCTGGCACGCCGGCGATTTGGCAAAGGCTCACGCATCGGTCGATCCTCTTTGGTTTGGCTGACGCTGATTTCTGTGCAGTGTTTTCTCGGCGCGGCGACCATCTGGACCCGCAAATCCGCCGACGTGGCGACTGCCCACGTCGCCGTCGGAGCCTTATCGTTGGTGACTGCGTGCGTGATGATTCTCATTGCACGTCGCCGGGCGGTCCCGGCTACGGTGTCCTCCGTGGTAGGGGTGGCGCCCATCGCCGCCCCCATCCGCTTCCCGCTGAGAAACAATTGAAAGTCACTGCCACTACGCTGAGTGCCGCCGAGCAAGCCCCGGAAAAGGGTCCCGTCGCGATCTTCAGCGAACTAATCAAGGCCCGCCTTACCTTGCTGGTGTTGCTGACCACGTTGGTTGGCTATTATCTCGGCGCCAGTGCTCCCATCGATTACCCGCTGATGCTGCACGCGATGTTCGGGACTGCGCTGGTCGCCGGCGGCGCGTCGGTGCTCAACCAGGTCCTGGAGCGCGAATATGACTCCCTGATGCGGCGAACCGCTGATCGGCCGCTTCCATCGGGGCGGATCTCCGCCAACTCCGCCCTCCTTCTTGGGGTGCTGCTCAGCGTGATCGGACTCGCGTGGTTGCTGCTGGCCGTGAACCCGCTTACCGCGCTGCTCGGTGCCATCACGCACGCCAGTTACGTGTTCGTTTACACCCCGCTGAAGCGGATTACCGTCCTCAATACATTGGTTGGGGCGATTCCTGGAGCGTTGCCTCCATTGATGGGATGGACGGCGGCGACGAACACGCTCTCGGCTCCCGGGTGGAGTTTGTTTGGGCTGCTTTTCTTCTGGCAGTTGCCCCATTTCATGGCGATCGCTTGGATCTATCGCGACGACTACCAGGGGGCCGGTTACCGGATGCTCTCAGGGGTGGACCCGGAAGGACACCGCACAGCGTCCTCCGCAATTCGTAACACGCTGGCGCTGATCTTGGTGTCGTTGTTCCCGTTTGTGCTTGGCGTCGCGGGGCCGATCTATTTTTTTGGGGCAGCGTTGGGTGGCGTTGCCTTCCTCGTGATGGCCGGCCGCTTCGCCCGCCATTTGACGCCGAAGACGGCGCGCGGACTGTTTCTGGCCAGCATTGTCTACCTTCCCCTGATGCTGGGACTTATGGTTGCGGACAAAAGCACCAAAAAATTGACGAACCCCGACCCGATCCCTGTAATCTCTCCCCGCCCGCAAGTCGGGAACGCCGCCGCTTTTCAACGCTGATCAGGTAATCGTTTTGACCAACCCTATGCAGACCGCCACGACGCACGCAGCCGGGCATGCCCACGCTGCGGCTCACGATCACCACGAGCCAGGTTTCTGGCAGAAATACGTCTTTTCGACCGATCACAAAATGATCGGGATCCAGTATGGGCTGACTTCCCTGCTGTTCCTGTTCTTCGGCTTCTTGCTGATGCTGGCGATGCGGTATCAGTTGGCGCATCCGATGCAGCCGATCCCCTTGGTGGGCGGGTTGCTGGAAAAAGCCTTGGGAGAGGACATGGCCAAAGGCGGTGTGATGCAGGCCGATCTCTACAATGCGTTCGGAGCGATGCATGGCACCATCATGGTTTTCTTGGCGATCGTTCCGCTTGCGTTCGGAGCCTTCGGCAACTACGTGACGCCGCTACAGATCGGGGCTCCGGATATGGCCTTCCCCCGCCTGAACATGGCGAGCTACCACCTGTTTTTCTGGGGCGGCATCGTGATGCTCGCGAGCTTCTTCATTCCAGGCGGAGCGGCAAAGTCCGGTTGGACCAGCTACTCACCTCTCGCCACGATGGCCGACCAAAATACCATCAACGGTCAAACGCTGTGGCTGATCGGCATGGTTTTGCTGATCACCTCGTCGCTGCTCGGCGCCGTGAATTTCATCACGACGATCATTCAGCTGCGGGCGAAGGGGATGTCGTGGATGCGCCTGCCTTTCTTCGTTTGGGCCCAGTTCGTGACCGGCTTCCTCCTGTTGCTGGCGTTTCCGCCGCTGGAAGCGGCCGGCGTCATGCAGTTGGCGGACAATCTTTTGAAAACATCGTTCTTCCTGCCCACCGGCTTGGTCGTCAACGGAAGTCAGCCGGACGTCTCAGGTGGGGGCAGCCCGTTGCTCTGGCAGCATCTTTTCTGGTTCTTGGCGCATCCCGAGGTTTACGTCCTGATCCTTCCGGCGATGGGTATCGTCGCGGAAATCATCGCGAACAACACCCGCAAGCCATTATGGGGTTACAAGTCGATGGTTTATGCGGTTCTCGCAATCGGGTTCCTCGCCTTCATCGTCTGGGCGCACCACATGTATTTGACAGGAATGGGGACGAAGATCGCCACTTTCTTCCAGACGACGACAATGATGATCTCGATCCCGTCGGTGATCATCTTGACGGCCCTGTTCATTTCGCTCTGGGGTGCCTCCATCCGTTTCAACACGGCGATGCTCTTCGCCCTGTCTTTCTTGCCGATGTTCGGCATTGGCGGTCTGACGGGGCTTCCGCTCGGTTTCAACGCCTCCGACATCTACCTGCACGACTCCTACTACGTCATCGGCCATTTCCACTACGTCGTGGCGCCGGGAACGATCTTCGGTCTGTTCGCGGGAATCTACTTCTGGTTCCCCAAGGCAACTGGCCGCTACATGAACGAGACCCTTGGAAAGATTCACTGGTTCGGTTCCTTGATCTGCATGAATGGGATCTTCACGCCGATGTTCATTCAGGGCCTCCGCGGCATGAGCCGCCGCATGTATGATGGCGGTGCCACCTACTTTGGCAGTGGGACCGGGGCCGATCTCGGCATTCTCAAGTTGAACAACGCGATCACGATGGCCGCCCTCGCGCTCGCGGTGTTCCAGTTGCCGTTCATCTTTAACTTTTTCTGGAGTGCTTGGAACGGCAAGAAGGTGGAATCCGACAATCCGTGGCAGGCCACCACGCTGGACTGGCAGACCCCGACTCCTCCGCCGCACGGAAACTTCGCCTCCGAACCGGTTGCCTATCGTGGGCCTTACGAATACAGCGTGCCGGGTGCGACGAAGGATTTCACGCCCCAAGGCCAACCGAACTGAGAACGGTCCTGATACCCTAAAACGAAGCAACTCGTCACACCCTACATGGATATTCCCTACACGGTGAAGCCCCGTCCGGACACGGGGCTCTATAATGCGAAAGTTGGCATCTGGCTGTTCTTGGCCTCGGAAGTCATGCTGTTCGGCGCCTTTTTCTCTGCCTACATCCTGCTCCGTGTGGGTGCGCCCGAGGGGTTTTGGCCCGACATTGCGACCGGTTGGCCGCACGGTTTGCTGAACATCCCGATCGGCACCTTTAACACGGCGGTGCTGATCGCCTCTTCCATGACGGTGGTCTTGGCTTGGACCGCTCTAAAGGAAGGCAACTATCCCAAGTTTCAGAAATTCATGGCCTTCACTGTCGCCTGCGCGTTGGGCTTCTTGAGCATCAAGACCTACGAGTATAACGAGAAATTTACGCATTACGTCATCCGCCTCAAGGATGGCTCGGCGGTGACTGGGCATCTGGAACACAACTACATCCAAGGCTTTCTTGCGAAAGCGAACGAGCGACGCTCAAAGGAGAACGTGGGAATCGCCGAAGAGAACAAAAAGCTGAAGGCGGAGAAAAAGCCGGAAAAGGCCGAAATTTTTTACCTGAGTCACCGGTTTCTTACTTTGGCGGCGTTTGCTGAAGAGGAGGCCAGGGGCACCAAAGAAGCTGAAGAAATTAAAGTCGAAGCGGACATCCCCAACAAGTTCCGTTTCCCCGTCGGATTCAAGGTGCCTGAGAAGATTCACGAAGCTCAAAAGGCTGGCATCCATCACGAGGAGCGCGAGATCAAACTCAGTGAGATTGCGAGCCTGAAGGCTTTCATCCCGTCCACAGCGACCTTCTTCGCGATCTACTTTACAATGACCTTTCTCCACGGCCTTCACGTGTTGATCGGGGCCGTGGTGCTTGGCTACTTCGCGTTCTTCAGCCGGAAATTCTGGCAACAGAATCCCGAGCAGTTCACCAACCGCATCGAGGTGGCCGGACTCTTCTGGCACTTCGTGGACTTGGTTTGGATCTTTCTCTTCCCGGTTGTTTATCTCCTCTGAACCCATTTGACTCCGATCATGAGCGAAACCAGTCATTCGGCGGCCCAAGCTGACTCCCACGGGGCCGACCACGACCACGATCACGCGGCCCACAAGAAGATCTATTGGGCGGTGGGGATCGCCTTGCTTGCCGGAACCGCGATTACCGTTTTGGCCCGCGAATGGGAGTTTAACAGTGCCGCGCTGACAATATCGGTGGCCTTGTTCATCGCCTCCATCAAGGCGTTTTTGGTGGCGGGATACTTCATGCACTTGATCTCCGAAAAGAAGACGATCTACCTGACCTTGGTCACGACGGCCGTCTTCTTCGTCGGCATGATCGGATTGATCATGTGGAGTGACGCCGACCTACCCAGAGACACGGCCAAAAAGACGCACTATGTCCCTTAAGGCTTTCCATATCATTTTCGTGACCCTCTCCAGCCTGTTGCTGCTGGTGCTTGGGGGTTGGTGTTTTGGCAACTACCGGGAAGACGGTTCAGTTAGCCACATCGTATGGGGTTGCATTTCCTTGGCGGCCTCGGCCGGAATGGTCGTCTACGGCCGGCTCTTCCTGAGGAAATTCAAACACATCAGCTATCTCTAAACATGAAGCGCCTGCTGAGTTTGACGGTCATCCTGGCTGCCAGTGTCTCGTTCGCACCGGCTGCTTCCGCCTGTGCGGCGTGCTTTGGAAAAAGTGATTCCGCCCTCGCCTACGGGATGAATGCCGGCATTTTGACGCTCCTTGCCGTCATTGCAACCATGCTCGCCTGCGTCGCGAGTTTCTTTGTTTTCATCGTCCGGCGGGCCTCGCGAATTGAGTCCGCCACCGGCTCCCCAGAAACGACTTCGCAATCCTGATTTCCCGCCTCAACTACCATGGAATTCCTTTCGAAATTGCTGAATCTGCCCGACGTGGCCTCTGCCCACGGACCCGCCCTGGATCAGTTCCTCGTCTACATCCATTTGCTGATGGCGATTCTGTTCGTGGGCTGGTTTGGCTACTTTCTTTACGTAATCTTCCGGTTCCGGCGTTCGGCCAATCCGAAGGCTGATTACGTCGGAGCGAAGTCCCACTTCAGTTCCTACGCTGAAGTTGGCGTGGCGGCCATTGAGGCGCTCCTGCTGCTGGGTTTCGCCGTCCCGCTCTGGGCCAAGGCGGTCTATGACCTTCCGGAAAAAACTGGCAACGCCAAGACCGACCCCATCGAAATTGCGATCATGGGCCAGCAGTTCGCCTGGAACGCGCACTACGCGGGGCCGGACAATCAATGGGGGAAGCAGGACATCAAGTTTGCCAACGCCAACAACCCTTTCGGCCTTGATTCCAACGACGCCGCGGCCAAAGACGATGTGACTTGCCTCCGCGAGGCATTTTTGGTCCCGGTGGATCGCGACATCATCTGCCGGGTATCGTCAATGGACGTGATCCATTGCTTCAAGCTGCCACGGATGCGGGTCACGCAGGATTGCATCCCCGGGATGACATTTCCCGTCCACTTCAAGGCGACCAAGACGGGCGACTTCATGATCATCTGCGCGCAGCTATGCGGCAACCTTCACTCAACGATGAAGGGTGAGTTCAAGGTCGTGAGCGAACCGGAATACGCTGAATGGTTCGCCAAGAAGGCTGCGGCCGGCGGTGCCCAGAGTTTCGAGTAGTCGCCATCCCAAGCGCTACAAATGCGGCCGCCGGAACCCGGCGGCCGTTTCGTTTCTACGGCAAGCGTCGCGGTGGCCCAATCCGTCGGCGCCGTCGGCACCCGACAATTCTTTCAGTGGTTCCGCTTACCTTCAGAGGCGCTGTTGAATGGGTTGGATTTTGTCGGTTTTCGTGGCGATGCGGGGAGTTTGGTGATGGCCCAGAGAATCCAGCACCAGCCTGCAACAATGGAAATGACTCCGCCGATGGCCAAGCCGGTGGGTGGAATTGCCCGGACCGCGTAGAGCAGCAGCGCGCCGAGGAGAATCAGGGTGGCCGGCAAGAGTGCGGCGGAACAGAGTTTCCATGCTCCGCCGGCTCCGGGAGATCGCTTCGCAATGGCCGCTAGGCCCCAGGCCGGGAGTGCGTAAATCAGGGCCTGCAACCACCAGAGGATCAACAGGGTTATTAGGGTCAAAATCCCGGCTGCGATCAGCAGCGGTGAACGCCAAGCGTCCCACGCTGCCTGTCCGCCGGTCCGTGTGAGTGGCAGGTCCAAGTTGGGCGGATACGGCATTGCGGCAAAGCCCAGCAAGCCGTGGATACGCAGTTCGCCAGGGCGGAGGTCAAATTGCACGTCGCTGCCCTGGCCCAACGCGGATCCTCCCGTCGGGGTGACGCCGATCGAGAATTGTGGGCGCTCGCCAAGCAGGACGCTGTCTGGGGCTGGCCACGTGAGGCGTCCCCATCGGATTCGCGCGTCTGCCTCCGGTAAACGGAGCAGCGCGTCCTCGACCGGAGGAAGCCAGGCCAGCCGCAATGCCAGCACCATTGCGAGGGCACCGACGAGAGCGAAAGCGGATTGAAAGGCGAACAACCGCACCGAGGAGGCCCGCGCGAAGCTGGCCACGCCGCCACCCGTGAAGGGCTGCCACCGACCGACCCAGGCGCTGAGACGGGCGAAGGGCGATGCAGTTGTTTCGACTTCCGGCACGGCGAGAATTGAGGCAATGGAGGCGCGACTCTGGAAAAGCATAAAGCCGACCGGGACTTTCGTCACCGGTCGGCCTCAAACTGGAACGAGACGAGGGGTCAAGCCGTCGGTGCGCCGCCCTGAGGCTGTGGCACAACCACCACGGGCACGGGATACCGAAGCTTCATCACTTCATCCACCAGCACCTCGACATGGTAAACGCCACCCGCAGGGAACTCAAGGTTGCCGAAGACGTTCGCCAAGACAGCGACCTGGGTCGGATCACCGAGCTGGAACTTCGAGGAGTTCTTTCGGATCACCGTGCCGTCCGGGGCGATCACGCGAAGCGTTTCGGTAAACTGGCCGACGCCGGCGCACCAGCGGTTCATGACCAGCAACCGGGCGGCAGTGATCGGCACCTGCGGCACTCGGATCACGTTGATGACACCTACGAGAATGAGATTGCCACTGGCTTCCTGACGGATGTCTTCACACAGCAGCGAGCATTGGAGATCGGGAATGATGCGATTCGGAGTCATGTTTCGGCCCGGAAGGTTCCAGCCAGCGTAACGGCGGTCAAAACTTTACCTCGTCCGGGTTCGGTTTGGAGTCCCTTGTAACCAAATCGGCTGCCCGGCGTCACCAACGGCGTTCCCCTGATGGTTCAAAGTCACCATTCATTCCGTTCAGCCCCATGAAAACACTCGTCCTCGCCTCCTGTTTCCTTGTTGCCGCCGGCTCCCTGCTCGCGGCCGATGCCGCCCCCAAGGATGACGTCAAAGCCGCCGCCAAAGCCCTGGGCGACAAGCCCAACTACAGTTGGAAGTCCAACGTCGAGAACGCGGGTGGTGGTGGTGGTGGCGGTGGCGGCGGTGGACGCATGGGCGGTCCCACCGAAGGCAAGACCGAGAAGGATGGCGTCACCCATCTTTCCATGACACGCGGCGACAACACGATCGTGGCGGTGCTCAAGGGCGGCAAAGGCGTCATCAAGGCCGCTGACGGTTGGAAGACTGCCGAAGAAATTTCCGCTGACGAAGACCGCCAGAATCCAGCTCGCGGCCTGGCACGGATGCTCCCAACCTACAAGACCCCAGCGGTGCAGGCCGCCGACCTCGCCGAACAGGCCAAGGAACTCAAGGCCGAGGGTGACGCCATTGCCGGAGACCTCACTGAGGCCGGCGCGAAGGCGTTGATGAGCTTGGGTGGCCGTGGCGGCGGGAATGCCGCTGAAGTCAGCGGCGCGAAAGGTTCCGTGAAATTCTGGGTCAAGGACGGGGCTTTGGCCAAGTATCAGTTCAAGGTGCAGGGCAAACGCACCTTCAACGGCAACGATGTCGAGGTGGACCGCACCACGACGGTGGAGATCAAGGACGTTGGCACCACCAAGATCGAGGTTCCGGACGACGCCAAGAAGAAGCTCTAGGCAGTTTCCTGCCATTCCGGGCTCGTCCATTTGGGTGGACGAGCCCGCTTTCTTTTGACCCGATGGAATCACTCCAATGAAAACTCCGCTGCGAAGGGCTGCCCAGGTCTTCCTCGCCCTGCATCTGTCCGGTATGTCCGCAGGCCGGGCTCAGGAGGCGCCGCGTTTCACGGAGGTTGTCCGCCAGACCAACAGTGACGTTGCCTTGAAGATCGCTGTCACCACCGGGCAACACTTCCGTCTGGAGGTCGCCGAGCAGGTCCCGCAATGGCGGGCCCTGGCCACCATCAGGAGCGCGGGCACCAACCAGTTTACCGATGTGGGCGGCGGCTTCGTCGGCGCACGGTTCTACCGGGCCGTGGAAGTGGATGCCGCCGGGATACTGGTGGGTGACCATGTCGCGGCCGGGGAAGGGGACATCGTGATCCGGCCCATCAACCACGCCAGCTTCGTGCTGCGCTGGAACGACCGCTTCATTTACAACGATCCGGTGGGCGGTGCGACGCCCTACCAGGGATTGCCCCGGGCCAACCTGATCCTCGTCAGCCATAGCCATGGCGACCACTTCGACAGCGGGACGCTGAATGCCGTCAAGCAGACCGACACGCTCATCATTGCTCCCGCCGCCGTTTACAGCAGCCTGTCCGCCGCCTTGAAGGCGCAGACGATTCCGTTGGCCAACGGCGGCTCCACCAACGTGTTGGGCCTGAACGTCGAGGCCGTTCCGGCCTACAACGGCAACCACCCCAAGGGAGTTGGCAACGGTTACGTCGTCACGATGGGCGGGACGCGTTTCTACATGGCTGGCGACACCGGCAACACTGCCGAGATGCGGGCGCTCACGGATATCGACGTTGCCTTCCTCTGCATGAACGTGCCCTTCACGATGACGGTCGCGGAAGCTGTGACCGCCACCCGAGCCTTCCGCCCCCGGATTGTCTATCCCTACCACTACCGCAACCAGGACAACTCCTTCGCCAACCTCAACACGTTCAAGCAACAGGTCGGTCTGGACCTTGGGATTGAGGTCCGCCAGCGGAAGTGGTATTGACCTCAGCGGCGGTTCGGTCGCCACGCCCCGACATCGGCCGAAGCAACTTGGCGTAACCGTGCTCGCCGCGAAAGGTCGTTAGCGGTAACATCGCATTTCTTATCCCACCTCCCACCATGAATAATCAGTCCTCTGCGGCCCTCGCATTCGGCGCCCCACTCGCGTGGCGTTTTCCCTTCGCCGTCCTTGTCGCCGTCGCCGGTCTTCTGATCGCCGGCTGCTCCGAGAATCCAGCGGATAAGGCCACCGCCGCTCAGGTTACGGAACCGTCGAAGTCGGAGGCCGCGCCCAAAGCCGACGCGACGGCCCAGATGTTTGAGTTCACCCCGGAATCCTCCATCGGCTTTGTCGGCTCCAAAGTCACCGGCAGGCACGAAGGTGGGTTCAAGAAGTTTACCGGTGGCTTCAAGTCCGCCGGTGGGGCCATCAGCGGATCCGGTCACAAGGTGGTGATCGACATGAACTCGACCTGGTCCGACAACGACCGGCTGACAGGCCACCTCAAGAACCCGGATTTCTTCGACGTGGAAAAGTATCCCGAATCCGTCTTCGAAGTGACTGCGGTCGAGAAGTCCGCCGACGGCAAAACCAAGTTCACCGGCAACCTCACGCTGCATGGCGTCACCAAGCAGATCAGCTTTCCCGGCGTTTTCGCCGTGCAGGGCAGCTCCGCCACGCTCAAGGCCGAGTTCTTCATCAGGCGCATCGACTTCGGCATCCAATACAAGGGCAAGGCCGACGACCTGATCCGCGAGGAAGTCGTCATCAAGCTCGACCTCAAGGCCACGGCCAAGGGCTGACGCAAGGTGCGGAAATCGTGCTCGTCAACCCGCACCGACTCTGCCCCAACATCTCGGCGAACTACTCACACGTCACATGCACCTCCTGCTCCCCCTCAAGTCCCGGCGCACCTTCCTGCGCCAAGCCGGCCTGGCCGCCTCGCTCTTCACCACTGCCGGCGCGTTCGCCGAGGCGCTCACGCAGACGCCCGCGCAGACGGAAGGACCCTACTATCCCGACCATCTGCCGCTCGACACGGACAACGACCTGATTGTCATCAACAACGGCCTCACACTTGGCGTGGGCGAAGTCGCCTACGTGAGCGGTCGTGTTCTCGACGCGCGCGGTGAGCCGATCCGCAATGCGCTCGTGGAAATCTGGCAGTGCGATGCCAACGGCGTTTACCTGCACAGCGCCGACACCGCGAACCGCTCCAAGCAGGACAAGCATTTCCAGGGCTTCGGCCGCTTCATCACCGGCTCCAGCGGCGAATACCTTTTCCGCACGATCAAGCCCGTGCCCTACGTCCCGCGGACGCCGCACATCCACTACAAGGTCCGCCGCGGCGGCAAGGAGCTGCTCACCACGCAGCTCTACATCAAGGGCCATCCCGGCAACGAAAAGGACGGCATCTGGAAGGATCTCAAGGCCGGCCCCGTGCGCGACTCGGTCACGGTGGACTTCGCGCCGTTGAAGGGCGGCAAGGCCGGCGAACTGGCGGCGAAGTTCGATCTCGTCGTGGGAGTGACGCCCGGGGCGTGAGTCGCGGAGGAACAAATCCGCCCGCGCCGGCTCACTACTCTGTTAGCCAACTCACATCAAACCGTGTCCACGAATTCAAAGTGCCCGGCCTGTGGATCCGCGCGGCTTCTTGAAGGAAAGACGGTCGAGTGGTGTTTTAGTGTTCCAGAGCCAGTGTTCAGGTTCACCTTCGGAGACATTCCACATGTTTCACTCGATGGGGTTGCGACAGCATGTTTGGACTGCGGCACGGTTATCGCGCAAGCGAAGGCGAATCCCCTGCAATTGCAGGAGACGGCGGCGAAATGGATGAGCAATGAAGCCAAAAAGAAAGCTCTGCGACTGGAGTGAAGGGCTAACATGAGCAATCGCGACAAACGCAGTATTTTGTTTTTTGCCGTGGGGCTGTCGCTCTCAGTTGCCGGTGTGGCCACGGGATCACACTTCGTGGCCTTCGCCGGTCTGTTCGCGATCGCCGTGACCGTTCGATACCGCAAACGCCCTCCGTTCTGGGAATATCTCGCCTTCCTTGTCCTTGCCTTGGTAATCGTCGCACTCGTTCCTCCGAGTTCGCCTCTGATTGGCGCCATTCCTCTGATGCTGTCCTACGTCCTCGACTACATCGATGAGCAGAGACAGAAACGCGGGGCGCCTCCCGCGGCGACGTTGGAGAAAGGCACGACACATGCGGAACCAGGTGCCGCACGGATTGGCGGCTCCACCACGCAGCCTGGCGATTCAGTTGGATCGGGAGGCCGCCATCGGTGAGCTGAATCGATTGGCGTCACCGGAACACGGAAATCAACATGCTACCAGAAAAGAAGACCAAAACGAACATCGGAGTTGGTATCGGCATCGTCCTTCAATTGGCCGGATTTGCTCTGTCCAGTGTTGGTGAGACCGGTGCCCTCGTAGGTTTACTCCTTATTCTCATCAGCTTACCGGTGTTCATCTGGGGCTGCATGAATTACGCCGAAGGAAAGGGACACTCAAAGTGGGTCGGCTTGGTTGGCTTGGCCGGTTGCATAGGGCTCATCGTCCTCATTGTCTTGCCCGACCAGCACAGAGAGGCGAGATGACTTTACTGCCTTACAAACTCAGTCGAGCGCGCGGGGATGAGCTGTTCACGTTTAATGGGTTTGTCGGAGGCGCTCGGCGGCCCATCCCCGTCGCGCGCCTCGGGTGTTAGGCGGCGACATGCGCACAATCACCAACATCCGTTACGTCGCAGAACCAAAGCATGTGCGCGAGGTGACTTTGACCGGCACCACAGATCTGGGATTCTGGTCTGACTACCTGAAAGCGGAGGGACTTGCGCCACTGCGCTGCGGTGACAGCGCGCAAGTCGTGGTCGTGGCAGCAGAGATGGTTTACCTGGGGCTTCGCTTTACTGAAGTCAGCTTCTCCGTCCGCGCCGGGTTGACCCAAAGCAGTGGCAGCGCGGGGATGCGGTTGCTTCATGCCTTCACTTCCAGTCGCGTCTTCGCCTGGTGTGAGCGGACGATATTTGCGACGCCTTACGGTCACGGCGAGTGCCACGTTTCAGTCCAAGGTCCACCTTCGGTGCGACTGGATGCTCAAGGCGAGCGAGTCCTTAGCGCGGAGATGTCTTCAGTGGAGCGTCCAGCGATACAAGCAGGCGACGAGAGTTGGGAGGGGCCGGTGTTTCTGCCGCCACGCGGCGCAGCAAATGACAGTCGGCTGTTTTGGGGACGCTTGAGCGGACACACGGTCGCCTATCCGTTCTCCGGCAGTGACCGCTTCACGATTGAGGTCTCAGCCGCAGGTGGAGTGCTTCAGCCGCTCGCGGATTCGAAATTTCAACCGCAGGAGTGGGTGGTGCGCGCCGACGCCACCCACGGCAAGTCGAAGACCTATCGACTGACAGACGTTTTCACCCATGACCACGCCGCCTAACGCTGAAGCGAACCCGGCGGGAGCGTCGCGGTTGAAATCGTGGCGTCCGGTGCGCCGGGTCTCCGAGCCAAGGTCGTTTCTCCACCACTCCCATGAAACCAATCCGCCTGCCCGTTGCCCTTCTGTTCGCCGCCGCCACTGCCTTCGCCCAGGACTGGGCCGGCCAATGCTCGGCGCTCCCGATTGGCCGTCGTCACGGGAGTTTTACCGAAGCCTGACCGCGTCCTGACAACTCAACCCGGGCCGGCTTCCAGACTTGGCGCATGAAACTTCTTACACGGCGACGCGGCTTCACGCTGGCGACGCTGTTGCTGCTCGCGCCGGGCGTCGCCGCAGAATTGCCCTGGCTCGCCGGCGCTCCCAAGGTGGTCACGCCGCCGGCCGTGCTCCGGCCTCCACGCGCCGGCGGTCATGCGGTCTTCAGATCGCTGGATCAAGGCCTGGCCTGGAGCTTTGCCGGTCACGGGATGGACGCGGACAACCGTGTCAACGCGCTGCTCGCTCTCGACCGCGGCGCGCTCGCCGGCACTGATCAGGGCATCTTCAGTTCATCCGATGCGGAACACTGGAAACCCATTCGCGCTGGCGTTCCAGAACAAGTCAGAGTCCACAACCTGATGACCGATGGCGACCGAGTGTTCGCCGCCACAGCGAAACACGGCGTGCTGCGCTCCTCCGATTACGGCACGACCTGGACCGTCGCGCGGCAGGGCTTGTCGGACGACAACATCCTCTCGCTGGCACATCAGGGCTCGCGGACGTTTGCCGGCTCCGACGGTCAGGGAATATTCGTGTCGGAGAACGGCGGCACGTCTTGGCGGCGGCTGGGGGAGGGACTTCCGGCCGGCTCGCAGGTCTTCGATCTGCAGGTGGTCGGCGAGGAACTGTTCGCCGGGCTCTACAGCAAGGGCGTCTTCAAGCTGCCGGCCGGCCGCGATCGCTGGGAGAAGACCGGCGAGATCGTGCCGCTGCAACTTGCGGCGACGCCGACAACCTTGTTCGCCGGACACAATCCCGGCGGCATCTGGACGAGCCGGGATCGAGGGAAGAGCTGGCTTGAGACCAGCCTCGGGCTTCCGGGCAACGCGCCCATCTGGGTGCTCGCGAGCCGGGGCGACACGGTGTTCCTCGGCACGGTGGGTGGCGGCGGTCTTTATGTCTCGCGCAACGAAGGGGCGCTGTGGACGCGGAACGCCACCGGCCTTCCGGAACACAGTTCCCCGGTTTCCTTCGCCGTGGGCAAGGACTACGTGCTGACCGGGGTCGTGCTGGATTCCGAAACGGCGCTTGAACGGCGGATGGACGCAGATGGACGCAGATCTCCCACGGGAGTGAACCAGGCGGTGCCTTCGCCCCGCAGGTGAGCACGATTCCGGAAGTGAAGTTCTGGCCTTCCTGCTCAATCTGCGTGCATCTGCGACCAACGGCGTTTTCTCCGCTCAACCCTTCCGCCATTTAACGCATTTCCTCCCGCCCTCCTATTTCTTACTCTTCGCCCATGCACACCCGTTCGCTTCGCTTTCTCGCCCTGGCCGCCACCCTCGCCGCCTTCACCGCCCGCGCCGCCGAGGGCTACACCGACACCCCGATGCAGCCCGACGGCAAGTGGCACGTCCACGATCCCGCCCGGCCCAAGCCCAAGGTCATCACCCCCGGCGCCAGCTTCAGCCACGGCGTGCCCGCGCCCTCCGACGCCGTGGTGCTGTTCGACGGGAAGGACTTCGCCAAGTGGCAGGGCGAGAAGGGCGCCGAGGTGAAGTGGAAGCTGGAGAACGGCTACATGGAGACCACCAAGACCGGCCGCATCCGGACCAAGGACGAGTTCGGCGACTTCCAGCTCCACCTCGAATTCGCCACGCCCTCACAGGTTGTCGGGAATGGTCAGGGCCGCGGCAACAACGGCGTGAACATCTTCGGCCGTTACGAGATCCAGGTGCTCGACTCCTACCAGAACGAAACCTACGCCGACGGCCAGTGCGCCGCCATCTACGGCCAGACCCCGCCGCTCGTGAACGCCTCCAAGGGTCCCGGCGAATGGCAGACCTACGACATCATCTTCGAGGGCCCGCGTTGGGACGCCGCCGGCAAGCTGGTGAAAAAGGCTTACGCCACGGTGCTGCACAACGGCGTGGTCGTGCACCACCGGCGCGAGCTTTACGGCAATACGCCCTACCGCGCCCTCGGCAACTACGACAAGCCGCATGCACCCAAGGGTTTTCTCGAACTCTACGAGCACGGTAACCCGGTGCGCTTCCGCAATATCTGGCTCCGGCCGCTGGGCGAATATGATCAGCCGTGAACTGGCGGCGGCCCGAACGGGGCTCTGAACAGGTGAACGGTCGAAGTGGTGCCGGGTAGGAGCGGTGACTGAAGTGTGGTTCCAGCGGGACACTTCAAACTTAATTCTGTTCCGGCCACCCTTCCAGTCGCCCGGCCAAGGCGGCTGACAACGCTTCGACCAATTCCGGCTGCATGAACTCGAAGTCGTCGGGAATCCGGAGGCAGACCAGCGGCTTGCCCGCGAGCGCCTCCGGGAGCCTTTCGCGTAGCTTGGCGAAATGTGACTTCTCCATGGCAAAGACGATGTCCGCCCAGCCGATGAGCCCTTCGGTCACCCGCACCCGGGCCTGCGGCTGCGTTCCCGCCGACCGCGCCTGAAACCGCGTCGAACCGTCGAACATCCGCTCCGCCGTGAGGCTGCGGATTTCGTTCCGACTGCAGATGAAAAGGAGCTTGGTCACTAGAGAAACCGTCCACAGCCTAACCTGTTTGTGATCGGGCAATGCTGGGAATCGCTCCCGGCGAGGGGCACCGCTTGATTGCCGGCAACGGCCCCGCTCACGGGTTCGGCGTCGTGGTGGTCAGGCTGACTTTGGCAATGTCCTTCTGTTGGGGCAGCGCGATCCCGCCCGCGGGATCGACGACCGCAAGCACGCCATCGCCGTGCTGAACCGCGCGCAGGCCGCCGCCGCCCTGCCGGTGTTCCTCAGCCTGCTCGAAGACGATGCCTTTCGCACTCCGGTGATCAGTTTGCTGGGCCGCTTCAATGCCCCCGAAGATCGCCCCGGCCCTACCCGACCGCGAACAGATCGAGCTGCGGAAGCATCTGACGGGGAATTGAGGCGGGTTCCCATCCGTCCGACTCCAGCGACCGTCCGCTGCCGCCGGGAAAAGAAAAGGCGGGACCCGCATTGGGGTCCCGCCCTGCTTGGAGGTATGCGGCCGGCGACTACTCCACCGTCACGCGGAAGAACTTGGCGTCGTCGCTCGTTGCCAACTTCACGCTGGCCGCCGAACCGTTGCCGATGATGGCTGCGCCTTCGCCGGCCCAGGTGCCGCCCCCGAGGGTGGAACGCGACTCAACCCGGTAGCTGACCCCGGTAACCGTCGGGAACGTCAGCTCGATCTGGCCGGCAGCCAAGCTGGCGGCGACCTTGGGCGCCTCGCCGACCACGGATGCTGCCGGAGCCGGCAGCGGGTTGCCGCCGCCTTCGGTCGTCAGCACGCCCCTGCTGGACAAGAAGGTCCAGTCGGCGGCCCAGTTCATCGCCCGGAACGCACCGGCCCATTGAACCGGGTGATAGAAGCCGTCCTGCGGCGCGGTGCGGGCGCTGGTGAGCGCCGGTGAACCGGCGCCGGGCCGGGGGTCAAGGCCGCCGTCATTGGTGCGGCTGATGCCGCGCAGCAGCGGGTCCGCGTTCCGGTTGTTCCGCGCCGCGTCCGTGAACAGCACGCCCGCGTTCGCGTT
>JAYUSF010000055.1:0-7375 GCA_043755815.1 Verrucomicrobiota bacterium
TTCCCGCACGGCCTTCGTCCGCGGGGGCGACTTCAGCCGCACGTCGCCGGCGGCCATCTGGGTCTTTTTGGACGAACATCCGCTGACGATTGCGAACGGCGCGTTCCAGATGCACTGGCTGCTGGGCCCGCGCGACCGCTGGCAGGCGCATTGGCCGGCGCGGCGGCATGGCGGGCAGGGCGCGCTGAGCTTTGCCGACGGGCACGTTGAACTCCACAAATGGCGGGATGCGCGCACGGGACCCAACGTCTTGAACTGGGACGCGGCCCGGGCGGTGGGCTGGGAGGCCAGCAACAACCCGGACTACGCCTGGCTCTGGGAACACACCAATGGAGGGCTGTGAGTCCAGGCGGCTGGGCTTGGCCCGGTCAAAGGCCAAGTCGCTGGCAGACTTCCAGCGGCGAAACCGAGGCCATGATCGCCTTCAGTTCGGTAGCTGTGCCGCGGATCGGCTGGCCGTCATACCGGTAGAAGTCGAGGTGCCGGCCGGCGATGGCGGCGTTTGGAATGAGCTGCCAGTCGGTTCGCAGCGGCAGGATGGGCGGATTCACCGTAGGCGTTTCGATGACGAACTGGTGAGGCACATTCACCGCCGTGGCCAAGTGCATGAACACGGTGTCCACGCTCAGGAACCACTGCGCTTGTGCTAGCAGGGCGGCGGCGTGGCGGAGGCTGGGCGATTGAGGGAAAAGGACCGGGCCGCGGCGCAGGCGTTGGAACAGTTCGGCGTGGGCTTCGGCTTCCTCGGGCCCCCCGAAGAAGACGATGGGCAGGTCGGGTTTAGAGTCATGGATCAGGCCGACGAGTTCAAGGTAGTGCGCCAGGGGCCAGCGACGGAGCGCGAGATTCTTGGTCCCGCCGGAACCGACGTGCAGGCCGAGCCAGTGTTTGCCGGCGAGCTGGTTTGTGACCGAATACCGTTCGGCCCACTTTCGCTCCGCGTCGTCGAGGGAGAGTTCGTAGCGGTGTTCGGCGAGTTGCCGGGTGCCGCCAGCGAGTTCGAGCAGGCGATGGTTGTTCGTGTCGGCGTGGACTGTGTAGTCCTGCGGCAGGCTGTCGGTCACGCAGCGTTGGTCGAGCCAGGTCCAGCGGTCGTAGCGGTGGCTGAAACGGCGGCGTGCGCCGATGAGCCGGGCGATGAAGCGGTATTCGGTGCGCGCCTGCGGATGGACGTTGAACGAGGCGTCGTAGCGGCGACCGCGCAGTCCCAGCACGAAGCGGAGCGAGGCCAGCTTGGACGCCTTGAGGAAGGGATGCTGATGGACCGTGTTGAGATGCGGATTGCCGGTCAGCACTTGCAGGGCGCCCGGCCACATCACGAGCGCGTCGATCTTGGCGGCGGGAAAGTTGGCGCGCAGTTCGTGGAGGAACGGCGTCGCCATCAACGTGTCGCCAATGCCCGCGAGGGCGATGACCAGGAGGCGTTGCAAGCGGGGCGAGGCTAGCGCGGTGGCGTAGCGGAAAGAAGCGGCAAGGTGTGGGAGGGCCTATTCCAGTTCAGGTAGAGAGAATCGGTGGAATGCCAGCCAAACGTCCCGTGGAGTCTCTTCTCCCTTCATCCGATGAGGGGAGAAGGTGGCCGGAGGCCGGATGAGGGGTGCGGGCGTCCAAGCCGATGTCCTCCGGAACCCCTCACCCCGCTACTCGCCCCTCCTCCGAGGAGGGGAGAAGGAGCCAGCGCAAGTCCTGCGCCCAAAACAAAAGGCGCCCGGAGCTCATCCGGGCGCCGGCTTGTTTCGAGCGAGGCTACGACAGGATTCGCCGGCCTTCGTCGAGGAAGATGCCCTTGAACATCATGTCGAGCGCCTGCGGGTTGCTGGCCTTGGACAGGGCTTCAGCTTCCGTGACCTTGCGGGCTTTCACGAGGTCGTAAAGTGCCTGGTTGAACGACTGCATGCCGTCGTCGCGGCCGGTCTCGATGGCGGCGCTGATCTTTTCGAGCCGGTTTTCCTCGAGCATTTTCCGGACGGTGGGCGTGTTGATGAGGATTTCCAAGGACGGGGTCACCCCCCCGGCGGCGGCGGCGACCATTCGCTGGCAGATCACGGCTTTGAGCGTGCCGGAGAGCTGGCGCCGGACCTGTTCGCGTTCCTCGGGCTTGAAGAAGTCCAGGATGCGCCCGATGGATTGGGAGGCGTTCTGTGTGTGCAAGGTTGAGAGCACGAGATGGCCCGTGTCGGCGGCCTGCATGGCGGCGGTGAAGGACGTCGCATCGCGCATTTCGCCGACCATGATGATGTCCGGATCCTGCCGCAGGACGTGCTTCAGGCCGTGCTGGAAGCTCTGGGTGTCGAGGCCGATTTCCCGCTGCTCAATGACCGATTGGTTGTCCTCGAAGACGAACTCGATCGGGTCTTCCAGCGTGATGATGTGCTTTTTGGAGTGGGCGTTGATGTGTTCGAGCATCGCCGCCAGGGTGGTGGATTTGCCGGAACCGGTGGTGCCGGCGACGAGCACGATGCCGCGGTGTGACGACGCGATGTCCTTCAACACCGGCATGAGGCCCAGCTCTTCAAAACTGGGCACCTGGGTCTTCACGTAACGCATCGCCAGGGCGAACGCGCCCTTCTGCTGGAAAACGTTGGTGCGGAAGCGTCCGACGCTGGGTTCGTAATAGCTGAAATCGACTTCACGGTCTTCATCCAGGCGGCTCCGTGCGTGCGGTGGCACCATCTCCTTGAGGATGGCGTTCATCCACTCGTTCGTGGGCGTGGGCGCCTCGATGGTGATGAGCTGGCGGTGAATGCGGAAGACCACGGGGTAACCGACCTTGAGGTGGACATCCGACGCGCCGCCATCCACGGCGGCCTTGAGGATGCCGCGCAACAGTTCCATTCCGGGAAGATCCATACGAGATATTGTGTGGACGGACGCTAGCAGTTGCGTTGCCGGGTGGAATGGATTTTTGCCCGGCCGCCGATGCCGAACCATTGGGCTTTCGAAGGGGGGTATCGATCGGCCGGGGAAGAGCGACCGGGCAGCGGCGAGTCCATGTGGCCGCGGGATTGAAGTGGTGGAGCCAAGGAGATTCGAACTCCTGACCCTCTGCGTGCAAAGCAGATGCTCTACCAACTGAGCTATGGCCCCCACTGAAGCGGCGAGGTAAATGCCAGACGGACCGCCGGGTAGCAAACACTGTTTTGTTTCACGACTCGGGCCGTTCGCCGCGCTCCTTGCGGGCCGGCGCTCAGAAGCGCAGATAGATTGCCTTGAGGTATTTGGCTTCGGGAAACGTCGCCGGATGATCTGGCGCATGACCGGTGGTCTGGAGCTCCGCGAAGGGACGCCCGCTGCGTTTGGCGGCCGTCCGAACGGTTTGGAAGAATTCGGCTTCGCTGACGTGGGCGCTGCAGGAGGCCGCGAGGAGCAAGCCGTTCGGGCGGAGTCGGGGAAGGGCGGAGGCGACCAGCCGTCCGTAGGCCTGGATGGCGCCCTCCCGTTCGAATTCACGTTTCGCCAGCGAAGGCGGATCGAGGACGATGATGTCGAAATCGCGCCGCGGAGCCTCGGTAAGCCAGGCGAAGCAATCGGCCTGAATCTGTTCGTGCCGGGTCGCAGACACGGTGGGCAGGCTCTGATTCAGCGCAAAATTCCGTCGGGCCGAAGCCAAAGCGTGCGGGGAGATGTCGAGATCCGTGACGGACTGTGCACCGCCGCGGGCGGCGTAGAGGCTGAATCCGCCCGAAAAGCTGAACGAGTTCAGCACGTCGGCGCCGCGGGAATGGGTTTCCACGAGCCGGCGGTTTTCCCGTTGGTCGAGGAAGAACCCGGTCTTCTGTCCGCGCACGACCTCGGCTTCGAAGCAAAGTCCGGTTTCTTGAAAATTGACCGACGGGGAGGTGGATTCACCAAAAAGGTTCTGCCCGTCGGCCAGTCCGACGATTTGTGCCGCGGCGACGAGATTTCGGCTGAGGCGGAGGACCACGCGGGTGGGGCTAACCGCCTGTGCGACCCAGCCGACGATCGCCGGGACGCGACCCAACCACGCGGTGGCATACAGCTTGAGCACCAGTGTCTGGGCATACCGATCCACGACCAGTCCCGGCCAACCATCGCTCTCGCCGTTGATGAGCCGGAAACCGTCGGTTTCAGGCCCGATGACTCCGTCCCGTCGGGCGAGTGCCATCGCAAGGCGCCTTTGCCACCAGGAATCATCGAGTGGGATGGGCTTTCCCACATGCAGGACCCGCAGCCGAAGCGGCGATTCGGGGTCGAAGAAACCCGCCGCCAAGAACCGATTTTGCCGGTCATACACGACCGCCAGTTCGCCGGCTTCGCCGGTTCGATTGAAGGCGCGAATGGAATCGGAGTAGACCCAGGGATGACCATCCCGCAACGCCTTCTCTGCCGCCGGAGAAACCCGGAGACGCAGGGTGGGAATCTTGGCCGGAGCGGCGGTCACGGGAAGAGTCTGGGCCAAGATCAGCGGAGGACCAATTACGAAACGTGCCCTGCCTATTTCACGGGTTTGCCGACGCCATGCGAAGGGGTGATTCGGGCGCGGAAGCCAAATTATTTTCGACCACCGCGCGGCCGCACTCGGTTGACCCCGGCAATTGAACGGTGCCGTCAACGATAACGTAAATCACTCGAAGCGGCATTTGGCATGCATTTTGACTTGAATGGAACATGCGTAAAACGGCCCAAAATCTCGCAAAAAACTATTGTCAACGGGTCCTGCCGGTTCCTACGGTCTTCGGGTTGCGCCTTTCGGTGCAGGGGCAAAGCAATTTGTCCCGTGGTCATACACAAAACACAGAGAACACATCATCACAGGAATAACTGACATGAAGTTGAATCAGTGGACAGTGGCGCTGGCGACCGCGGGTGTCGTCAGCTTTGCCTCGGCAATTGCCGGAGAGTCTTCACCCGTTAATTCGTTGGTCAGCGGTGTGACCCTGAGCGGTCACGTTGATACCTCGGCGATCTGGAACTTCGGCACCGGCACGACCGTGGCGAACCGTTTCGCCAACACGGCTTCGGAGCGCCAAGACGGCTTCAACCTGAATGTCGTCAAGGTCAAGCTCGAGAAGGGTCTCGACGAGGGCACTTGGTCGGCCGGCTACAACTTCGAAACCATGTATGGCCCGGATGCCGCCGTGATGCCCGGTCGCATCGCGAATGGCGACCTCGCCATCAAGCAGGCTTACGTCGCCCTCCGCGCCCCGGTCGGCAATGGCATCGATTTCAAGATCGGCCAGTTCGACCCGACCATCGGCTACGAAGTGACCGATTCCTACGGGAATCCGAACTTCAGCCGCAGCTTCGGTTTCAACAACTTGGAACCCTTCGGCCATCAGGGCGTGTTGGCGACCTACCAGTTCTCCGAGACGGTCGGCGCAACCGCGGGTGTGGCCAACGGTTTCGGTTCGACGTCCGGTGTCAGCGGCGGCCCTGGTAGCCGTGGTAATGGCATCAACGCCAAGGACGCGTCGGAATCCGTCAAGTCCTACATCGGCGGCTTGGTATTCAAGGCGCCTGAAAGCTTCGGCTTCCTCGCCGGTTCCTCGCTCTACCTCGGCATCGTCGATCAGGGCATCACCGGCCGCGAAGACTCCATCAACTACTACGTGGGTGCGAGCATCGCGACCCCGGTTGAAGGCCTCACCGTTGGGGCGTCTTACGACTACGTGGCCAACTTCCTCGCCAATGGCCTCTATGGCTATGCTTGGGCTGGCTATGTCTCCTACAAGGTCAACGAGCAGATCAAGCTCAGCTACCGCGCCGAGCTCGCTGGTTCCAGCGGTGGCGTGCACTTGCCGGGCGGCCTGAACGACGAGCAGGTGTTCGGCAACACCCTCACGCTGGATTACGCCCTCTGGAAGAACGTCATCTCCCGCATCGAGTATCGTCTGGACTCCGCGGTTGGCGGTTCCACTGGCGCCGCCAATGCGCTGAACGTCTTCGACGGCCAGAAAAACGACCACAGCCTGACGCTGAACCTCGTTTATCTTTTCTAAGCTGATTCATCAGCCCCGCAACCCCGCCCTTCCGGGCGGGGTTTTTCGTTTTTGTAACCGTCGCCCCAGGTTGCCTTAAATCAGGCCAACAACTCGGGGACGACCTCGGCGCTGGAGACAACCACGTCGGTGAGGCTGTCGTCGCGGCCTTCGTGCGGATGGGTCAGCCGTTCGTGATCGAGGCCCAGCGCGTGCAGCAGCGTGGCCTGGAGATCGTAGGCGCGAACGACTTTGTCGACGGCGCGGTAGCCAAACTCGTCGGTCGCACCGTGGACGCAGCCGCGGCGAAAGCCGCCGCCGGCCAGCCACAGGGAGAAGGCGTGCCGATTGTGGTCGCGGCCGTCCTTGCCCTGCGACACCGGCAACCGGCCGAACTCGCCGCTCCAAAGCACGATCGTGTCCTCGAGCAGGCCGCGTTGCTTGAGATCCAGCACCAGCGCGGCGCTGGCCTGGTCCGTCATGCGGGTCAGGTCGCGCAGCTTCTCGGCGTTCTTGTCATGCGTGTCCCACGGTTGGTCGCTGAGGTAAACCTGCACGAAGCGCACGCCCTGTTCGACCAACCGCCGCGCCATCAGGCAGCGTTTGCCGTAGTTCGCCGCGGCCTTGTCCGCGTGGTCGAGGCCATAGAGGCGCCGGACGTGTTCCGGTTCGCGCGACAGGTCGAGCACCTCGCCCACGGAAGACTGCATGCGGGCGGCGATCTCGTAGTTGCTGATGCGCGCGGCGAGTTCCGAGTTTCCGGGATGCCGGGCAAGGTGGGCCTGGTTGAAGGTGTTCAGCAGGTCCAGTTGGTTCGCCCGCGCCGCCACGGGAATGTCCGCCGGCGTGGCGAGGTTGAACACCGGCGTGCCTTCGCTGCGGATCTGCGTGCCCTGATAGACCGCGGGCAGCCAGCCCGAGGTCCAGTTGCGGATGCCATCCACGGGCAGGCCGCCCGGATCGGACAGCACCACGTAGGCGGGCAAGTCCCGGCGTTCCGTGCCGAGGCCATAGATGACCCACGAACCCCAGGTGGGCCGGCCGGCCTGGAACTTGCCGCTGTGGAAGATTCGCAGCGCCGACTCGTGGTCCACCGAATCCGTCTTCATCGAGCGCACGAGCGTGATCTCGTCGGCGATGCCGCCGATGTGCGGGAGGAGTTCCGACAACTCCATGCCACACTGGCCGCGCGGCGAGAACGCGAACGGCGACTTCAGAAGTTTGCCCGCCTGCTTGTCGAAATGGACCTCCAGGCCGCCCGGATGGTCCTGCCCGTCGCGTCGGTTCAGCTCGGGTTTCGCGTCGAAGAGGTCCATCTGACTCGGACCACCATGCTGGAACAGGGATTGCTCAATAGGTATTGATAAGTGCGGTGGGCTTGGCAGGCTTGGGGCATGAAGTGTCAGCATTGTGGCAGTGCAGCGGTGGTGAAGAAC
>JAYUSF010000056.1:0-7372 GCA_043755815.1 Verrucomicrobiota bacterium
GTGGCGCAGAAGGGCAAGGTGCCCGGATTGGCCCGGATTGTCGCGGTGGCCTCCGGCAAGGGCGGGGTGGGCAAGTCCACCTGTTCCGTGAACCTGGCCTGTGCGCTGGCTAAGTTGGGCGCCTCGGTAGGCCTGCTTGATTGCGACATCTACGGCCCCAGCATTCCGCTGATGATGGGCTACAAGGACCGCCCGCTGATCAACGACGAGGAAAAACTTGTTCCCCCGGTCGCGCATGGCGTGAAGGTGATGTCGATGGGACTGCTGATTCAGGACGACCAGCCGGTGATCTGGCGTGGGCCGATGATCCAGAAGACCATCCAGCAGTTCATCCATCAGGTGGACTGGGGCACGCTCGACTACTTGATCGTGGATTTGCCGCCGGGCACGGGCGACGCCCAGTTGTCGCTCTGCCAGACAGTGCCCCTGGACGGCGGGGTCATTGTCACCACGCCGCAGGAGGCTTCGATTGGCGTGGTGCGAAAGGGCATGGCCATGTTTGAGAAGGTCAACGTCCCGATCCTCGGGATCGTGGAGAACATGAGCTATTTCATGGCCCCGGATGGATCGCGAATCGAAATCTTCGGGCATGGCGGCGGCTGCATTGAAGCTGGGCGGCGCGGAGTTCCGTTCTTGGGCGAGATCCCGATTTTCACGGCGATCCGGGAGGGCGGCGACGCGGGCCTTCCCGTCGTGGCAGGGGCACCGGAAAGCGCCCCGGCGGCTGCGTTCATCGCCGTCGCGCAGCAATTGCGCGCGCGTCTCGGCTGAGTCTGGCTTTGACGGCCCGAACGTGCCGCCTAGAGTGCCTCCATGTTGCCTCGGATGATCTGCCACCGGTTGACGTTTGCCGTGGTCGTGGGGGCGGTTTCCGCCCTCGTCCCGTTGCCGGTCGCCGCCAGCGAAAAGGCAACGATCACCGCCCCGGCGGTCGCCCCGCCCAAACACACCACCTCCAAGTCGCAGGTCGACAGCCCGTCCGCGTTCCGGTCCATGAAATCCGGTGATTCCACCGGACCGATCTTGGATGCCTCCTCGCTGCCGGCAGTTCCGTCCATTGATCCTAAGGCGGCCAAGCAGATGCTCCAGAAGCTGGAGAAAGACCGTGATTGGCTGCTCGACGATACCGGCCTTGATCGCGTCGACACGACCAAGGGCTTGGAAGACGCCTGGGAAACCGAGGATCCGAAGGCAAAGAGACGGAGTGCGCTCGAGCGAAAGCTGCTGGGCAAGGAAAACGAACCGAAGTCTCAAAGCCGGACGGGTGATTCGGCCGATGAAGCGCCCGAAAACCGGAACCGAACTTCCCGCCGGGGGAGCGGAGATTTTGACGTGGACGACGATTTAAATCGGCGAAGTGATGCCTTGGAACTTCGCGGTTTCAGCGCTCCGGGACAGAGAGATTTGAATCCGTTCGAGGCCTCCAGCGCCAACTCGCGCGACCGGGCCGACCGTGCGTTCGGTTCGCAGGAGGGATTCATCGGAGGGCGACCGGTTGCCGATTTTGAATCGCCCTTCAAGAAATCGGACACCGATTTCACCCGGCGAATGGACCGGCTGGGACTGTCGTCGGCTGAAGCCTCCGGCCTACGGGAACCGGTCATGCGCTCGGAGACCTTTGGCGAGGGACGTCAGATGCGGGTCGATCAGTTTACCCAGGCGCTTCAAGGAAACAGTGCCTTGTCCGGTCTGAATTCCGCGGGCTCCGCTTCAGCGACGGTGCCGACCTTTTCTACACCGACCACCGGGAGTTCGCTGTTCGACAGGCCGGGCAGCGATTTTTCGAAGTCCTTCACGATGCCCAGCTTGCCGACTCCGGCCGCGTCGCGAGGTTTTGACCTGATCACCGCCCCACGCGTGAGCATTCAGCCGCTGCCGAAAGCGACCTTCTGAGCCTGCATGAGTCGCCACCTCGCCGGAAAACTGTTGGGGATTTTGCTGCTGCTCCTTCCGGCAGGACTCGTCGCCGGGGAGGCCCGGATCCTCAAGGTGTTGCCTTACCTTCTGGATTCGAAGGGGCGGCACGCGCTCCAGCCGAGCCTCTATGAGCGCGACGCCTATCAGGCGCACCTGCGGACTCACCCCGGACTGATTCACGGCCGGCGTTTCGATATCCAGTGGTGTTCGCGCACCGGCATGAAGGACGGTCTGAGCCTCCGTTTGGAGTTGCGTTCAGGCAGTGGCAACTCCGTCGGCAAGTCATTGGTTTTGGAAGCTCCGGTCAAACCGGGTTGGTTCGCCCGCGGTTGGGCCCAGTTCACGCTGACCGCGGAACAGTTCAAGGAACTCGGCCAGGTGACCGCTTGGCGGACGACTTTGCGGCATGCCGATGTCGAGTTCGCCGAAGAGAAATCGTTCCTTTGGTAAGCTGGTCAGGATGGTTTCCTTGGGGTCGAAAGAACCGTGCTTATCCGGTTCACTGACAAACGTCGTCCCACGGCGGAGCGCCGAGCATTGCTCGGCCCGAAATCCGGGCACTTCCATCCTAGCCGAGCGATGCTCGGCGCTACTTTGTCAGTGAACCGGATAAGCACGGAAAAAACCTCGACGAAAGAAGCATCCGAGGTGAAAATTTTATATCGGAACACTTCATCCTCAGGTGTCCCGACGTGCCGCCCCCAACAGTATTCGGTTCTCTTGCGCGACCGGAACCAGTCCAAATCAGGATTTACGGCGAATGAGACCCCCGAGCGCGGCCCATCCAACGGCGAGCAGAGCCCAAGTGGAGGGCTCTGGAACAGCCGCAACGTTCAAATTGCCGAAGGTCGCTCCTGCCACCGCCCCGGCGGAAAATGTTTGGGCAGCCACCCCAAAACCAAGCGAACCGCTGGCAAATGTGGTGTCGCTCCCGCTGATTGTTGCCATCACGTCGCCGCTGGCCTTGTTCTTGATTGAACCGGTGAAACTGCTTCCGACCGCGGAAAACGACAGCGTGTAGGTCTGCCCTGGATCTAGCGCAAGCACCGGCGAGACAGCCGCCGGCGAGATCGGCCCGAGGGAGGCCTCATTCTGGACACGGCTGATGAAAAGGTTGCCCGCCGTGGTATCGAGCCCCATCGCGTATCCGTTCAGGGTTCCCAACCCGATCGAGTTTACGCGGCCAAAAACCCCCATGAACTGGGCGTTTGCCGTCGAATAGCCCTGGATCTCGTAGCTGACGCTGAAATCACCATAGCTCTGGCCAGCGAGGAAGGAGCCCACCCGGGCTGGTCCAAGCGCGCCTGGATTCGGGGAGGCGGCCGCCTGGATGCTGTAGCCGCCGACCGGGAAGGTGAAGGTTCCGCCGGCACCGAAGGGTGCCAAGGGTTCGTAACGGTTGAAGTCGGAGTCGTTGCCGGACGAGAAGTTGTTGGAGTAGTCGGCCCGGGCGAGCGTCGAGCAGGCGAGTCCGGCAATGACGAGAGGGATGGATTTTCGGAGGAGAGGGTTCATTTCTACAGGTAGCTTTGACGTTCTCGTTGCTGATTAGCGTTACAATCTGACCCGGGGGTAGGGCTCCGGTGATTTCGGGGAGAGTCTTTAGGATTCCAATGGGTGTCCGCCATCGGATGAAGATATGAGTCGTGCCCTGAGCCATTCACCGCCCAAGGAACTTAACTACAGCCTCCGTGCGGTTGTTGACCCGCAACTTCTCGTAGATGTGCTGGAGGTGCGTGCGGACGGTGGAGATGCCGATGCCAAATCGATCTGCGATTTCTTTGTATTGGCAGCCGAGCGCGAGGGCCTCGACGATCTCCCGTTCGCGGGGAGTCAGTTGGGCGGCGTCCGGGACCGCGGCCGTCGCCCTGGGAGCAAACGATTCGACGACCTTGCGGGCGATCAGACTGGTCATGGGTGCGCCGCCGGCATTCAGGTCGCGGATGGCGGCGAGCAGTTCTTCCGGCACGGCGCGCTTGAGCAGGTAACCCGTGGCGCCGGCCTGAAGTGAGCGGAAGATCATGTCCACGTCTTCATAGACGGTCAGCATCAGGAATTGCGTGGCCGGCTGCCGGACCTTGAGTTCGCGAACGCTGTCGATTCCGGACTTGCCAGGTAGA
Source organism: Verrucomicrobiota bacterium (assembly GCA_043755815.1). GTDB lineage: Bacteria > Verrucomicrobiota > Verrucomicrobiia > Limisphaerales > UBA9464 > CAIWAH01. The sequence goes on from JAYUSF010000056.1 coordinate 4,038, forward strand.
TTGATGTCCATCAGCACCACGTCGGGGGTCGCTGCCGCCAACTGGGCGATCGCCTGTTCGGCGTTGGCGAAGGCGGCGACGCAGCGGAAGCCAGGCGCCCGCTCCAGCCGTGCGACGAAGCTGGCGCGAAGCCGGTCGTCATCTTCGACGACGGCCACACGGATTTCCTGGTTCAGAGGCGGGACGGACATTTTCAGAACAGAGGGTGGGTGATTGTGGGCGATCCGTGCATCGGATGAATGGGGGACGGAACCATCGCCGGCCGCCTAGCTTGGTTCCGCCAGCGGTAGATTGAATTTCACGCAAGTGCCCCCCGTTTCCGGACGGGTAAACGCGGCATTTCCACCGATGCCGGCCAATCGCTGACACATGTTGTCCAGACCTTCACCGTTGGCGCCGACGGCCGCCGGATCGAAGCCGCGCCCGTCGTCCTCGACGGTCACCCAAAGGCGTCGATCCTCGCAGTGAATCCGCAGGTGGACCGTCTTGGCGTTGGAGTGCCGGATCACGTTGGTCAGGGCTTCCTTGAAGGCGAGGAAGAGCTGGTGGCGGCGGTCGGAGCCGACCGGGAGCATCGAGATGTCGGGCGCGATGTGGTAGCGCAGTTGCAATCCGGCGGCTCGCAACGTGGCCTCGGCATAGTGGCACAGATAGTCGACCAGTCCGGTGGTGGTGTCGTGGCGTGGACTGACGGTCCAAACCAGTTCGTCCAGTTTGCCCACGATTTCGCGGGACAGTTCGGTGATCTGCCCAAGCCGGGCTGCAGTCGACCCCGTTTCCTCGGGTTCTTCAGCCTGCGGTGAGGCGAGGAGTGTGAGTTGAGTCAGCGCGGATCCAACGTCGTCATGAATGTCACGGGCAATCCGCGTTCGCTCACGATCGATTGCCTGCTGGCGCTCCAGCTCGACCAGGCGCCGCCGGACTTTGCGCAGCGCCGCGGAACGGACCATCCCGCTGATGAGCACGATGGCTGCGCCCAAGGCGACGCCCCGAAACCAAAGTTTCTGCCACCAGAACGGCTGCACGACGAAGGTCATCGGCGCTCCGGCTTCGTTCCATACTCCGTCATTGTTGCAGGCGATGACGCGGAAGCGGTGTTCTCCTGGTTCGAGCCTGTCGAAGGCGGCAAATCGCTGCGCTCCGGCGTCGGTCCATTTATCTCCGCGCTCCTCAAGGCGGTGGCGGAACCGGACTTTCCCCGGAGCCGTCAGGCTCAACGCCGTGTAGTGTATCTCGATTCGGCGCGTGCCGGCGGCGACCACCGGATGTTCACCGGTGAGGCGCACCGGAGCGCCATCCGCCAGCAATTGCTCGACCACCACCGGGGGCGGGTTGGTGTTAACGGGTATTTTGAGCGGATCGGTGCAAGCCAGTCCGCGCATCGTGGCGAACCACATCCTGCCATCGTCGCTCCGCGCAATCTTGGGTTGCGACGAACTGGTGCCCTGGCTGGTCGCCAGTCCGTCTTCACGGTCGAATTGCCGGCAGACGATTCCTGCCGATCGTCCGGCGCAGAATGCTTCCAAATCGTGACGCGAGACGCGGAAGATGCCGCCCAGCGAGGTGAACCAGAAATGGCCGGCGAGGTCTTCGGCGATGCCGCGGATTGAGCGGTCGGCCAGCCCGTCAGCGACGTCGATGCCCGTGAACCGGCCTTCCTTGAACTGCACCAGGCCCCGGCCACCAGTGCCCAGCCAAAGCGTGCCTGCGCCGTCAAGATACAGCGCATGTATTTCCCCGCAGCGCGAGTCACCCGGAGGATCCACCCTGTGAAAGGAGCCGTTTTCTCCGCACCAGAGCCCACCATTGATTGTGCCCAGCCAGAGCTCCCCATTTTTCCCGCAGGCCAGCGAGCTGATGGTGAGCGAGTCGGGCCAGTTGGTGACGAGCAGCGCAGTGTTCCCCCGCCATCGGACGAGTCCCGAGCCGCCCGCCCATCCACCGCCCGCAGAATCATCGCAAATCGCCGAAATCTGCCGGCCGGGAAAGATCAATGAGGCGCGCCCATCCTTCAGATGACCAAGTCCGGCCATCAAGTCCCCGACCCAGAGCGTCTTGTCGGGTGCCACGTGCAGGGCCCAGGGGAACGGATCGAAGCCGGACTGGTAGGTGAAGCTGGCCCCGCGCAGCCTTTGGACGCCTCCGCCGTGCGAGGCGACCCACATCCCGCCGCCCGTGGCGGCGGGAGCTGGCACGACCGCGTAAATTATCTCGCTCGGCAACCCTTCGGCCAACCCGAACATCTTGAAATGTCGAGGGGTAAACCGGCTGAGGCCTCCCCCATCCGTTGCCGCCCACACGTTGCCCTCCCGCCCCACGAACAACTGCCGGATGTTGGCCGAGGCGAGGCCGTCCCGGCGCGAAAACTCGCGAGTTTGGCCGTCCGGGTCGATTCGCCAGACTCCTTGTTCGCGGAAACCAACCCAAATGTTGCCGGCCTGGTCCTCGACGAACGAGGATGGCGGATCCTCGCCGAAGCGCGGCAGCGCCCGGGGACCCGACACCGTGCCGTCAGGCCGGAGGGCGCGCAACAAACGCTCGCGACCCGAGCCTTCCACCATCCAGACCCCACCCGCCTGACGCAGAAAACAGACGGGTGAGCTAAAATCCGCCACCCCCTGAGGGTCGGCACGGACGCTGAACCGACCGCTCCGCATCAGGCCGTAGCGGATGGTCTGATTCTTGAAGCCCGGCAGGCTGAACCAGTCTTCGGACATGCCGGTGGTTGTCACGATTTTCGGTTCCCCTTTGGTCAAAACCTGGAGGCCAGGGTTGGTAGCACCGGGTTCCCAGGGGAAGCGTTCATCCGCGCGGGTATCGATCCAGATGCGACCACTCCGATCCTCGCTGACGTTTTGGACGAGCGACGGCCGTCCGTCCTCCGCCAGCGGCATCTCAACCCGACGAAATTCGCCGCGCTCGCGGAGGACCAACTCAAAATCTTGGTTGCCGATCCAAAGGCGTCCCTGGCGATCCGCCCAAACCGAAGTAATCACCCGGCTGCCGAGCGAAGGCGTGGTGTCGGGGTCGTAGACCGTGAACCGAACGCCGTCGAAACGGGCGAGACCGCCGTAGGTGGCGCACCACAGGTAGCCGTCGGCGTCCTGCGCCACGTTGAAGATGGTCTCATTGCGGAGCCCGTCGTCGGAAGTGTAGTTTCGGATCAGATACCCCGGCTCGTCGTCGGACGGTGCTGCTGACGCCCAGGCACCCGCCAAAACCAGAAAGGACACTCTCAGAGGGTGTTACGAAAGCCAAAGTTCCGAACCTTGATTTCAATGGTGATGTTGAGGATTCGGCTTTGCTGCTGGTAAAACTGCCCCGGTCGCGCCGGC
>JAYUSF010000057.1:0-7329 GCA_043755815.1 Verrucomicrobiota bacterium
ATGCCATCCTTGTCGTTACCCTGCTCGATGACCGCCTGAAGCGTGCGCGTGACGCCAATGCCGTAGCAGCCCATTACCGAGGGGGCGCGCTGGCCTTTCTCGTCAAGGAAGGTGGCGTTGAGCTTCTCGCTGTATTTCGTGCCGAGCTTGAAGACGTGGCCGACCTCGATGGCGCGGCGAATCTTCAGCACCTGGGCGCACTTGGGACAGGGTTCGCCGGCCTTGACGGTCCGCAGGTCAAACCAGTCGGTCACCGTGACATCGCGTTCCATCGACACGTTGCGGAAGTGGAAGCCATCCTCATTCGCCCCGGTGGTCATGTCATTCGCGCCGCGCAGGCGTTCATCGGCCAGGACCCGGACGTCCTTGGGAACATTTACGACCGCGCCGAGTGAGCCCGGCTTCGCGCCGAGCAACGCGACGATTTCGTCCGCCGTCGCCGGCCGCGCCGCGACCGCGCCGGTTCGGGCCATGAACTTCGCCTCATTCAACTGGTCGTCCCCACGGATCAGCACAAGCACCGGCAGGCTGTCGGCGACATAAATGAGGGTCTTGATCTGTCGGTTGGCGCCGATCTTGTAGGGCTCCTTGCCCAGCGCTTCGATGCTGACCACGCCGGGCGTCGCGAACTTCTCAACGGCCACACCCAGTTCGCGGGCGGCGGTCTTGGGCAGGCCGCTGGTCGCCTTCTCGATGTTCGCCGCGTAGTTGCACGCCTCGCAGTAAACCACGTCGTTCTCGCCGGTTTCCGCCGGCACCATAAACTCGTGCGAATAGTTGCCGCCAATGATGCCGGTGTCGGCCTCGACCGGAAACGTCTTCAAGCCGCACCGCGCGAAGATGCGCGTGTAGGCATCATACATCTTCCGGTAACTGGCCATGGCGCCTTCATCCGTGGTGTCAAAGGAGTAGGCGTCCTTCATCAGGAACTCCTTGGCTCGCATCAGGCCGAAGCGGGGCCGGATCTCGTCACGGAACTTTGTGCCGATCTGGTAGAAGTTCTTGGGGAACTGCTTGTAGGAACTCAGCTCGTTCGCCGCGAGCGTCGTGATGACTTCCTCGGCGGTCGGACAGAGCGCCCACTCCTTCTGGGCGCGGTCCTTGACCTTGTAGAGCGCGTCCCGCATCGCCTCGTAACGGCCGGAAGCCTGCCAGATGTCCACGGGCTGCAGCAGCGGCATCGACACCTCGATGGCCCCGGCACGGTCCATCTCCTCCCGGACAATGCTGGCGATTTTGGTCAGGGCGCGCAGGCCCATCGGCAGAAAGGTGTAGAGTCCACCCGTCAGCTTGCGGACCAGTCCGGCGCGGAGCAGCAGTTGGTGCGACACGATTTCCGCGTCGGCCGGGGTTTCCTTGAGGGTGGGAATGAACGTCTGGGTCCAGCGCATGTTCGAAAAATAGAGTTCGGGAAACAAAGAGGCGCGGAGGTCGCTCTGAGCGGCACCCCGCGCCTGAAAAAGAAGAGTGGGGCTATTTCACGGTGTTGACCAACGGGGCGAGTCCCTGGATACGGACTTCAAGCCGGTCACCCGATTCGATCGGACCGATGCCGCTGGGCGTTCCGGTCAGGATCACATCCCCCGGCAGCATCGTCATGTTGGTTGACACGAAACTGACGATGTCAAAGCAGTTGAAGATGAGCTGGCTGGTGTTGCTGTTCTGCCGGAGCTGACCGTTCTGGAACAGTTGGATGCTCAGGTTATGCGGGTCGATCTTGGTCTCGATGTAGGGCCCGAGCGGCGTGAACGTATCGAACGACTTGCAACGGGCCCATTGGCTCTCGGCGTTCTGGATCGTGCGGTCCGTGACGTCCTGGGCGGCGGTGTAGCCAAAAATGTAACGGGCGGCGGCGGCCGAGGTGACGTTTCGCATCCGGCGGCCAATGACGATGGCCAGCTCCGCCTCGAAGTCGGTCCGGTGATTGCCGAACGGAATCTCGATCTTGGTGCCGTCGGCGATCAGCGAGGTGGTGGCCTTCAGCCAGAACAGCGGCTCCTTGGGCAGCGGCTTTCCCGTTTCCCGGGCATGATCGGCATAGTTCAGCCCCACGGCGATGACCTTTGACGGGGTGACCGGCACCAGCGTCTTCACGCCCTTGAGCATGGTCGGCTTCTTATCAAAAGACGGCGAACCAAAGACATCCCCGATCAGCTTGAACAGCTCACCGTCGACGACTTTGGCATAAAATATTTCGTCCCCTTTTTGGAAACGCCCAATGGCTGCCATGACGGGGATAGGCGTAACAAATCCGGACTTGACGGGGCAAGGCCAATCGTTCCCCGAGGCAGAATCATTCGGGCCGGAATCCGGGATTTACCCGGCTTCAAAACCCGCGCGCCGGTCCAACCTACGTAGGATTACGTAGGGCGGGTCCGCAAATCCCCACGTCCAATGCCTTCGTGAAATCGCTCCATTTTCGTCAAAACCTTGCGCTCGCCATCTCCGGATTGTTGCTCGCCACCGGCACCGTTCAGGCCGGTTTGCTGGGCAAGATCGCCAAGCTGGCCGAAAAGAAACCGGTGCCCTTTGACCTGCAAGCCGCGCCTGAGGCGCTGGCCAAGGACTACCTGAAACTCGACAAGCTGGACGGCCTGAAGGGGCTCAAGCGGGTCGCCTTTCCCGCCTTCCAGGTTGAATTCGAGATTGAGAGCAACGAAAACGCCACCTCCGTGGCCCGTCAGGTCGGTGAAGGCGGCGGCGCCCAGGCGTCGGTCAGCACCCGGTATTTCCTGAAAGGCACCGATGACGCCCTGTGCCAGAAAATCACCGATGATCTCTACGCCGCCGTCGTGGCCCAGATGCAGGAGGCCGGCCTGGAAGTCGTGCCGCTGGACGCCGTCAAGGCCGCCCCGAGTTGGTCCAAGTTGCCCCTGAAGCCGACCCCTTTCAAAATCGACAAGAGCAAGCACGACTCGGTGTTCTGCGCGCCCCAAGGCATGCAGACCTACTTCCGCCCGGGCGACCAGCGGTTGGAGTTCGGCGGCCTCTCCTTCAGCGGACTCGACTGGAACGGCGTCGGCAAATCGCTGGCGACCGACCTCGATGCGGCCCTGATTGAGGCCCGTTTTGTCGTCACCTTCTGCGACCTCGAAGGCAGCAAGCAGGGCTTCTGGGCGACTTACGGCACCACCGCCAACGCCTCGGTCAAAAGCACCCTCGCCCTCACCTTCCTGCCGGGAGAGACGCGCTTCTGGGTCCAGCCCCGGGATTCAAAGGCCTCCATGTTCAATCCCCAGAACCACATTGCCCTGACCCTCAAGCACCCGGTCATGGCCGGCAAACAGCTCTTCGAGGTGAAGGACATCACGACCACCGGCCAAAAGCTCGGTGACGCCGCAGTCACCGCCCTCGGGGTCATGTCGTCGCTGAGCGGCGGGCGGAACATGAGCAGCCGCACCAAACAATACGAAGCCCACGTGGACGGTGCCGAATACGCCGAAGTGACCAAAACCTACGGCGAAGCGGTCGCGAAGATGTTCGTCAGCCAGTTGAAGCTTTCCAAATAGGCGCTCAGGAGTGTGATACCATTTCCCAGAGACAGTCGGTAACAACTGTGGGCGGTTTCCCCCGGAAACCGCTGCGGGTTGCGGGGCAACCCGCCCACGGTTTAGGCCGGATGTCTTCGGAAAATGGTATGACAACCATAGGGTGGGCCGTCCCGGGCAACCGGGACGGCCTTTTCGCTGGCCGGGAACGGTGTCCGTTTCCACCCTGCGGCATGTTCCTCCGTTGTTTAATTACCTGGCTGGCGTCCGCGACGCTCCTTTTTGCCGCCCCCGGCGCCCCGGCGCTGTCGTGGACCAACAACCTGCTCACCTTCCGCGACGCCCGGCTGCCCGGCGGCAAGCTCGACGTCTGGTATCTCGAAGCCTTCTGCCGCGCCGGCGGTCAGGCCCGCAAGTGGGACCAGACCAAGGTGCCCCACCGCACGGAACTGCTCTACTCGGCGCCCGACGGCTCGGAACTGCGCTTCCGGACCACGGTTGAACCGCAGGTTGAAGTCCTCCACGAAGTCCGCGCCGGCGAGGACGGACTCGACCTCACGTTCCTCCTGACCAATCGCGGCGAAACTCCATGGGACGTCCAGTGGTTTCAGCCCGCGTGCATCCGGGTTGCCGATTTCACCGGGCGCGATCAGCAGGGTTACCTTGCCCGCAGTTTTGTCTTCACCGCGGATGGACTGACCCCGCTCGACCGGATGAATCGGACCACCAACGCCCTCTACCTCGGCGGTCAGGTTTTCCTGCCACCCGGCATCCGGGCCGAGGATGCCAATCCGCGCCCGCTCGCCCGCAACCGCGTGACCAATGGCCTGATCGGCTGCTTCTCCGCCGACAACCGTTGGCTGCTCGCCACCGCCAGCGACCGGACCTTCGAACTCTTCGAAGGCGTTTACGTGTGCCTGCACAGCGACCCGCTGATCGACGGCCTGAAACCCGGCGAAACCAAACGCCTCCGCCAAAAGCTCTACCTCCTGCCCAACGACCCCGCGGCGCTCGTCCGCCGGTATCGGGCTGACTTTCCGGAATCGAAGGAATGGTGGTGAGTCGCTGCCCACTGCGCTGCCGGCCAAAAAGTCTCAGCTCCTCGACTTCGGACCATATGACCGACCGGGAGCAGGTTCGAACCGCTAAAGCTCGGCTTGCTGCCGGCTGCGCGAAGCTTCCCGGCGCCCGCAGTCGGCTTTGTCCTGCCTGAGGTCAGCGTTTGACCGGGCGCAGGCAGCTCTGGGGTGCGCGTAGGCAGCGAAGAGCCTCGCGCAGGGAGGTTTTAGCCGCGGGCGCGCGGGTGAAGGGCTGCGCGCGGGCGGCTTCCGGGCGACCACAGGCGCAAAAGGGCTGTATTCAGGGACTTGTTGGGGCACCTACCCCCACCCTGTGGGGTGGGGGTGGCCACATGGGCAGGTGGGGTGAGGTGCCACCGGGGTGGGGGGTGCCTTGCCAGGATCAGGTTTGACTCAAGCGTGGGGCGGAGCTGGCGGGGTGGCCGGAGTTCCGGTCGGACCGTTGCCTTCAAAACGGGCCTTCAGGTCCTGATAGATGGCATCGGCGCCGGGCACGCCGCGTTTGGCGGCCTGCTTGGTGGTCTGATAAAAGGCGAGGGCGGCGGCGTAGGCTTCGCTGCCCACGGCAGTCTGGGTGTCCTGCACGCTTTGGGTGAGCTGGCCCACGGCGCGCAGCACTTCGCCCAACGCCTGGGCCAGCGCGAAATCCCGGTTGAGTTCGGCCACGTCGAGGTAGGGTGGCACCAGAGCCGGGGTGGTTTCGGCGTAGCTGAGCGCCTTGCTGACGAAGGGCGTGGTGCCGTCGGCCATCTTGGGCAGGCGGATGCGCTCGGCGTTGGTCAGGCTGATTAGGAAGGGCAGCAGCGCCCGGATTTCGCCGATCTTGGTCTGGAGTTGGGAGACGGCTGCGGCATCCAGCGCCGCGGAGATGTTGGAGTAAGGCATGATGATTTTGGATAACGTTGTCTTCGGGGGAACGGGGATTTTCTTATGGGGCGAACCCGCCGCTGGCAAGCCTGACTTTTGCCCGGTGGCGCGAAGCTCCGGCTAAGCAAGCGAACCCACCAGCTCAGCGGGAGCTTCGCGCCACCGGACTGAAGCCCCCCGCTCGGGAAGAACCGTGAACTAAAACTTGAAGGCGCCACGTCTGCCCGTTCACGCTCTGCGCCGAAGTCCAAATCAGATCATCCGACCAGAAGACCCTTACCTCACATATTTTCGCGTAGCCAATCGGCTACGGTCTCTACTGGAAACGACCAAAACTTCTACTTGCTGAGACCGATGCACAGAGGCGCGCCCCACTGGGCGCGGCCTGAGCATTTCTCAGCAAGGGCGCTTGGTCGTGCCTCAGTGGAGAGTGCGCGGGTTCGCGCCTCTGCGTTTACAGAGCGTGTGGAACCTGCGGCGATCCCAACGTCCGCCCCTCCCCCACTTCCCACCATGCGTTTTCTCCTCCCCCAACTCGCCTGCCTGCTCCTGCTCGTATCACCGTGTCGCACGATCTCCGCCCAGGATTCACCGCCTCCAGCTCAACAAGCCGATCGGCCGGTTTTCACCTCCGCCCGTGACGCCGTGCCCACGGTGGTGAGCCGCGACGCCCACACTCGTGTGGAGGAGTGGGTTGAACGGATCATCGCCGAAGACGGCACTGCCAACGACGTGACGCACACTTACACCGTGTTGAGTCCGGGGTTGCACTATCTCGACGGAGCCGACTGGAAAGAAACCAACCCGGAGTTCGTGCCGGTGGCGGGAGGGTGGCTGTCGGCCCGCGGCCAGCATCAGTGTCTCGTCAGCGAAGAACTGTTCGTGGCCGGTGCGGTGACGGTGATTTCACCGGAGGGCGCAATTTGGAAGAGCACGCCGATGAGTCTGGCGTTGCGGGACCGGGCGAGCGGCCAGGTGTTGGTGCTCGGGGAAAGCCGGGCCACGCGTGGTGAACTCGTGGCGCCGAACACCGTGCTCTTCAAAAACGCTTTTGAGGGCGCTTTGAACGCGGATGTTCGGGTGGTCAATTTCGCCGGCGGGATCGAGTGCGATGTCATTGTCCGCAGCCGCCTCCCCGCAGCGGCCCTGCTGGGCGCCAACCCGGACCAATGCGACCTCGTCGTGCAAACCGAGGTGTTCGAAGGCGGACCCACCACGCTCCGGGAACGCCAGCGCCCCACCGGCGGGCAGGCGGCCAGCCCGCCCGCGGGAGTGCTTCCCGACTCTGCCCCGCCCCCGCCCGCAACCCGTCCCGACGCCGTGCTCACCCTGGGCGCGCTGACGATGGAAGACGGCAAAGCCTTTGGCACCGACTCGAACCTTGCAACGGAACCCGGCCACTCCGTGCCAGTTTTTAAGCGCTACTATCAGGACCAAGCCACGCAGCGCGTATTTTTGGAGGAAAGCACGCCCTTGGATTCGTTGGAACCGCTGATGGACGAACTGCCCGAAGCGAGCCTTCCCGGCCTGTGGGAACAGCGCTGGCGCGACACGGCCCTCGAAGGGGGAAGTCGAAAGTCGGAACGCGGAAGTAAATTGCTGCCTGCTCCTGCGCTGCCGCGGCGTGCTAACGGACGCTTTGAAATCGCCACGGCGGCTGAAACCAGAACCACGGGAACCGGAACCCATAACTTCGAGCTGGCGTCCGCTTCCGCTTCCCCCGGCGTGGTCATGGATTGGAGTTATCTCAACACAGGCGGAGCCTTTACGCTGACTGCCGGATCGACGTATTCCATCACGGGGGCGGTCACGCTGGGTGGCTCGGGCCTCGTGGTGACCGTGGAGCCGGGCGTAGTGGTGAAGTATGCCCCCGGCGTCAGCGCCTCCCTCAGCAT
>JAYUSF010000058.1:0-7329 GCA_043755815.1 Verrucomicrobiota bacterium
AAGACCCATTGCTACACCAAAAAGCTGGCCAACCTCGCCGCCAGCATCCTCCTCTACCTGCTCAAAAAAACGTAATCAATACCTATTGAGCAATCCCCGCGCGTGTCGTGCGCGGCCTCGCCGCTTTGGCTGACGGCCAGGGCACCGGCGCCGGCACCGGCGGGCAGCCCTTCGCCTTCGTGGCCGTGGCCGCCCGCGTTGCTGAGCGTCTTTGGGGTGCCCCAGTCCGCCATGGCACGGCCGGCGTTCGACTTGCCGAAGAGGAGCGTGCCGACCGTGAGGAGGATGAACAGGAGCAGCGCGGCGAAGGCGACGATGGCGCCCAGGCCCATCACCGCGAGGAAGAGGTGCGCCGAGGGGCCATGCACGGAGCCGGTGGCCTCGATGTCCCAGCTCCGGCGGGACACGCCAAGCGAGCCGGCGAACGACATGCCGAGCGACACGAGGACGATTCCACCGGCGAACAGATACGGCTGGATGCGCGCGAGCGGCCGGAAGATGTAGTCCTTCCGGAACAGCAGCGGCACGACGTAGTAGGTCAGCGCCATGAACGCGAGCGTGGTGCCGCCGACGACCGTGGCGTGGAAGTGGCCGGTGATCCGCAGCGTGTTGTGCGCGATGATGTTGATCTGCTGCGTGCCGAGCGTGACGCCGGTGATGCCGCCGATGAACCCGAAGATGCACATCGAGAGGAACGAGCCGGCGAAGGCGGGGTTCTGCCACGGGGCGTTGGTCAGCCAACCGAAGAGGCCCTTCGTGTAACCCTTCGCCCGCATGGCGACCTCAATCGAGGCCGGGACCGTGAAGCCATGGATCATCGAGGCGAGCACGGCGAGATACATGGCGTAAGACGTGTTCCAGATCTTCCACGTCGCGCTGACGCCGGGGTCCACCAGCAGATGGTGGGCGGAGGCGAGGTTGATGAAGAGGATGTAGAGCACGAAGGCGCCGCGGCAGACGGTCTCGTTCAGCGCCTTGGCGCCCGTGGTGATGTTGCCGATCAGATACCAGCACGAAACCATCGCGCACACGTTGACCTGCTGCGACTGGTGGCCGAGGCCCCACCAGATGAGCCGATACCAGAGGGGATCGGGCTGGGCGATCAGGCCCAGCGAATGCAGGAATGTCGGGATCATCACGATCGCGCCGTGCAGCAGCGTGACCACCGCGATGATCGCCGCCGCCGTGGCGCCGAAGACCACCAGGGGAACCGAACCCTCGTAGGTGCGCTGCCGCTTCGCCTGCCAGAGCGTGGCGAAGTAGTTGAAGACGCCGATCAGGGTGCCCACCGCCACCAGGATGATGCCGAGGTAAAACGCCGGATGGGCGAGCAACGGCAGGTAGGAGGTCATCATCACGTCGGCCTGCCCAACGAAGATGGTGACATCCACCATCAGCGCGCCTGCGAGCATCATGCCGAACGACACCCAGGCGACCTTGCGCGAGAACAGCCGCGCGTTGAGCAGCGTGGTGCCGGCGAAGTAGAGGATCGCGACCTCGAAGAACAGGATCCAGAAGATGAGCATGTTCAGTCCGTGCAGCGTGACGATGCGGTAGAACCACTCGACGGGCAGCAGGTGGACCGTCTGCCAGCGGGTCAGCGCGAGCAGCAGCGCGCCGATGCCGCCGACGAGCAGGAACACGACGGCGCAGACGGCGTTGAGCTTGATGAACAGTTCGGCGTCGCGGCACACCGGCAGGCCGGTGGTGTCGCAGATGCGTTTCCAGAGCGGGAGCGGCTGGGATGGGGATGGGGCTGGATTCATGGTGCCTCCGGTTATTCGACGATGATTTTTCCGACCATGGTGTGGTGACCGACGCCACAGAACTCATTGCAGACGATCGGATAGGTTCCGGGCGCCTGCGGCGTCAGGGTGAGGACGTGGTCGTAGCCGGGGACGACCTGGAAGTTCATGTTCATCGGCTGGAGTGAAAAGCCGTGCTGGAAGTCCACCGCGGACATGTGCAGCCGGTAGGTTTCCCCCGCCCGGAGCTTCAGGATCGGATACCAGAAGTATTGCTTGGCGATCAGGTAGATGTCGCCCGGAGGTGCTGGCACCTCGACGTTGATGCCTTCGGCAAAGTTGTCCTTCGTGCCGGGAGCGTTGGCTTCGGAGAACTTCTCTATGCGGGCCTGAAACTCGGCGGGCGTCGTCCGGTAGGTTTCGCCGGAACTGTTCTGCTTACCCTTGAAATGCCAGTAGGGCATCATCAGGGAAAGGACGACGCACCAGCCGACCGCGAGGCCGATCCAGAGCCGTTCGTGTCCGGTGGGCGCCTTGAACCAGTCGGCGGCGGGGGAATGGATGCTCATGTCAGGGTCTCCTCAGGGCAGGGTGGCGGGTTTGACCAGGAGCAGTTCGACCCAGCCCCAGACCGTATACGAGAGGAACGGGATGACGACGCCGAGGACCAGCAGCAGCCACGGGTTGTCCATCAGCCTTTGGAGGGGATGTTTCTTTTCGGGATCGTTCATAAGCCTTTGCTCACAGGTTGTGGTTTCAGGGACAGGTCGTCGGTCGCGGCGGCCTGGCGGGAACGCCAGGCCCCGATCACGAGACCAAGGAAAAGGAGTCCGCCCACGACGGCGATCACGCCGCCGACGCCCATGATGAGGAGCCCGGCGTATTCGCTGGTGGAGCGCACGTGCTGTTCGGAGCCGTAGGCCTTGCGCCCGGCGCCGTTGAGTCCGGCCCAGCCGAAACCCAGCGCGAAGATCACCTGACCCAGGCCGAAACAGGCCAGTTGCGCCGGCACCGTCCGGGGAAACCGCGCGAGGTCGAAACGGAAACCCAAGGGCTGGAGCAGTTGGTAGGTGACGGCCATGAACGCCATCGTCACCGCCCCGATGTTGGCGTGGTAATGGCCGGGAATCATCGTGTTGGAATTCCGGATGGCAGCGCCCATCGCGAATCCGCCCACCGTCATCGCGGCGCTGAGCGCGAAGCCGATCAGGCGCGGGTCGAACCAGGCCCGGCGCGTCAACCGGCCTCCGGCGAAGGCCTGTCGGAGCTGCTTCGCGCAAAGCCCGAGGATGATCACCACCACCGGCGCGATGCCGAACTGCATGAGCCGGGTGAAACCGAGCCGGTATTCGGAGGTGATGGTGCCGTTCCGCGCCAGGACGGGGCCGATCAGGTGCGGCACCAGCAGCAGCGCGAACAGATACCACGCGGTCGTGGATCGCAGGACGGGGCGTCCCAGCAGCGAGGCCAGCAGCCATAGCCAGACGGCGAGCATGGCCGACACGTTGGCCACCTGCAGCACATGGCCGCCCCCCCAGAAGACGAGCTCGTAGTAATTGCGGTCATCCAGCGAGGGCGGCGTGCCGACCCAGCTCGCCGCGAAGGTCACCATCGCCACGAGATAGGCGAGCGCGCTGGTCTTGAGGCCGGCCGCCACTTCGGGCGGCACCCAGAGCGGTGCGTGAGCCAGGCTGGCATGCGGTGCCGGCATCGTCGGCCGGAGCAGGCGGCCATCGAGGAAGCAGCCCAGAAAACCGGCGAAAAACAGGGCGACGCCCGTGATGAACAGCGGATGGGCAATGACCGGCACATAGTTGGAGAGCACCGGGGCCGCGCCGCGCACGAGCGCCCCGCCGATCATCAGGACCACGCCGGCCAGCGCGACGCCGTTGCCCGTGGCGAAGCGCAGCCGTTCCCCCCGGGTGGCCGGCAGCAGGGCGAACATGGCGCCGGCCAGCGCCGCATACCAGACCAGCAGTGCGAGGTCCACGTGCACCACCAGGCAGCGCTTGAAGAAGAGCGGGTCACCGATGGCCTCGGCGATTCCGGGAATCCGGCCGCCGACCAGCAGCAGGGAAAGGCAGCCGGCGATGATCAGGCTGCCGACGGCCAGCTGCAGCATCCGGCGGGCGTGCCCGATCTCGACCGTGGCCCGTTCAACGGCCGGTTCAGTCATCGCCGCGGGGGCGGCAAGCGGGGTGGGACTCAGGATGGCGGCCATAATGTGTTCTCCGATGGTGGCGAGCCTGCCGCCGCCGCCCGGGGGACCGCCTTGATGCAGGTCAAGACCTTCGCGCGGGTTGCGGCGGACCCGGGAAGTTTTTTCGATTTCCCTGAACTTGAGCTGAATCAAGGCGCAATTGATACGTCTACGTATCAGTTTATTCCATGAATGCGTCCGCCCTCGATCGCCGTCGCCCGTGGTCCGGCTCCACGGCTTCCCCCGCCCGCGGGGAAGCGTTTACCCTCATCGAACTCCTGGTGGTCATCGCCATCATCGCGGTGCTCGCCGGCCTGCTGCTGCCGGCGCTGGCCAAGGGCCGCCAGAAGGCCCAGGGCGCCGAGTGCATGAACCACCAGCGCCAGCTCCAGCTCGGCTGGATGATGTATGCCGATGAAAATGCCGGCGTGCTGGTGCCCAACTGGGGCAACGCCGAGGCGGGCAAGGACGTGGACTGCCCGTCGTGGGTGGCCGGCTGGATGGATTACACGTCCAGTTCCCACAACACGAACGTGGATTACCTGATCCGTCCCGGCGTGGGCGACCGGCCCTGGGGCGGACTCCTCGGCCCCTACGTGCGCGAGGCCAGGCTCTACCGCTGTCCCGCGGACCGTTCGTGGGTCGAGATCGAAAGCCGCCGCCTGGCCCGCGTGCGGAGCGTGAGCATGAACCTCTACACCGGCGCCAACTGGATCGGGCCGCTCGCGAAGCAGGGGCTAGATGCCGGCTACATCATCTACCGCAAGCTGGCGGATTACCGCGTGCTGGCGCCCTCCCACGCTTGGGTGCTGTTGGATGAGCACGAGGACAGCATCAATGGCGGCGGCTTCGTCGTGGATGTCATCCGCCGCGGCGAGGCGGCGCAGGTCTGGGATGTGCCGGCCAGCTACCATCACCTGGCGGCGGGCTTCAGCTTCGCGGACGGCCACGCCGAGATTCACCGCTGGCGCGATGCCAGCACCATCCAACCCGTCCGGCGGGCCACGATCACGTCGCGGACGCCGGCTCCGAACAGCGTGGACATCGCCTGGCTCCAGGACCGCACGACCGCGAAGGAGAACCCGCAGTGAACTGACCGCTGGAATTTCACCCCTGCCAGGAAGCCGACGGCCCCAAAGCTGCCTGGGTAAGCCTGCGGATTTGACTTCGGTCAAGGTGCGAACGGGCGGGCCGGCATAGCCACCCAGAGTTCCCGACGGTTCCGGCCGTGGATGCCCACGTTCACAGCCTGGAAGCTGTCGCGGAAACATACCGATGAATGCCACCACCACTTCCGCTCCGCGGCTCCGCACCGGTTGGGCCTCTGGCCTGGCGCGGTTCGCGATGGCCGCGCTGCTGTTTGAAACCCTCACCGGACTTGCCATCACGCTGTCGCCGTTCCATGCGGCCGTGCAGTGGAGCGTGCTGGTTCATACCGGCGTCGGCGCGCTGACGCTGATTCCGGTCGCACTCTACTGCGCTCGCCATGTCGCGGATTACCGCCGGCACGCGCCGTCGCACGTCACCGTGTTGGGCTGGGTGGCGCTGTGGGCGCTCGTCGTCGTTTCGGCTACCGGCGTGTGGCTAACGGTGCAGGCGGTGTTCGGACTGAAAACGACCGGAGGGCTGCGGCAGTTGCATCTGATCGCGACCTTCGCGCTGCTCGCCGGGCTGGTGCCGCACCTGGCCTTCGTGGTGTTGCGGCAGCGGCGGACCGGAGCCACGGCCGGCGCGGCGGTGTTCGCGCTCAGCGCCAGCTATCGCGGCACGCAATACGTCAATGTATTTCCAGAGGACTACAGCTATCTCTACGGCACGAACCGTCCCTTCGCCCCGAGCCTCGCCAAGACGGACACCGGCGGCGCGTTTGATGCCCGTTCGCTCGCCGGCTCGGAGTCTTGCGGCACCACCGGCTGCCACTCGCAGATCAAGGAGGAATGGCAGCCCAGCGCGCACCGTTACGCCGCGATGGACAAGGTCTTCCTCGGCATCCAGGACGTGATGGCCAAGCAGAACGGTGCCGAGTCCACGCGCTACTGCGGCGGCTGCCACGATCCGATCTCCCTCTTCAGCGGCACCAAGAACATCTTCGTCGAGAACCTCACCGGCCTGCACGGCTACCAGGAGGGTGTCTCCTGTCTTTCCTGCCACGCGATCCGCGAGACCGACATCAAGGGCAACGCCAACTACACCGTCACGCAGCCGCACGAATACCTCTGGCAGTGGCAGACCAACGGCCTCGGCCGGCTGGCGCGCGACTTCCTCATCCGCAGTTATCCCGCCGAACACGCCAAGCTCGCCAAGCGCTCGTTCAAGAAGCCCGAATACTGTGCCGCCTGTCACAAGCAGTTCATCGACGCCGAGGTCAACCGCGTGGGCTGGGTCCAGCTCCAGAACCAATACGACAACTGGGCCAACTCGCACTGGAACAAGAAGGGCGATCCGACGAAGACCGTCGAGTGCCGCGAGTGCCACATGCCGCTGGTCGAAAACTCCCGCGATCCCGCGGCCGGCGACGCGCTCGACTACAACCGCACGCCCCACGACGGCAAGCACCGCAACCACCGCTTCATCGGGGCCAACACGATCATTCCCTTCGCGCAGCGCGACCAGCTTCCCGGCTGGGAGCGCCATCTGGAGCTGACCGAACAATGGTTGCGCGGCGAGACGGTCGTGCCCGAGATCACCAACAAGTGGGCGAATGGCCCGATCGTGAAGGTCGCCGTCTCCGCGCCGGCCACGGTCGCCCCCGGCGAGAACATCGCCCTGCGCGTGGTCATGGCCTCGAACAAGGTCGGCCATGACTTTCCGACCGGCCCGCTCGACATCATCCAGAGCTGGCTGGAGATCACCGCGACCGACGAACGGGGAACCGTGGTGTGGACTTCCGGCAAGCGTGACACGAAGAACTTCCTCGAACCCGGCACGTTCCTCTTCAAGGCCGAGCCCGTGGACCAGCACGGCAACCTGATTGACCGGCACAACCTGTGGGAAATGGTCGGCGTCCGCTTCCGGCGGTCGCTGTTCCCCGGCTTCTCCGACACGGTCAACTTCAGCATCCCGTGCAGCGGCGCGGGCATGGCCATCACCAACGCGCTCACCCAGGCACCCCTGACCGACCAGCTCGACATCCCCGCCCCGTCCATGCCGGCACCCGCTCAGGCGGGCTCGTATCGCATCGTCGCCGCGCTCCAATACCGCAAGGTGGACCAGTTCCTCCTGAATTACCTCTTCGGCGAAACCAACAAGCTCACGGCGCCCGTCACCGAGATCGCCCGGGCGGAAACCACCGTGCTGGGCCAGTTCTACCAACGCCTCCGGGACGCGGGCAAACCCGCCAAGGTGGCCCTCACCGCCGTCATGCGGAAGCTCCTCCTCCAGATG
>JAYUSF010000059.1:0-7327 GCA_043755815.1 Verrucomicrobiota bacterium
GGGCCGCACGCCGCCGCGAAGTCCGTCCAATGGCTCAACTCGCGAGACGAGAGGGAGCGCATCGCGGGCTGGACGTTGCTCGGGCAGTTGGCCCAGCGGGACGCAACCAGCCCGGACGCCGTGTTCGAGAAGCGTCTCGCCGAGATCGAGCGCACCATC
This sequence comes from Verrucomicrobiota bacterium, assembly GCA_043755815.1. Taxonomy (GTDB): domain Bacteria; phylum Verrucomicrobiota; class Verrucomicrobiia; order Limisphaerales; family UBA9464; genus CAIWAH01. The sequence goes on from JAYUSF010000059.1 coordinate 160, forward strand.
CACGCCGCGCCGAACGTCGAGCGCGAGATCATGAACCGGACCGTCATCGCGATCGGTTGCCGCAACGCCGCCCTCCGCAAGGCCGCGCTCGCGGCCGCGAAACGGATTGGCCAAGTCGAGGTGGATCACGGGGACACGGCGTGCAATACGCCGAACGCGGTGGAATACATCGAGAAAACCTGGGCCCACGCGAAGGCGAAGGGCTTCGAATCACCGGCCGCGCAGGAGCGGATGCGCGACGTGCCGCGACGGCGGTGTTGAACCGGACCCAAAACGCTTCAACGGGGGCGCACGTCAAACCTCGATGTCCGGAGCGCGACCTTCAGGTCGCTTCAGTGGCCCTTCGCGCAGGGTATTTGCCAATTCAAGACTTCCACCTGCAGTCGAGGAGTGAAGCGGCGTAAACACCGCGCCGCGTCCTGGTGATCACAGATGCCGAGGGAACGCGCGTCCACACGATGCTGGTCATCGGCGTTCTCGACATGGAAGCCGGCGCGGTGAGCGTGCGTCTCCACCACGGCAGCCAGCAAGGCGCAAAGCCGAAGGCGGTGGTGGTGGTGGCGGACATTTCGACGGCGATCCGGGAGCGGCGGGCGTAACCGCCTACTTGCCGGTCGGTGGGCAAGGACGGCGCTGCGCTGGTCCTTGCTGAATCGTGGGCGGAGCGGCAGCTCCGCCCTACCCCGGGGTGGGGCTGCCGCGCAGCCCTGACTTCCCGTCCCGCGCCCCTCAGCGCAGGCCGAACGGCAAGCGTCCCGCTACGCCAGGTGCTGCTTGAAGAAGGCCACTGTCCGCTCCCAGGCGAGCTGGGCGTTCTTCTCGTCGTAGCGGCCGGTGGAGTCGTTGTGGAAGCCGTGATTGCACTTCGGATACAGGTGCATGGTGTAGTTCACGCCGGCCGCCTTCAGATCGGCCTCGTAGCCCGGCCAGCTTTCATTGACCCGCGTGTCCAGTTCCGCGAGCTGGATCATCAATGGCGCCTTGATGTTTTTGCGGACCTCCTGGGCCGCAGGTGTGCCGTAGAATGGCACGCCGGCATTGACCACGTCAGGAACGACCGCCGCCAGCATGTTCACGATGTAACCGCCGAAGCAGAAGCCGACCGCGCCCAACTTGCCGTTGCTCAGCTCGTGCGCCTTGAGGAACTTCGCCGCGGCGACGAAGTCCTGTTCGATCTTGGCCTTGTCCAGCGCGCCCTGCAGCGCGCGGCCCTCGTCGTCGTTGCCGGGATAACCGCCCTTCGGATGCAGCGCATCCGGCGCGAACGCGACGAAGCCCGCCTTGGCCACGCGCCGCGCGACATCCGCGATGTAGGGATTCAGGCCCCGGTTTTCATGCACCACCAGAACCGCGGGAGCCTTGCCCTTCACGGCGTTGGGCGTGACGAGGTAGCCGCGCCCTTCGCCGTGTCCGCCCGGCGACGGAAAGACCAGGTAGCGGCCCTTGATTTCAGGATCGTTGAAGGAAACTTGTTCCGCGTTGGCGTAGTTTGGCAGCAACGTGCCGAGCAGGACGCTCATGGATAGCCCCGCCGCCGCGAGGGTGGAAAGCCGGGTCATGAACGTGCGCCGGTCAATGATGCCGTGGGCGTATTCGTCATACCAATCGAACGCCTCCTGCGGGATGGGCGGATGGGAGACGGTTTCGGTTGCGGGAGCGCCAACGGGCATCGTGTTCATGGTGGTTCCTGGTATTGCTAATCAACAGTTGCTTGACCGCAGTGTTCAACCAACCACGCAGGAGGGCAACGCCGACTTCAGCGTCGCCTGCCGATCGGGCGCATCTATACACCGTGGGTAGATGCACCCGGCGGTAATCTGGCCCGCTTCAAACGACCGACGCGAAGAACCGCGCTGAGGGTCCGGTCCGGCTGCGCCAGTCCGGTTGATCCCGGATCAGCCGTGAGCGTAAGAATGGTTTCCTTCAAGCGCCTTGCTTCACCCGCCCGTCCTGATTTCCTTTCGCCGACCAAAACGCGGCTCACCGATCCCATGATCTCCGAAATCATCCAAGCCCTCGGCCCCGATGCCGACAAACTGCTCGCCCACACCTGCACCACCGTCCGTAAGGACCAGCTCCATCTGCCGGGGCCGAACTACGTGGAGCAATCGTTCCTGCCTTCCGACCGCAACGCGCGGGTCATCGCGAACCTGCACCGGCTCTTCCACACCGGCCGGCTCGCGGGCACAGGCTACGTCTCGATCCTGCCCGTGGACCAGGGCATCGAGCATTCGGGCGGCGCGAGTTTCGCCAAGAACCCGGCCTACTTCGACCCCGAGAACATCGTGAAGCTCGCCCTCGAGGGCGGCTGCAACGGCGTCGCCTCGACCTTCGGCGTGCTCGGCGCGTGCTCGCGGACCTACGCGCACCGGATTCCGTTCATCGTGAAAGTGAACCACAACGAACTGCTCACCCATCCGAACAAGGCCGACCAGATCCTGTTCGGCACGGTGAAGCAGGCCTGGGACATGGGCGCCGCCGCCATCGGCGCGACGATTTACTTCGGCTCGCCGGAGAGCGGCCGGCAGATCGTCGAGGTCGCGCAGGCGTTCGCCCACGCGCACGAACTCGGCATGGCCACGATCCTGTGGTGCTATCTCCGCAACCCGGCGTTCAAGAAGGACAAGGACTACCACGTGGCCGCCGACCTCACCGGGCAGGCCAACCATCTGGGCGTGACGCTTGGGGCCGACATCATCAAGCAGAAGCTGCCCGAGAACAACGGCGGCTTCCTCGCGCTGAATTCCGGCGACTCCAGCTACGGCAAGCTCGACAAGCGGATGTATTCCGAGCTCTGCAGCGACCACCCGATCGACCTGTGCCGCTATCAGGTCGCCAACTGTTACATGGGCCGCGTCGGACTTATCAACAGCGGCGGTGCGTCGGGCACCAACGACTTCGCCGAAGCCGTCCGGACCGCGGTCATCAACAAGCGCGCCGGCGGCTGTGGCCTGATCTCCGGCCGTAAGGCCTTCCAGCGCCCGATGGCCGAAGGTGCGAAGCTGCTCAACGCGATCCAGGACGTGTATCTCTGCAAGGAAGTCACGGTGGCGTAAGGTGCCCGGACGCGATCCTTTCGGCGAAGCGCGAGGCTCGCCCCGGAGGCGGGGTCATCGCCTCCGCGCCGGAAGTGGGCCCGGGGAAATGTCCGGCGGAGCGTCCGCCAAGACGGGCGCATCCGGATCATAGACCGGACAAATCGTTCGTCCGCTTCGCGGCGGGCTTTGGCAGTGCCGGCTACGGCTGCTTCAGCCCGTGGCTCTGTTCGAGGTGCCGCTTCAGCAGGTCTTCGCCATAATCATTCTGCGGATCCCGGAAGACGGAGTGGATGTGGTTGATCGGTCCGTCCTTCCGGCCCGGTGGATGGTTGTTGTCGAACTCGATCAGCACGGTCGGGCCGTGGATGCGGTAATAATACGGATCGGTCGGCCCCACCGGACCGGCCCAGCCAAAGTGGACCTTGGCCCAGCCGGACTTGTTGATGCGGTCCAACTGCTGCCGGGCAAGGTCTGTCCGGTAGTTACGCACGTATTCATCCACGAGCGACATCAGCAGCGTCTTCTGCTCGTCATTCAGTTCGGCGAACGCCAGGCCTTCGAACTTCTGGAGCGCCTTATCCTTGCCGGGACCGGTCAGGACGTCACCGGGGGCATCCTTGCTGAGCAAAGCCTTCTTCTGCTGCTCCGGACGGAGCGAAGTCATCAGGGCGAGCCCCTTGTCATCCTCGGCACCGAGCACACGCCAACCGGCATGGGTTCCGTCCTGAACCTCGTGCGGATCGGAGCCCATGAACTGGGGCGTCAAGGCCACGCCGTTTCCGGCGAGGCTGAAGTTCAGTGCGAGGTGATGGCCGTCGAGCTGCCAACCCCAGGGCTTGTCGGCGGAAGGTTCGCCCATGAAGGACAGCCAGTAGTAGCGCAGGCCGAACATGGGTTTCTCCTGCTTGTCCTGTCCGGAAAGATGCAGGAGCACCTCGTCGAGCTGCATGATGCCGCTGGCCTTGAGGTAGCCCTGGCTGCTGAGGCCGGCCTGAATCAGGCGGTGCGCCTTGAGGCGTTGCGCGGGCGACAGTTCGCCAAAGTTGATCCCCTTCCGCGGATGGATGGTGTGCGGCAGGTTGCTCCAGTCCTTCCGCTCCGGGTCGTCCACCGGAAACAGCGCCTGCCTCCGCTGGTCCGCCGACAGCGAGGCGAGAAACTCGGTGGCGGTCGATCGGATGCGGACCGCCGTCGCCGCGGTGTCCACGGACTGGGCTTCAAGGCTCCGGGGCAGAAGCAAAATGGCGGCACCGACCACGGCGGCCAGCAGGATTGGGGTAGGTTTCATGGCAAGGAAAGGAAGCGGTCAAACGCTGGACACCGCGCTCACTCCATCGGCCCGATCAGCTCGACGAACGTGCCGTCGGGGTCCTGCACGAGGACGAACTGGGTGTTGCCGCCGAGCGAGATGGGCGTCTCGCCGAGCAGCTTCACGTTGTGCTCCTTGATCCGGGCGAGGATCGGCTTCAGTGCCTTCACGTGGATCGTGATGTATTGCATGCCGGTGTCGTCCTGCAGGTGGACCTGCTTCGGGTGAGCGGCCGGCTTGCCAAAGCTCATGAGCTTCCACTCGGTGGCGGTCTTGCTCTCGCCAAGCTTGAGCACCGTGATGGTCACCGGCACACCACCAGTCAGCCCGGTGCGCTTGCCCATGTCCGCGTTCACCGAGAAGCCGCCGGTCTTCTTCATCCCGACGACCTTGGTGTAGAACTCGACGGACTTCTCCACGTTGGCGACGACCACGCCGATGGAGATGGTTTCACTGGTGAACTCATTGGTCTGAGCCGCGAGGCGGTTCCAGACCAGCGAGGTGGCGACGAGGGCGAACAGCAGACGCGTGATCTTGTTCATGGCGAGGGCGAAAGGCTGAGCCCTCCCAAGGCCAAGGGCGATGCGAAAGTGCTGCCGGCTTTCCCTCCGGGCACATTTTTCATCGTGGTTAAAAGTTCACCTCAACGGAACCTTCCCTGGTGGCGGCTGAGCCGGTGAGCCCACTCGCTCGGCCGGAGCCTCGCGCCACCGGACCAAGCCTGCGAGGCGGGCTTGCAGCCACGCTGAAAAGATGCGCCCGAGCAGGCGGCCACGGGGACGACGGGGTAACCTGGGGCGGAAACAAAGCCTGAGGTTTGCCGCCGGCAGCAGTTCCAGCCGGCCAACGGGCGAGACGCCGGCGCAGGTAGATTTCCTGCGCCGGTTGCGTTTACGGCCGGGTCATTCCCGCCAACCGTGGTTCTCCCGGACCTGGATCATCGCGGCGAGGATGTCGTTCCACGTCTGCTGCTTCATGAGCACCTCGTTGGGGAACATGCAGCCGTCCCAGCAGATGTGCTTCAGCTTCTTGGTGACCTTGCCCTGTTTGTCGCGGAGCCAGTAGCCCGAGTCGCGGGCGATGTTGAGCTTGCCCTTCGGATCGGTGGCGAGGCAGTGGCGGCCGGTCTTCTCGTGGTCGCCGGAGCCAAAGACGGAGCCGTCATTCTGCGCGACGTGGAAATCGATCGTCCACGGGCGGAGCGCGTCGGTGAGCTTGGTCATCGCCTTGTGGAACTCGCCCGGCTCGTAATGGTAGTTCTTCGGGACGATGCGGTGGGCCTCGGCGTTGTAGCCCAGCGTGTAAAGGTGCGTGTGGGACATGTCGGCCTGGAAGCCGACGACCCTCGGCATGTTCACCAGTTCAAGGAGCTGAACCATGTGCTTCCAGGAGTGCATGCCGCCCCAGCAGATCTCGCCTTCGGCGGCCAACCGCTCGCCCTCGCCCTTCGCGATCTTGCCGGCTTCGCGGAAAGTCTGGGCGATGAGCTTGGTGACGCCCTTCGGATCCTTGTCCCAGGCGGTGACGCCAGTGGCGCTGTCGATGCGGACGACGCCGTAGGGCCGCACACCCAGTTCGCGAAGCCTCTTGGCGATGCGGATGGCCTTGCGGACATGGGTGACGAAGTTGGCCCGGGCCTGTTGGTCGCCGCCGGCCGAGGCGTCGAACCACACGGGGGCGACGACCGAACCGACGACGAGGTTCCGCGACTTGATCTTGGCGGCGAGCGCCTTGATGCCGTCGTCCGAGATGTCGATGTCGGTGTGGGGGTTGTAGAGGAAGAGGTCCACCCCGTCGAATTTCACGCCGCCGACATCCGCCTTGGCGGTGAAGTCGAGCATGGTGTCGAGTTCAATGAAGGGCTCCGCCCCGGGGCTGCCCTTGCCGACGAGGCCGGGCCACATGGCGTTGTGGAGCTTGGGGAAATTGTTGCCGGCGGCGGCGGCGGGGGCGGGGGAAGTCTTTTTGCTCATAGTGATGGGAACGTGGGCGAGTAACTGCCGGAAAGGCGCGGACGCGGCAAGCCGGTTTTGCAGTTTTGGTGTCGTTCCCAACCTGAGACCCACCGGAGCGGCCGCCGCCAGGGGTAAGCGCGCCAGAAACCCACCTTCGGCGGTTGGCGGAACTCCTCCCGCCCCCTAGCCTGCCCACGATGTCCGCCCGTAGCCGTCCCCTCCTGATCGCCTTCGCCGTCGTGGCGGTGATCTGGGCCATGGCCTTGGGCGGCATGGCGGTGGCGCGCCACCTGAAGGTCTCGCCGGAAAAGGTGCGGAGCTATCTCGCGGGCCTTGATCTCGCCAAGCTCTCGCCGGAACAGCGCCGGGCGGTGCTGCGCAAACTGGCAACCCTGCTGAACGCGCTTTCACCCGAGGACCGCCGGGCCGCCCGGATGAGCCGCGAGTTCGCCGCGTTCTTCCGCACGTTGACCGACGCCGAGAAGGGAGAATTTCTTGAACTGACGCTGCCGGCCGGCTTCAACGAGATGCTTTCCGCCTTCGAGCAGATGCCGGAGGAGAAACGCCGCAAGGCGGTCGAAGACACGCTGCGGCGGATGCGCGAACAGGCCGCCGCTGCGGATGCAGGTGAACCTTCCGGGAACACCCCAGGCGAAGAGCTGAGTCCCGAACTGCGGGAGAAAATGGTGAAGGCCGGCGTGAAGGCGTTCATGGACCAGGGTTCCCCCGAGACCAAGGCCGAGCTGCAGCCGGTCCTCGAGGAGATGCAACGCAACATGGAATCGGGCCGGCTGTTCCGGCCCGTCCGCCGACCCCGCGGCGAATGATGCCATGCCCCGCCGACAGCGGCTGCAAACGGCGGGGGG
>JAYUSF010000060.1:0-24715 GCA_043755815.1 Verrucomicrobiota bacterium
CGGAACCAACACCCTTGTGGATGTCAATGTCTGGCAACGGATGTTTGTCACCAATTCCATTGATCAAAACGGCTTTCCCCAACCTCCCCTCCAGGGCTATGCGGGGAATCAATGGCTTTGGGTGCGCCCGTTCTCGCTCAGCCGAATTGACGAGAACAAACCCTGGATTGATCCCGGTCCGCCACCTTACCTGGGCACCGCCACCCACCATGAGTTCCTGCAGAACCTCGTCGCGGTGATCCGCGCCAGCAGCCAGTTGACGACCGCTGACGGTGTGATGGTTGACATTTCGCCCGCAAGCCTTGGCAACAACTCCCTGGGAACAAGTGATGGCAGCGGTTACACCACCAACCCCGTTACCGGCCAGCCCTATGCTCCCAACATGGTCCTGCGCGGGGACTACACACGCGCGCTCACGGAATTCTGGGCGGATGGCCCTTCCTCCGAAACGCCGCCGGGCCACTGGAACTCGATTGCGAATCACGTTTCCGATGACATGGCCGCCGACCTGATTCCCTTCCGAGTGGGCGGAACCGGACCCGTGGTCGACCGTTTGGAGTGGGACATCAAACTCTACTTCACCTTGAACGCGTCTTTGCACGACGCGGCCTGCGCGGCCTGGAGCATCAAGCGTTACTACAATGGCTGGCGGCCGCTCAGCGCCATCCGTCATTGCGGCGGTGCGGGTCAGTCCAGCGATGCCGGTCTGCCCTCCTACCACACCAATGGACTGCCGTTGGTTCCAGATCTGATCGAACTCGTCACCGAGGCCACCGTGAACTCGGGTCGCCACGCCGGACTCACTCCCGGCAAGATTGCGGTCCTGTCGTGGCCGGGGCAGCCGGAATTCCCGGCCGAACAGACCAGCGGGGTGAAGTGGGTTCATGCGGATGAATGGATGACGTATCAGAAAAAGACCTTCGTGACTCCCGCCTTCCCGGGATACGTTTCAGGTCACAGCACTTTCAGTCGTTCCGCTGCCGAGGCGATGACCGCCTTCACCGGCTCCAAATGGTTTCCACATGGTCTCGGCACCTACCTGCTCCCCAGTCTCGTGAACGAGGTCGGTCCAACACAACCCGTCACCCTGCAATGGGCATCCTATTACGATGCCGCCGACCAAGTGGGCCTCTCGCGTATCTGGGGCGGAATCCACCCGCCGGCGGACGATTTTCCCGGCCGGCATGTTGGCTCGCAGGTCGGCAAGGGCGTGTGGGCACTCGCGCAAAAATTTTTCGATGGTTCGGTCGCCAACTCCGACATCAATGTCGCCAGCCGCCCGCTGGCCGACGGCAACGTGGAACTGCGCTTCAACGCGGTGCGCGGACTTTTCTACAAAGTTCACAGTGCGGCGAACGTGGATGGGCCTTATGCTGCCGGGGCGGGTGCCGTGGCCTTTGAGGCCTCCGTTGCCAGCACGAATGCGCCGGCCGACCCACAGAAGTTCTTCCGCGTATCCTCCTCGCTCAATCCCTGAGCTGGAACGGAGACGGTTGGCGCGCGGACGAAGTCCGTCCGCGCGCCACAGGTTAGCAGCCTTGGAAAGGCAACCGGTGTTTGCGTTGTGGGCCGTGCGGAACCCGGTGGCGGTTTTTGGGTTGGCCCACCTCGTGGACGTAACCGTCCACGCTCCGTTCGACGGTATCGTGCCAGCCAAGATGCTTGGCCCAGCCGGGTAAGATGCCATGAAATTGCTTCGTCCAATCTCCCGCGCCTTCACGCTCATCGAGCTGTTGGTCGTGATTGCCATCATTGCGATCCTGGCCGGCATGCTCCTGCCTGCGCTGAGCAAGGCTAAGAGCAAGGCGCAACGGATCACCTGCATGAACAACCTCCGGCAGATCGGGCTGGGGCTGCGCCTGTGGGCCGACAACAACGACGGGAAATATCCGTGGAAGGTGGACCAGTCCCAGGGCGGCGGAAAACCGAACGGGACCGGCACCAACCGGGTGAACTTCCAGCTCTCCCTGGCCTCGAACGAACTGTCCGCCACCAAGATTCTGCTCTGCCCGAACGATGTCCGGAAAGTGCGCGCCACCAACTTCACGACCCTGGCGCTGACCAACATCAGCTATGCCCTCTGCCACGAGGCGGATGACAAACGGCCGCGCGTCATCCTCGCCACGGACCGGGGGATGAGCGGGTTCGATTTCACGGCCCTGCCCGACAACATCAACTGTTTCATCCTGTATTCAGCCGACACCGGCGCCCGCACCGCAAAATGGCGGAAGGACGTCTGTCACGGCGCCAATGCAGGCATTGTGGTCCTGGGCGACGGTTCGACCCAGCAACTGAACGACGCCCGGCTCGTGCAGACCCTGCTCAACTACGACATCGCCACGGAAACCGACGAGGGCAACCTGCAGTTCTTTTTCCCCTGAATGCAGCCGATGCCAAGCCCGCCAGCCTGAGGAACCGGGGCCGTGCTCGACACCCGCATGCCCACCGCTTCTGGCGGGGAAGTCAGGACATGGTTCAGCCGCCGACCGGCGGCCCGCAGCTTCGCCGGTTCGGGCGCGATCGTCTCGCCTTCAGAATCACCGGCGGCGCGGTCCGAGGTGGGGTTTGCGAAGACGCTTCAATCTGGACCGCAGTCGCCGGGATTGGGATGAGCTGCAACGGTCGTGGCATCCACTTCCGCTTGGCGGATGTGGACGGCCGGAAACTGAGCCCCACGTGGGCGCCATCAGGGCTGCGGCGGAATTGATCCGGAGCCGTGGAGGAAGTCCACGAATGGAGGTCGGCCGGCTTCCCTCTGCCCTCTGGTGAGGCAATAAAAAACCCCGTCGTTCTGACGGGGTTCGCCGCAAACTGCGGAGGTTTTCGGGACCATCCAGACCGTTAGCGGGTCCGGTAATACTTGTTCGTGTAGTCCTGCACCATGCGCCAGGTGCTGTATTCCGGGGCCAAAGTGACCATCGCGTGGCGGATCTTCTTGATCCACTGCCGGGGCACGCCGTGGGCATCGCGGTTGAAGAAACAGGGAATGACCTCCTCGGTCAGCGCCTTGTAGAGGTTCAGGCTGTCGGCGCGATCCTGTTCCGCGATGTCGGAAGGGTGCGAGTCCTCGCCGATGGAGAAGCCATTTTCCCCGTCGTAGCCTTCGCGCCACCAGCCGTCCATGATGGAAAGGTTCATGCAGCCATGCGGCGTGGTCTTCATGCCGCTGGTGCCCGACGCTTCGAGGGGACGCCGGGGATTGTTCAGCCAGATGTCGCAGCCGGCGACCATCTGTCGGGCGACGTGAATGTCGTAGTTCTCGAGGAACACGAGGTGCCCCTTGAGGTCGCTGAACTTGCTGAGATGGATCACCTTTTGGATGAAGGTTTTCCCGGCGTCGTCCCGGGGATGGGCCTTGCCGGCAAAGATGAACTGCACCGGCCGCCCGGTGTCCCGCACCAGCTTCACCACATTTTCAAACTGGTCGAAAATCAGGGGCGCACGCTTGTAGGTCGCGAACCGCCGCGCAAAGCCGATGGTCAGGGCGTCCGGATCCAGCGTGCCGTCGAAGGTGATGAAGTCCCCGACGTTGAAGCTGCGGCCCTGCAGCAGCAGGCGGCGGCGGGCAAACTCGATGAGTTCCCGGCGAAGTTTGTAGCGGAGCGCCCAGATCTCCTCGTCGCTCGTAAACGCAGGGTCGGTGACTTTCTGCCAGAATTCCCGCGTGTTTGCGTCGTAGACGAAGTCGGATTCCTTGCCACCCTGTTCCACGAATTTACGCCGCCAGAAGCGACGGGCAGGTCCCTTGATCCAGCCGACCAGATGGATGCCGTTCGTGATGTGGCCGATCGGCACCTGCTCGGGACTGGCGGCGCCGTAGAAGTGCTGCCACATCTCGCGACTGACCTGCCCGTGCAGTTCGCTGACGCCGTTGGCGGCCCGCGAGTAGCGCAACGCGAGCGCCGTCATGCAAAACGGAGCGCCCGGGTTCTCCGGATGTTCGCTCCCCAAAGCGAGCAGTTGGGCCGGCGTCAGGTTGAGGTTCGCGGCGAACTTGCCGCCCGCCATGGTCAGCAGGTCAGGCGAGAAGCGGTCGTGCCCGGCCTCCACCGGCGTGTGGGTGGTGAACAGGCATTCCTGCTTGGTGAGCGCGCCGGCGTCCTTGAAGGATTTCCCTTCCGCCATCTTTTCCCGGATCAGTTCCAGGGTCAGGAAGGCCGCGTGCCCTTCGTTCATGTGGAACGTCGAAGGTTGCACGCCCAAGGCGCGGAGCAGGCGGACTCCGCCGACGCCGAGCAGGATTTCCTGCATGATTCGCGTGGTGTGATCGCCTCCATAAACCCGGGCGGTCAAATCGCGGTAGTGAAGGTCGTTTTCCGGGCGGTTGGTATCGAGGAGATAGACTGGCACGCGGCCGACGTTGACGCGCCAGGCGTGGAAGTTGACCGCGGCGCCAAAGATTCGGACAGAACAGACGATCGGGTCGCCGTCGGCGTTGAGGACCGGCTCCAGCGGGAGGTTTTTCGGGTTGAGGAGGTTGTAGTGCTCGGTCTGCCAGTTGTCGTGGTTGAACGCCTGCTGGAAATAGCCTTCGCGGTAGAAGAGCGAGATGCCAACAAAGCCAAGGCCGAGATCGCTGGCCGATTTGGCGTGATCGCCGGCAAGGGCGCCTAGACCTCCGGCAGCGATGGGTAGACATTCGTGGAACGCAAACTCGGCGGAGAAATACGCCACCGGGTTGGTCGCGAGCGCCGGTGCGTTCTTCGCCGCCCAGGTGTTGGGTTCCTTCAGGTAGTTCTGGAACGCGGCCAGCACTTTGCGGACACGCTCGGCAAACCCGGCTTCCTGAAGCCGCACCTGCAACTCGTAGTCGGACACCTCGTGCAGGACGGCCACGGGGTTGTGGTAGAGATTCTGCCAGCCCCGGGAGGAGAGTTCCTGGAAGAGCTCCTGGGCCTCCTGGTCCCAACTCCACCACAGGTTGCGGGCGAGACGGTGCAGACCGTCGGCGAGATCCTTCAGTTCAGTTCCAGAAAGCGGTTTCGTAGTCATGACACAATGAGTTCAAGGCGGACGGAGGCGTCAGCCGCCGCCCGCGGTGCCCATTGCCTACCTGTCAGACCCGCCAGCGGGGAGGGAAAAATCACCGAAAACCATTAATTCACTGCATCAGTCTTCGGATTCACGGCCAATTCGGCGCGCACCTGCGCCTGCAACTCCGCCGCGACGATGAAACCCAGGCAATCGGGGACGCCGCATTCGCAGGGGTGATCGCGGTAGTCTTCCACGCCGTAGCCGTAGTTAAAGGTCAGCTCTTCGCCGGGCCGGATGTCCTTGATCGCTTCGATCCAGATGTGGCCGTCGTAGTCGACCGCTTCGCAGTTGGGGGCGCAGGAATGGTTGATGAACCGGGCCGCATTGTCCGGATTGTCCCCGTCGAGGTCGATCGTGTCGTCGATCTGGAAGATGTAGGGGTTGCCCGCCGTGCACCGGCGCTCGGATTCCTCCTTGCTGATGCGTTCTCCGGTGTAATCCGCGATGGTTTCACCGCTCGCGATGAATTTCACGGCAAAGGCCCCCCGGCCTTCGATCGGGGAGTCCAAGATGGCGAACCGGGCCTCGTGGCGTTCCATCTCGGCAGGCGTGTCCGTCAACGTATCGGCGTCGTTCACGGCGTCAGTTCAGCACGGCGCCGGATTGGCTTCCAGCCTGCGAATTCGGGATGCCGCTCGAACCGGGGCATTTCGTGGCGAGGAATTCTTCTACTTCTCCCCGAAGAAGCGGTTCCCATTGGCCGATGCCTGTGCTACCGAGAGGCCAACAAATACTCCAGATGTCTGCGCTGACCCATAACTGTGCCGGAATGCCCCGCCGGGACTTCCTGCAACTTGGACTCGGGGGGGTGCTCGGTCTCGGTTTTTCGGATGTGCTTCGGCTCCGGGCCAACGCCGCCAGCAAGCCCGCTCCGGCGCCTTTGCTGGCCAAGGGCACCGGCAAGCCGGTGAACACGATTCTCATCTGGCTGGATGGCGGGCCGTCGCACTACGAGACCTTTGATCCCAAGCCCGGCGCCCCGGCCGAAATCCGGGGCGACTTCAAGGACATCGCCACGGCCGTTCCCGGCATCCGGTTCTGCGAAGCCGTGCCCGAACTGGCCAAGTGCGCCGACAAGTTCACCGTCATCCGCTCCATCTGCCACAAGGACCCCAACCACGGCGGCGGCAACCATTACATGATGACCGGTGCGCCCACGCCGGTGCCGGTGGCCTGCGGGGCGTCCGTGACGTTTCATCCCTCCTTCGGTTCGGTGGTTTCGTATCACCGCGGCCTGCGCGACGGCTTGCCTGCCTACATGTCCATGCCGCAGGTGTCGCGCAGCAGCGGACCCAACTTCCTCGGCGGCAAACACGCCCCGTTCGTCATCGATGGCGGGCCCAATTCGGCGAACTTCAAGGTTCGCGATGTCGTCCTGCCGGGCGAGATCAGCGAAGGCCGTGCCGCCGGCCGCCGCGAACTCCGTGCCGCACTCGACGGCATGAAACGCTATCAGGACCGGCTCACCGAGGATCCGGCCGTGGCCTTCGACGAGTATTACCAGCAGGGCGTCCAGTTGGTGCAGTCGCCCAAGGCCCAGGCCGCTTTCGACATTCACCGGGAAGATTCCAAGGTCCGTGACCAGTATGGCCGGAATGACTTCGGCCAGCGTTTGCTGATGGCGCGCCGCCTCGTTGAGGTCGGCGTCTCGTGGGTTACCGTCTATTCCGGTGGCTGGGATCACCACACCAAGCTCTTCGACGCCTACAAGGGTGATCATGTGAAGAACACCGACCGCGGCGTCGCGTCCCTGATCCGTGACCTCGATGACCGCGGCCTGCTCGATTCCACGCTCGTGATCCTGCTCGGCGAATTTGGCCGCACCCCCAAGGTCAACAAGGACGCCGGCCGCGACCACTGGCCGCACGCCATGTCGGTGCTGATGGCCGGCGGTGGGTGCCCCCGGGGCGCCGTGATCGGAGCGACCGACGCCAAGGGTTACGCCGCCGCCGAGAACGTCTACCGGCCGGAAGATTTCGCCGCCTCGCTCTACACCAAGATGGGCATTGATCACACCCAGACGCTGCACACGAACACCGGCCGACCGGTTTCGCTCGTGAACAACGGCCGTCTGATCAAGGAGCTGTTTGTCTGATCCGGTGATGATGCTGGAGTCGGATGCAGGACTGGCCCAACGCGACGGAGCGGCGGCTTTCCAGCCGCCGAGGTTGGATGACTGGAATGCCGCCGCTTCGAGCCACGGATTCTTTGGTCCGCAAAATTTCAGGACCGGGCGCGGTCATGTCCCTCGCCGAAATTTCCGCTCCTGCCTGCCTTCCTTCCTGATTTTGCTCCTCTCCGCGGTGAGTCAGGCCGCGCCGCCGACGCTGGAACATTTCTATCCCGTCGCGTTGCAGCGGGGCACGACCAACACCGTCGCGGCCATCGGCAAGTTCGATCCGTGGCCGGTGGAGTTCCGGATCGAAGGGCAGGGGCTCACGCTGACGACCACGACCAACAGGGGCTCGGTGGAAATCGTCGTCGCGCCGGTTGCCCCCGTCGGTCCGCGCCTGATCCGGGCGTTTAATGCGGAAGGGGCCACCGCGCCGCGCTTCCTGGTCGTGACCGCCGAACCTCAGGTTGCCGAAGTGGAACCGAACGACGACCGCGCCAAGGCCCAGGTCGTCACGAACCTGCCCGCGTGGTTGAACGGGCGGCTCGACAAGGGCGGTGATGTGGACCAGTTCGCCGTCGACCTCGCCGCGGGCCAGGCGCTCGTCGCCAGCTTGCAGGCTTATGTGCTGCAATCGCCAGTAGATGCGGCGATGCGCCTGTTCGATTCGCGCGGAGTCGAAGTGCTCTTCAACCACGACGACGGTCGCACGCTGGACCCGCAGCTTGTCTTCACGGCCGAGCGTGCTGGCCGGCACACCTTGCAGGTCTTCGGCTTCGCGCATCCCGCAGGCTCCGAAGTGCGGTTCACCGGCAACGACAAGTGCGTTTACCGGCTGCACCTGTCCAAGGGACCGTTCGCGCACCACACGCTGCCGCTGGGCGTGCAGCGCGGCGTCACGAACTCGGTCCAGGTTATTGGCTGGAACCTCGGACCGAACGGGTCGCGGACGGTGACGTTGGACGCCGGCGGTGTGGCCACCAACGCCCTGTGGTGGACTTCAACGCCGGCCGGATTCGACAACGCGATCCGTCTGCCCGTCGGTGCCGGTCCGGAGGCGCTCGAACGCGAACCCAACGCGACCGTCGCCCAGGCGCAGGAATTGCCCGTGCCGTCCGCGGTCACTGGCACAATTGATCCCGTCGGCGACGTGGACCGGTTCGTGGTGGTGGCGAAGAAGGACGAGCGGTTCGCGTTCGCGGTTCAGTCGGCTGCGCTCGGTTTCCCGCTGGACGCTTGGCTCGCGGTGGAGAATGCCGACGGCAAGGAACTTGTTCGCAACGACGACGCCACCAGCGCCGATCCGCAGCTCGAATGGACCGCGCCGGTGGAAGGCCGCTTTATGTTGGCGGTTGGCAGCCTCCTGCGGCGGGGCGGCACGGATCTGCTCTACCGGCTGAGCGTTGCCCGCGCGCAGCCCGATTTCCGGGTCACCGTGGAGGCCGCGGCCTTTACGCTGATCGCGGGCGCCACGAACGACGTGAAGCTCACCGTCGCCCGGCTCTCCGGGCACACCGGCAAACTCACGGCGGCAGTCACCGGCCTGCCCACCGGCGTCACGGCGGTTCCCGTGGAGCTTGCCGAGAAGGCCGGCGACGCCACACTGAAACTGCTCGCCGCGACCAACGCACCGGCCTTCTACGGCCCGCTACGCATCGCGGTTTCTGGCGAGGGCACGGAACGCTCCGCCGTCTTCGCCATGGCCACGACCGGCGAGAACAACGGCGTGCCGCAGGGCTTTACCAACCTGCTCATCCGCGAGACGGATTCCCTCTGGCTGACCGTCGTGGCGCCGAAGCCGGAAGAGGCGAAGCCGGCGGAGAAGAAGTAGCCCGCTCGCGAGAACGGGTGCCGTGAGATGGACGGCGTTCTCGCGAAACGTCGCGATAGAGGACGCGGCAGCGTTGTGGAGTGCGGCTGCGGAGCGGAGCGAAGCTGCCGCTTTGGGCCTGAGTGTGGCGACTTGGGAGTGCGATGATTGTAGCGACACCGGAGGAAAAGCGGTGGCATGCCACACGCACTCCAGAACGCTGACGCGCCGGTAGGAATCACGGCTCGACGAAGTTCCCTGTGCCGGTAAGTTGCCGCCATGACGATCACGCTGGCCGGAGAGCAGGAGCGCTGGGTTGCCGATAAGGTTCGGGAGGGCAGTTATGCCAGCCCCGAGCATCTGGCGGCCGAGGCCCTCAAGCTGCTGGCGGCCCGCGATGAACGGGAGCGCGGATTGGAAAACCTGCGGACAGACATCGCGCTGGGCTGGGAGGGGGCCGAGCGTGGAGAGTTGCTCAATGGTCCGGTGGCGATGGCGGCATTGGTTGAGCGTGCCCGGCGGCGTTTGTCGGCTTCATGAGCGGCTATTTCCTCACGCGGCAAGCCCACTGCGATTTGGAGGCGGCTGAGGAATTCCTGCTTTCTCGCAATCCAGAAGCAGCCCATCGTTTTCGGATCCGGGCGGCCGAAGTCTTCGAACTGCTGGCGAAGAATCCCGAACTCGGCTGACGCCGGTCCGACCTCCGCGTGGCGCTTCGCTCCTATTCGATGGGGACTCACGTCGCCTATTACCGCATCGCCAAGGGCGAGGTGCAGATACTCCGCGTCCTGCATGGTGCCCGGGATGCTGAGGCCATCCTTACCTTGATTGATGAATTGGGAGATGAGTGACGAGCGGTTGGGCGCTCCGTGGCTGGGTTTCCCGATGGTTGCCTGCGCTTGAAACCTCGCGATGCTTTGGCCGTGAATCGCACCCGTCGCTTACTGCTGATAGCCTGCGTCATCGGGCTCGTGACCGCGGCGTTGTTGTGGCTGAACCGGCCAAGCGGGCCAAGCTACCAAGGTCGCAATGTGGAGGAGTGGCTTCGATTTCGGGAAGATGAAAGCTTTACCAGAGGGAGTCAGATTAGCTTCCACGTCATGCCCGACGTGCTCGCCGCGTTCCAAGCGATGGGTGACGCAGCAGTTCCGCCGCTGGTCGAAATTACGTTTCGTTCCCCGCGTGCCGAATGGCTTCGACGAGTCCACGGATGGCTTCGGGACCAGACTCCTTGGCTGCTCGACAAGCTTCCGAGCCAGTTCAGCCATTGGTTTTACTCCGGACAGTCAATCCCATTCATAGCGGGCGCGGCGCTCGGCAAGCTGAAACCTCCGGCAGCGATCCTGTTCCCGCTGGTGACCAACCAATTGGCGGCAACCGACTGGGAGCTGCAGCACAGCGCGATGGGATTGCTGACGTGCGTAGGCGACCAACGGGAAGCCGCCGTGCGTCTTTTGGTCCCGTTTGTTTCGGCGGGTGACGTTTACGCCATCGGATTGGTCGGCACTTTCGGGGAATCAGGTTCGGTCGCGGTCCCGCAACTGGTGGAGTGTCTATCGACCAACGGCGACTTGGCCCGAGCGGCGACACATTCCCTTGGGCGAATCGGACCACCCGCCTCCGCTGCGTTGCCAGCACTTCGAAAGCTGTTTGAGCAAGTGTCGAAGCCAACGGACCGCCTTCGGGTCGCCATCAGCGCTTCCAACATTCAGCCACAGGATTGGGCGACGGCGGAGGTTCGCGCCGCCCTGACTGGCGGAGACCACGATCTGCGTATGTTGGCGCTCGACTATCTTGGCGTGGCGACTAATGCGGCTGCTCGCGTCGTCCCCGAGTTGGTTGAGCTGGCCCGGTTACCTCAGGCCACCCCACATGTTCAAAGCTTGGCTTTGGATGCGCTCGGCAAAGGGACTCAAGATTGGCTGCGCATCGCCCCGGTTTTGGAAGGCTGCCTAAATTCCAATGATTCGGCCGTAAGGACCGTCGCCGCCGTCCACCTGCTGGAGCGTGATCCCACCCTTATCCATGCTTTCGCCTGCGTGACGAATGCCGCTGCCGATCCATTGCTCTGGCTTTGGCGTGAATACCACCCAATGACGCCCGAAAAGATCGCTGAATGCATGGCGCGCATGGGCCCGCGCGGGGAGTCCGCGTTGACGGTTCTGCGCGAACGAGCGAAAAACGTCGGCAGGGAATGGGCCATCGACGAAGCAGTGAATGCCGCCAAGACGCGCCGCTGACTTGCCACCCAGCTCTTACAGCACCGGCCCCAGAATCCACGGTGCGAATTCCTCGTCGCCGATCCCCTGAAGTTCACTCTTGGTCCGCTTGCCGTTCGCCACGGCTCTCGGAAGACAGAGTTGCGGAGGGTGGTGGTGTGTGACTCTATTTCTCCATGCGCGCAGCCGATGAAGTAGTCGAATTCCTCGCCCGCCAAATACCGGCGCCGGTGTTGGCTGGCTTTCATCCGTCTGAGGACACTCGCCGGCGGGTTTGGGAACTGGTCAGCAAGGAGAAGGATTCGGGGCTGACGCCGGACGAGCGCAGCGAACTCGACGACTACGAGCGCCTCGAACACCTGCTGATCCTCACCCGCGCCGAAGCCCGCAAACAGTCCGGCCGTGGCTGACGACGTATCTATAGCGTTGCGGACTGAAGTCGCGGCCAGGGCCGGATTCCGCTGCGAGTATTGCCGGATGCCCGAAGCCGAGCTGCTCGCCGGCTGCGAGGTGGATCACATCATCAGCCGCAAGCACGGCGGCCTGACCGACTCCGCTAATCTCGCCCTCTCCTGCGAGCGCTGTAATCGCGCCAAAGGGAGTGATGTCGGTTCGGTCGTCGGGCCGGACCGGGCGTTTGTCCGGCTGTTCAATCCCAGGATTGATGAATGGTCCGAGCATTTCCAACTGACGGGAGCAACCATCGAAACCAAGACCAACATCGGTGAAGCGACCGTCCGATTGTTGCGCTTCAACTCGCCGGACCGTGTCTTGCAGCGACATGTCTTGCAGCAGGTGGGCGCTTATCCGCTTCGTTGAGGCAGCGAACAGGCTTCACAGCACCGGCCCCAGAATCCACGGCGCGAATTCCTCGTCGCCGATTCCTTGGTGTTCGCTCTTGGTCCGCTTGCCGTTCGCGACGGCGACGATTTCCTCGAAGATGCGTTGGCCGACCTGTTCTACGGTTTCCGTGCCGTCGAGAATCGTGCCGGCGTTGAGGTCCATGTCGTCCCGCATCCAGTCGTAGAGCGTGGTGTTGGTGGCGACCTTGAGGCAGGGCATCGGCTTGCAGCCATACACGCTGCCGCGGCCGGTGGTGAACACGCCCACGTTGCACCCGCCGCACACCAGGCCGGTCATGCTCACGGGATCGAAGCCGGGCGTGTCCATGAAGGCGAAGCCGGGGCCGTGGATCGTCTCGGCGTAGTCATAGACGGCGCTGAGCGGGGCCTGGCCGCCCTTGGCGAGCGCGCCGAGGCTTTTCTCGTAGATGGTCGTGAGGCCGCCCAGCTTGTTGCCGACGCTGGGATTGTTATCAATGGACGCGCCGTGAAGCTTCGCGTGGTTCTCCCACCAGCGGATCTGTGCGGTGAGCTTCTCGCCGACTTCACGGCTGACGGCACGGCGGGTGAGCAGGTGTTCCGCGCCATAGATTTCGGGCGTCTCGGCGAGCACGCTGGTGGCGCCGTGCCGGACAAGTTCGTCGCTGGCCACGCCGAGCGCGGGATTGGCGGTGATGCCGCTCGCGCCGTCGGAACCGCCGCAGTTCATGGCGAGCACGAGCTTGCTGAGCGGCATGGGCTGACGGCGCAGCGCGGCGGAGGTGGGCAGCAACTGGCGCACGGCGGCGACCGCGGCGTCCACGGTCTTGGCGATGCCGCCCTGCGTTTGGATGTTCATGACGGCGGGCGGCTGTTCGCCGGGCGCGAGCTGGTCGAGGCGGAAATTCTTCACCATGCGTTCGGTCTGGTTCACCTCGCAGCCGAGACCGATGAGCACGTAGCCGGTGATGTTCGGATGGCGGGCGATGCCGGCGAGCACTCGCTGAAGCAGGCGCGTGGGTTCATTGTCGGGCATGGCGCAGCCACTCTTGTGCGTGAAGGCGACCACGCCGTCCACGCCGGGGAAGTCGCGCGCGAAGTCGGGTCCGCGAAACCGGTCGGCCACGTATTTCGAGACCGACGCGGAGCAGTTCACGCTGGAGATCACCGCGATGTAATTACGTGTGCCGGCGCGTCCGCCGGGCCGGGCGAAGCCGAGGAAGGTGCGTTCCGCGCCCGGCGCGAGCGGCGGCACGGGCCGCAGGTCGGTGCCGAACTCGTAGTCGCGGGCGAAGTCGCGCACGGCGAGGTTGTGCAGATGGACGTGGTCGCCCGGCCGGATGTCGCCGTGGGCGAACCCGACGATCTGGCCGTATTTCCGCAGCGGCGCGCCGTCGGTAACGGCCTTCACGGCGAGCTTGTGGCCGCGGCCGATGTCGGCAGCGAGCGTCAGCACGCGGTCGCCGTCGGCGAGTTCGGTGCCGGCCTTGAGCGGCGACTTGGCCACGGCCACGTCGTCGTCGGGATGCAGGCGGATGCAGGCGGAGGAAAACGGCGTCACGGCGGAACGATGGACGTGGAACTGCTGGTTTGGAAGACCCGGAGTGTGATTGGCGAGCCGACTCATGGCGGCATTCCCCATTCGACATCCGGTGACCGGCTGTGATTCCTTTCGCGCCCATGAAACAGACCGTAGTCACCCTCGACATGGAAGGCGTGCTCACGCCGGAAATCTGGATCGCTGTCGCCGAGAAGACGGGCATTCCCGAACTGCGCCGCACGACCCGCGACGAGCCGGACTATGACAAACTCATGCAGGGACGGTTGGCGATCCTGGAGCGCCACGGCATCAAGCTGTCGGACATCCAGGCCGTCATCGGCACGCTGCCGCCGCTGCCGGGCGTAGTGGAGTTCCTGCGCGAGCTTCGTTCGCTGACCCAGGTGATCATCCTTTCGGACACGTTCGAGCAGTTTGCCCAGCCGCTCATCCGCCAGCTCGAATGGCCGACGCTCTTCTGCCACCGGCTGGTCGTCGAGAACGACCGCATTACGGGCTACAAGCTCCGCATGGCGGACCAGAAGCGGCAGTCGGTGCGCGCGCTCCAGTTGCTGAACTACAAGGTGCTGGCCGCCGGCGATTCCTACAACGACACGACGATGCTGCTCCAGGCTGACCACGGCTTCCTGTTTCACGCGCCGGAGAACGTGCGCCGCGAGTTCCCGCAGTTCCCGGCCTTCGACGACTACGGGGCCCTGTTGGCCGCGATGAAGGCGAAGCTCTAACCCGTAACGATGCAGCAGGAGCGCGGACGGCCTGCGTCCGCGTTTGGCATCCGCCGGGCTGGCAACACCCCTGGGCCGGGGCAGTTCCCCGCACCGAAGGGTGAGCCTTGGGGTCCACTGGAAATCGTGTTCCCAGTCCGGCGGTTCGCGCGGACGTGACCGTCCGCGCCCCGTTCAATTGCATCTTTACGGCTAAGTCGGTCAAAGGAACCGCGGTCAATTTCGGCCGCCAACCCGAGAGCGCCCGGTCAGGCCGGCACGGAGTGGAGCAGCCAGAAGAAGAGGATGGCGACGACCGTCGGCATCAGTGCGCCCAAGAACAGTCCCAGCGGACTGATGCCCTCCGAACCGAACACTTTGGATGACTGGAGGATTCCTGCGCCCGCCGGGTTCGGCGCATTCGCGATCACGGTCAGGCCGCCGCCCGTCACGGCTCCCGCGACGAGGGCATATTTCAGGTCGTCGGCGAGACCGGGGACGAGGGAGCCCAGATAGGTCAGCGCCGCGTTGTCGGTGATCGCGGTGAGGCCGGTGGCGCCGAAGTAGAGGGCGGCTCCACCGAGGCTTTGGATCAGCGGCTTGAGCCAATAGGCTTGGAGTGAACCGAGCGTGACGAGACCCGCCAGGAAGAAACCAACCAACAAGCCTTCGCGCACCTTGAGGCTGTCCTGATATTCGCGGGTGGCGGTGGCCAGCCCGAGAAAGACCATGAACACGCCGAAGAAGACATCTGGATGATGGGCGAACACCACGACCAGACCGAGAAACATGAGGTGCAGGAGCGTCAGCCAGGCGGGAATCGACGGGTGTTTGACCGGCACCGTTTCGAGGGCGTTGAGCTCCTTCCAGAAAGCGGCGATGACGATGCCGGTGGAGACGAGGCAACTCGCGGCCGCCTTCCAGCCGAAATGCTCGAACATGTAGGCCGTGCCCCAGTTCCACTTTGCGGCGACCATGAGCACCGGTGGCGCGGCGAAGTGCGTCAGCGTGCCGCCGATGGAGACGTTCACGAACAGCAGGCCCAGTGTGGCGTAGGCGAGCTTCGGGCTGATGTCGCGGTCGAAGTAGCGGCGCTTGAGCAGGATGGCGAGCAGGGTCATCGCCGCCGGTTCCGTGATGAAGGAGCCCAGTAACGGTCCCAGCGACAGGGCGGCGAAGTAGAACGCGACGCTTTCGCGCAGGGGCAGGGTCCTGGCCGCCAGCGAGATCACCGCTTCGGCCAGCCGCACCACGGGACGCGTGGCGGCCACGACCATGATGACGAAGACGAACTTCGGTTCCGTGAAGTTGAGCCCCTCGACGTATTCCACGGCGTGGTTCATGGAACCCTTGAGGGCGGCGATGCCGAGGAACAGCGCGGCGCCCCACAGGCCGAACACGACTTCGGTCTCGGCGAGAAAGTGCAGCAGGTTCTCCTGAATCGAGCCCGCGGGATATTGGTGGGCCCAGTGCGCGAACCGCTTGACGGAAAACGTGTGCAGCACGGCGATGGCGAACAGGACCGTGGCGAGGATTTCAGTGGAGCTGGGACTCATGCATTGACGACCAAAAGCCTATCCGACGCTCCGACTTGGAACAAACCGCGGAATCGGAAATTCGTCGTCGCTCAGTAGTCGCGGCGCAGATGGCTCGGTAGCACGCCCAGTTCGGCGCGATATTTGGCGACAGTGCGGCGGGCGATCATGATGCCCTTCTCCTTGAGTTTCGCGACCAGCTCCTCGTCAGAGAGGGGTTTGCCCTTGTCCTCGCTGGAGATCATCTCGTCGAGGATGGTCTTCACGCTCTTGTTGGACATGGATTCGCCGCTGGAGGTGGCGACGCCGGAGGTGAAGAAGAACTTCATGTCCACCAGTCCCTGTGGGGTGGCCATGAACTTGCCGGAAACGGCCCGGCTCACGGTCGTCTCGTGAACCCCGACGACTTCGGCGACCTGGAGCATGGTCATCGGCTTGAGGTGCGAGACGCCGTGCTCAAAGAATTCCCGCTGCCGTTTCACGATCTCGCGGGCGATGTTCTGGATCGTGCTCTGGCGCTGGTGGAGGCTCTTGATCAGGAATTTTCCGGCCTTGATCTTGTCGCGGATGTAGTCGCGCGCTTCGGCGGTCGTCTCCGCGTTGGACAGCAGGTCCTTGTAGAAATTGCTGATCCGGAGATGGGGCAGGTTGTCGTCGTTGGTGGTGACCTGATATTCGCCATCCTCGCCCTTGGCGACGACGACCTCCGCCAACACGTATTGGTTCGGCTCGGCGGCGTAGGCCCGGCCGGGCCGGGGATCCAGTTGCGCCAGTCGTTCAGAGAGTTTTTGCGCCTCGGCGGGAGTGACGCCGAGGTGCCGCGCGATTTCCGGAAAGCGCCGCTTGCCGAGGGCCTCCATGTGATCGCGAACGATGCGATACTCGGGGGTTTCCTGCCTGCCGGCCCGCTCCAACTGAAGCATGAGGCATTCGCGCAGGTCACGGGCGCCGATGCCGGGCGGTTGGAACGTCTGCACGACCTTGAGGGCGGCAGCGAGGTCCTCGACGGCGATGCCCGTGGAGAAGGAAAGTTCCTCGATGCCCGCCTGCAGGTAGCCGTGGTCGTCAATGTTGCCGACGAGGAGTTCGGCGATCAGGCGCTGGCGTTCGTCAATGTCCGCGAGGCGGACCTGATCGAGCAACTCCTCCTGCAGCGAGGTCTCCGCCGTGAGCGAGTCGAACATGAACTGCCGGCGCTCCTCGTCCTCCGGCGAGGTGCGGGTCGGGCCGGCGGCGGCGGCGAAGTGGTCCCGCCAGTCCTGATCGAGCTGGATCAGGCGCTGGAGATCGGCGTCGAAACTGTCCACCGGAGTCTCGGAGGGCTTCTCGGTGGCCGGATCAAACTGGGTGCCGGGAGGCGGTTCGGCGGGGTCGGCCTGGCTGTTGGTCTCCTCACCGCCATTGGCGCGATCCTCCATCGTCGGCTCGGAGGCGGCGACCTCCTCAAGCACGGGATTCTGCTGCAGCTCCTGTTCGACCATCGCCTTCAGTTCCAGGACCGGCGCCTGCAGCATCGCCAGCGACTGCTGGAGCTGTGGCGACAGCACCATCTGCTGCGACATGCGCTGCGAGAGATGTAAGCCCTGGGACATTTGGCGGCTTCAGACTAACGGCCTCTCAAAACTAAACAAGCGTTGGCGCGTCATCTGCTTGCCGGGGTTGGCCACTTGCCTACCGTCAGTGCCGTGGCGGTTCAGTTCACGATCCTCGGCAGCGGCAGCACCGGCAATTGCGCCTACCTTGAAGCGGGCGAAACCCGCCTGCTCATTGACGCCGGCTTCAGCGCCCGGCAGATCCGCGAACGCCTTGCGAGCATTGGCCGGGCGCCGGAAGGCCTGAACGGCATTCTCGTCACGCACGAACACGGGGATCATATCCAAGGTATCGGCACCCTGTGCGCCAAACTTGAGGTGCCCATTTTCGCGAACCGTTTTACCCGCGAAGCCATCGAACGGGCGTTCCCCAAGACGCGTTTCCAGTTCCGCGTGTTTGAAACGGGCGCTGACTTTGCCCTGGGCGAAGTCCACGTGCAGACCTTCAGCGTGCCGCACGACGCGATGGATCCGGTCGGATTCATCCTCGAGACCGCCGGCGGGAACCTGGGTTTCCTGACCGACCTCGGCCACGTTACCAAGCTCATCATGGAACGCGTGCGTCGTTCGCATGCGCTGGTGCTCGAAGCCAACCACGACGTGAAGCTGCTGCAGGACGACACGAAGCGTCCTTGGAGCACCAAGCAACGCATCCTCAGCCGCCACGGCCATCTTTCCAACGACGCGGCAGCGGAAGTCGCGGCCGAACTCGCCGGAACTGAACTGCGGCGAATCTTCTTGGGGCACCTCAGCCGGGACACCAACCGCCCCGAATTGGCGCTGAAAACGGTCGGCGGACGTCTCGCCAAGCTCGGCGCCACCCAGATCGCGGTCGAGAACACGTCTCAGGACAGTCCGGGTAGGACCATCACCCTGGATCGGCCGCCTCAGGAGCCCGTGTTGTCGCAGGCAGAGCTGCTGCCGTGTTGAACCGGAACTGGGTTAGGCCGCCTTGCGTCCGGTCGTCAGGAAGTCGAGGAAGTAAATCAGGCGATCCTTCATCTCTTTGCGCGACACGATGGCGTCGATCAGGCCGTATTTCTGGAGAAACTCCGAAGTCTGGAATCCATCCGGCAGTTCCGCCTGGGTGGTGTCCTTGATCACCCGGGGGCCGGCGAAGCCAATCATCGCTTGCGGTTCGGCGAGGATCAGGTCGCCCACCGTGGCGAAACTCGCGATCACGCCGGCGTAGGTTGGATTCGTGAGCACCGAGATGTAGGGCAGCTTCTGTTTGGCGTGATAGGCCAGCGCGCCGCACGTCTTGGCCATCTGCATCAGGCTGAACATGCCCTCATACATGCGCGCCCCGCCGCTCGTGGAGATGATGATGACCGGAATCCCGTGGTCCGTGCCCGCCTCGATCAGGCGGGTCAGCTTTTCACCCACAACGGAACCCATGGACCCGCCGAGAAATGCAAAGTCCATCACGCCCAGGGCGACCCGGTGGTTGCCGATCTTGCCGAGGCCGGTGATCACGGCGTCCTTGAGCAGGGAGGATTTTTTGCGGTAGGCCACCAGTTTCGCCGCGTAGCTGGCCGCGCCGGTGAACTTCAGGACATCCACCGACTCCATCTGGGGATCGATTTCCTCGAACGAACACGTTTCCACCAGCGAATGGATCCGCTCGCGGGCACTGATCGGGAAATGGTGCTGGCACTTGGAACAGACCTTCAGGTTGTCGTCGAGCTCCTTGTCGTAGATCAGGGCGTCGCACTTGGGGCACTTGGTCCAGAGTCCTTCCGGCATTTCGCGTTTGCGGGATTTGGAGGAGAGCTTCGGTTTGGTCAGGAACGTCGTCTCCGAGGCGGTGGGCGGCGGCGTCACGGCCGGGTCGACGGGATCGGTGACGAAGCTCTTGCGTTTAAGCACTTTGGTAGCCATGCGAGGAAGCGTCCCGGGGCGGGCCGCGTGTGATCGGGCGAAGCAATAGCAGGCCCCCCGACGGTTGGCCAGCGCGACCCTTGGCTACGGGGAACGGATCCGCCAGAAGCGGACGGACGT
This sequence comes from Verrucomicrobiota bacterium, assembly GCA_043755815.1. Classification (GTDB taxonomy): domain Bacteria; phylum Verrucomicrobiota; class Verrucomicrobiia; order Limisphaerales; family UBA9464; genus CAIWAH01. The sequence goes on from JAYUSF010000060.1 coordinate 19,388, forward strand.
TCCCGGTCCTGGCGGCAGGCTGACAGGGACGGGCACCTCCAGGCCGGCACCGACAAAGCGGCGATACTCCGCCCACTGCCGGAGGTCGGTGGATGACTCCAAGATGACCTCGTTCCCGGACTGGGCGCGCAGTTCGGCGGAAGCGTAGCGGACATTGGCGCCGGCCGGCGGGAGGGGACGGAGCGACTGCGATAAGGTCAAATCCACGAAGTCCGGACTCCTGTCCAAATCCTCGTCGAGCGGGGCATAGAGGCTGAGCCAATGGTCAACGTAATCCGGCCCTGCCGTGGCGGGATCACCGTCCAAGGCCCGAATCGGCCCCGAGAAGGACTGGCGGCCCCCAACCCAGGGAAGCTGCGTCGCCGCAAACTCGATCGGGAGAGTCGTGCCCGGATTGCCCACTGGACTGAGTCGGAACCCGCCGACCCCCAAAGCGTCGTTATCCGCCGGAGCATATTCGAGGTCCGCCTGCATGACCACGGGGGCACCGGTGCTCGCTGGCCGGGCCAGTTCGACGTGGAGCGTGCGCTGCGTTCGGTCGTAACGTCCCAAGCCCCGAAACTCCACGATGGACCACCGGCCCACATAGGTCACAGACCCGGGTAGCTTGAGCTCGTAGTCGCCTACAGTCTGCTCGGCGGCGCGGGTCAGGTGCAGCAAGGCGGCCGGGACTGGCGCCGAGCCGGCGCCGGAGGCTTGGAGATTGACCTCCAACTTCAAATCCACCGGGTGCCGCGCTTCCAAAAAGTCAGGTCGCCCGTTGCCATCACGGTCGGGTGGGCGGTCGGTAAACCAGAAGGTGCCGCTTTCTCCGCCCCGTCGGAACGCCGAGACCCAGGCCGGCTGGGGTTGGGCAACGGGCCTCACCTCGCCGGAGCCTACGATCTGCCCATTGCCTCCGTTGGACCAGGGCGCTTCCTGGCCTTCGACCTGGGTCGTGAACGCCAGCGGAAGTCCATCGGTGCCCACCGAGGGATGCAGCGTGAAGGACTGCCGGCCCAGGGTGGCTTCCACCTCCGGGGCATAGGTGAGGGTGTAGGTGAAGTTCGTTTCGGCCGGATAAAAGCGCCCATTGCCGGCTGAGGCTGCGCGCAGGTTTACGGTCCCTCCCGCAAACACCGTCATCTGGTTACCTTCAAGGGATGCCGGTCCGGAGCTCAGGGTCAACGTGACCGGAAGCCCGGCGCTGCTCGTGGCGTTCACGGTCGTTGGCCGGAAGGGGGAAACCGCCCAAGACCCGGCCGCCGGCGCCAGGGAAATGGTCTGGGGCAAAGGTGTTACGTTGACGTAAAAGCGGGTTTCCGCAGCGGCGAGCCAATCGTTGCCCGGCTGAGTGGCCATGATGGAGAAATAGCCGGCATTCGTAGCGAACAGGTCGGTTCCCACGACCCTGCCCGGGCCGGACTCTAGGCGGAAGCTCACCGGCAGCCCGCTGCTCGCGTAGGCAGTCAGGGGAAGTGGCGCCTCGGTGAACGGGAGCTGGTTGGTGACGGTGACGGTGACGGTCTGGAGCAGCCGGTCCCGGAAATTCAATACCGTCAGTCCGCCGCCAAAACCGGTCACGTAGACGAGATCGCCAACGACCGCCAAATCCCGGGCGCTGCCGGGAGTGTCGTAACTGGCCAAAAACTTGGGTTGGGCCGGATTTGAAACGTCGAGGATGGATACGCCCAAGGCGTCATTCGCCATATAGGCTTTGGAACCCAAGACCTTGAGGCGATTCGCCGACCCCGGGCCGGCCGAACCCATCCGGGTGGGATGACCGGGGTCCGCGACGTTGAGGATGACCAAGCCGCGCTCGAAGTCGGTGACGTAGGCGAAATCCCCGTCCACGACGACGTCGGTGGCGGGGCCACCGATGTCAAAGGTCGTGATCACCGTCGGCGCCGCCGGATTCTGGACGTCGAGGACCGTGACCCCGGCTCCATTGCCGGCGACGTAGGCGAAATGTCCGCGGACGTCGATGGCCGAGGCGTAACCCGGCACGCTGACCCGGCCGAGCAACGTCGGCGCGCTGGGGTTGCTGACATCCACGATCACGGCGCCTCCAATGCCGCTCGCGAGGTAGGCCAGGTTGCCGACAACCTTGAGCGACTGAACCGAGCCGCCCGTTCCGAGGTTCGAGAGGAACCGCGGGTTCTCGGGATCGGCCACGTCCACGACCGTGAGGCCCGATACATCCGCGGCCAGAAAGGCAATGGAACCCTCGACGGCCACCCGCAGGATGGCCGATCCGTCCCGGTAGGCACCGACTCGCCTTGGCAGCGCTGGGTCCTGGGTATCGAGGATCGAGAGCCCATTGCCGGTGCTGGCCAAGTAGGTGCGGTTGCCGGCCACCGTGATTCCCCAGAAGGAGGTCAGACCTGGAGGCACCTGCCCCACCAGAGTGAAACGGCTCTCCCAGCGGTTGAAGGTCCAGGTCTCGGTTGCGTGAAGAAACTCCCTCAGGCCGGCCGTATTCGTGGTTCCCGCCTGGGTCGCGGTGACATCCACTTCGCCGAAGCCGGAGATGATCAGTTTTCCGTCCACGATCTGGGCCGGCCCACGGGTGACCTCCAACTTGACGGGCAGACCGCTGCTGGCCTCGGCTGAAACCGGGTGGGGCACGTTAAATTCCAAAGCGGCGTTGGTCGGGGACAGCAGGGCGAGGCTCTGATTGTGGACGATGTTGAGGAAGAAGCTCTGCGTGACCGCCAGAAACTGGCCGTTGCCCGGTTGTTCCGCCCTGATCGTCACTCCACCGGTGCCGCGGAGCAGGAGAGCGCCGTTGGTTAGGACCGCTGCGCTACCGGGAGCGAGCTTCAGATTCACCGGAAGTCCGCTGGTTGATTCGACGACCAGCGGTAGCAACGCATTGGTGAACGTAATGGTGGTGGGTGTTGTAAGGCGAATGGATTGGTTGAGCTTCGCCTGCACGGTGGCGATTTGAACTCCGTTGGTGCCCTGGGCGAGGAAGAGTTTGTCGCCGAGAGTTGTGATTCCTTCGGTGCGAACCGTGCTGCGAAGGGATGTGATGATGGGGAACCACGCCGGATCACTGACATCGAATTGAACGACCGAAGTCCCGCTGGGTGCAAAGAGTTGCCCGTTGGACAGGTGAAGGGTGCTCGGCCCTGTAGGGAACGGCAGGCCGAAGTTGCCACCTGAACTCACCGGTTCGACATTCATTATACGGGTTTTTGCCGGATCCCTGACATTGTAGCTGGCGACGTTGTTGTATCCGCTGATCAAGAACGCCATTTCACCTGCGACCTCAACATCAGTGACGGCGCTTCGGCCTCTCGTGATGCCTCCCGCCAAGACGGGCGCGGTGGCCGCACTGACGTCGAGGATGACGAGTCCGTTGGTTCCGTCCGCCACATAGGCATATTTTCCCGCCAACTTCACTGCCATTGCGCTCCCCGGCGTGTCGTATCCAGAAACCCGGGTGGGGCTGGCGGGTCGGCTGACGTCGATGATCTCAATGCCGGCTTCACCCTCCGCCACGTAAGCGAGACTACCGGAGATTCGGACCGAGAGGGCATCTTGGGCCGTGCGGTAGCTGCCGAGCCGCACCGGATTGACGGGATCGGCGACGTCGAGAATCTGGAGACCGCCCGGCCCGTCGGCGACAAAGGCCAATTCGTCAATGACCTCCAGATCCAGCGCGTTGCCGGGAGTCCTCCGATTGGCCACAACCACGAGGTTGGTGGGATTGCTGGCATCAAGGACCTGCAATCCGGCCGGGCCGTTGGCGACAAAGACCTGTTTGCCCACGGCCTGAAGCCGCCGCGCAAAGCCGATCCCACCACCGCTGCCGACCCGTTGCGGTTGGTCAGGTTGGGCGAAGTCGATGATCTGCAGGCCACCCTCCTGGTCGGCGACGCTGACCCGGCTTCCGGCCACATCGAGCCCCGTCGCGGAACCGCGAGTGTCGTGGCCGCCCAAACGGACGGGGGCCGCCGGATTCCCGACGTTCCAGGCTTCCACCCCGGCCGTCACGGCCGCCAGATAGGCCACACTGCCGACCACCCGCACGTCGCTGATGGGCTGGCCGGCGCCGAGGCTGCCGATTTGAACCGGCGTCGCGGGATTGCTGACGTCGAGGATGATCAGGCCGCGGCGGCCATCCACCAGATACGCCACCGATCCGTTCACCCGCACCCGGGAAACGAACCCCTCCACGGCATTGTTTTCACCGTCGATCCCCCCGGTCTCGAACTGGCCGATGAAAGCCGGTTGGCTCGGATCGGAGACATCCACAACGCGCAGTCCGCCGCGGGCGTCGGCGACATAAGCCAGATGTCCCGCCACCGCCACGCCGACCGCGCGATCCGGCGTCTTGATCTGCGCCCGCAATTTCGGCTGGGCCGGGTTGCTGATGTCCAGGATCGCCAGGCCCGCATCGTAGTCCGCCAGGAAGGCGAACTGGCCCGAGATCTCGAGCTCTTCGGCCACGCCCGCCGTGTCAAAGCTGCCGACCAGGATCGGGTTGGCCGGATTGGCGACGTTGATGATTTGCACGCCCGCCAAGCCATCCGCCACGAACGCGTGCTCGCCGACGATCCGAACGGAGTTGGCGGACCCCGGCGTGTCGAATCGGCCGACCTCGCGCGGTTCGGCGGGAGAGCTGAGGTCGAAGATCCGAAGTCCGGTTTTGCCTTCGGCGAGGAAGGCATGGTTTCCAGCGATCTGGACTGCGATGCCGCTGCCTGCGCTGTTGGTGTAGGATCCCCCCGGGCGAATCGTAACGTAGGGTTGGTTGAACCAGACCGGGTTGGAGACCGCGCAATAGACGTCCGAGCCGACTTGCTCGGCGGCGACTCTAACGGCCGTGGAACCCACGTTTGTGACGACCAGGTTGTTTCCTTCCACAAAGGCCGGTCCGGCTAGAACCCGAAAGGTGACAGGAAGTCCGCTGCTGGCGGTTGCCTTGAGGGGATAGGGTGTGTTTAGCGGGATGTTTCGGTAAGGCTGTTCGATCCAGGTGATTGTCTGATTGCTATAAATCCGGATGCGGTTGGTCTGCGCCAACGACAGATATTCCGTGTCCCCGGCCTGCTGGGCGATGAGTTCAACGGTGCCAGCGCCCGTGAGGCGAAGCAGGTTGCCTTCCAGTCGCGCGGGGCCGGCAGTCACCCGGTAGGTGACGGGCAGCAATGCATCCGTTTCCTTGGGGAACCGGAAGGGGGCATTGGTAAAGACCGTCTGCTCGGGAAGGTTCAGGGAAAGCCCCTGCATGTAGCCCCGGCGCATCTCGTAGACGGTCAACCCGCTTGGTCCCGTGGCGAACAGCAGATTGCTCCTGACTTGAAATCCATAGACGGAGGGTTTGGGAGGTGTTTGGAC
>JAYUSF010000061.1:0-7305 GCA_043755815.1 Verrucomicrobiota bacterium
CTGTCCTGTTTTGCTCGCCCCGCGACAGCCGGTTCTCCCGCTGGCCGAGGATGTTCCGGACCGAATGCTGCCAGAACAGGTTGTCGAGCCGGGTCCCGATGGAACCCAAGGAGGCCTTGTTGGCGAGCCGCGCGTCATGCTCCCAGTAGTAGACGACCGCCCGGTCGGTGACCGTCTTGAGGAACTCGGCCCGGAAGTCCGGCTCCATGAGGAACCGTCGCAACTCGGGCAACGTCCCGCCCCGGCTGCTCCGCAGGAACGCCAGCACCGCGTTGCCCAACAGGGACGACATCTGGTCGCCCCTGTTCGACGTGTGCTGGCGCATCAGCGCGATGAAGTCCGAGGCGAGCAGGTCCTTCTCCCGCGCCGTGCCCCCGGCGAGCGGGTTGAAGGCGATGGCGTGTTCCTCGTCGGTCGGGTCGAACAGGATGACGTCGTCGAGCCGTTCCGGCGGCACATGCGGGAGCAGGGCGTCAATCAGGTCACCGTGCGGATCAATTACCGCCACCCCGTGGCCCTGCACGATGTCCTGCATCGCCATCTGGGCGAGCAACGTCGATTTGCCGGTGCCCGTCCCGCCCAAGATATGGCAGTGGCTGAGGCGCTCCTCCAGCGGCAGCCAGACGTTGGTCGTGACCCCTTCGTGGAGGTTCTCACCGAGCCACACGGCGTCGGTGTCATCCGTCAGCTGCGCCGGCACCGGGCGGGTCCGCCGGAAGACCCGGCGCAGGCTCTTGGCCCGCACCGCGGCGGTGGGCAGGTGCGCCAGCGCGATGAGTTCGTCGCTATTGAGCAGCATCCCGCTCCGGTGGGTTTCGCGGAGCAGCAGGTCGGAGCGATGATCCCCGGGCTCGTAGTCTTCCTCCTGCAGAGGGACGAGCTGGTTGCCCTGGACGTGACCGAGCGGCCGCAGGGCACCCGCGAGGGCGCGCACCAGTTCGGCCACCCGTTCGCGGGAGGGGGCGCGGGCCGCCACCCGGACCACCACTGCAAACAGCGGCCGGCTGACCTTGAGCCGGGTCTGGCCGACCAGCTCCGGGTCGTTCGCGAAGAACGGTTTGCCATCTCCCAGCGACACGGCCCGCAGCATCGAAGGCGCCCACGGATGACGCACCGGCTCCAGCAGCACCTGGAAGACGCCGGCCTCCCCGTCGCGGAGGTGATCGAGCGCACCGCACAGCCCCACCAAGGGATCAACCGCCAGGGCCTTCAGGTTCTGGAGCGGGACCATGAACTCCCGTTCCAGCCCGAAATCCAGCACCTGCTGCTGGCCGGACTCCGCCGGGAACGTGGTGGCCAGATGGCGGCTGCCGACCGTCACGACCGCTTCGGGAAAAAACGCCTTCAGCTGTTGCCGCACCGTCACCGCATCCGTTGCGCCCGTGGTGATCTGCACCACCAGTTCCCCGGCCGAACCCACCACCTCAAAGGCCACCGGATCGCGCGCATACCCGATGCTGAAGAGGAACTGTTCGAAGACGTTCGCGTGCGGCTGGTAATCTGGCGGCAGCGCCAGTTGCAGCTCGACGAGGTCTTCCCTTCCCACCGGCGGCTCCGCGTCAGGTTCCTCCAGTTCTTCCGGTTCGGGGTCGGCGACCGGCGGAGGGAGGATTCCCAGCAGCCCGGTCACCTGTTTGGCAAACCGGCTGCCAAAGCTTTCGATCTGGCCGTCGTCGAAGACCGGGGCGGCTGGCAGGAAATGACCTTCGAAGGGACGGAACGGCGGTTCCAACTGGACCGCGCCCGGCCACAGCAGCCAGCCCCGGCCCCGCAGTTCCCAGCGGTAGAACTGTTCGGTCAGCGCACGGGCAACCTGTTGGCCGACCGGAATCATGCGCTCAGGGGAGGTCCTTCAGGATCGGTCCCCCGTGCAGTTCGGTGGCGGGTCGGATCGCCGGCGCGGGATCGAGGCCGGCGAGCACGTCCCGGATGGCCCGGTCCACCAGCGTCAGAAAGGCGGAATGTAAGTCTTGCCGAAAGAACGTGTCCGGTCGGAACCACCGCAGGTAGAGCCCGCCCAGCACCGGAATTTCGGGAACGTGTTCGCCGAGCCAGGACGCGGCCATGTGCGAGGCATAGCGCAGCAGGGACCAGATCAGCGACACCAGCAACGCCGAGAACACCAGGCCGCCGGTGAATCCGAACGCGAGCCACGCCGCCGCCACCACGTTGGAGAAGACATACAACACGATCAGGTAGTGCCACCACTTCACGTGCCGGAAGCGGTCGATCTTCCGCACGGTGACGAAATACGAGGTGCCCGCGGGCGCGGCGCAGACCAGGAATTCGCTGAACTCGCGCCGGATCCGGAGGTAGGCCCGGAACGGCGAAAACGGCCCGCCTTCATGGATGATCTGCGGACCGCATTTGACTCCAGGAAGCTTCAACGCGGCAACCGCCTCGATGATGCCCTCGTAGATGCCCTGGGCGGAGAAGTGCTGGCGCGCGTAGACGTTGCTCAGGTCCACGGTGATGTTGGGGGTCGGTCCCACCCAGACGTATTTCACCCAGTCGAAGGTCTTCCCAACCTCCTGCCAAAACTGCGGGGAGCTGGGAGCAGTTGTCACCAGCGTCACGGGATTAGGCGTTTCGGCGTAGTTCTCGGGTTGCATGACTTTCAGGTTTTGTTGACGTCGGCTCCCAATTCCTCGACCAACCTCTTCCGCAGCCATTCAGCGTGATCCCGGAACGAATCCGCTCGCGAATCCGGACTCCGGGCATTGATTCCCTTCTCGATCAGGAAGATCTTCAGCCTGATCCGGGTGTCGCCCTCCTTGTAGGTGGCCACGCCAACGCGCATGTATCTGCCCAACCCGAACGCCGGAGACAACGCACCCAGTTTGGCCGTGAAAATATCGGCTGAATCCGCGGTCACTTCGGACACCTTCAGCTTGGTTTCGGCGGTTCCAATCCGCTCCAAGGCCGCACGCACGTCCGCCGCGGACTTGGTCGTGCGCCACGCGTTCAGCGGAGATGAATCGGCCTCCGGATCGTTGCTGATCGCCCGCTCCCACGCCGCCTTAAAGCGGCTGGGGCGTGCCGCAATCTCGTCAGCGCGCCGCTTCTCCGCCGCGTCGAGCTCCATTTTGGTGAGCCCTTTTTGCAAGGCAGCCTCCAACTCCACGAGTTCCGGTCGGTCAGGCCACTCCTTTTTCGCCTCGTCGAGCACGGCCAGCGCCTTTTTGAAATCCTGCCGCTCCGCCTCCGACTTGGCCTCGGTCAGCAATTGCCGGAACCGGGCTTCCGTCTGCTTTTGGTCATCCTCGGCCTTCGCCGTCCGATACTTCGCCTGTAAGGCGATTGTCTCGGGATCCTCCGGCAGCGTCTTCAGCGCAGCTTCCAACGCGGTGAGGGCGCCTTGGAAGTCGCCGTTCTGCGCCGCCGCTTCGGCCCGGTCCCGCAAGGCACGGGCGCGGATTCCCGGCAGCAGCTTCGTCGCCGTGGGGTCTCCGGGCTGGGCCGCGAGGGCCGCCTCCAAGTCTTCGGCCGCCGCCGCAAACCGGTTCCGCTGCTGGTTCCGGTAAGCGCCCTCCATCGCCTCCCGGTAGCGCGTGTTGACCAGCGTCAGAACGACCTCGACGGTCGCGTCGCCCTCCACGTCCACTTCCTTGGATACCCGGTCGTAGCCCGCCAACCTGACTTCCAGCGGATACCTGCCCGGCACGATCTTGTTGAGGTTCGCCGGAGTCGTCCCCGATTCAGTGCCCGCCCAGGTCACGCTCGCCCCGGCCGGCGTGGTGGCAATCTTCGCCGAACCATAGGTAAACTTTACGACGATCCGGTTGGTTTCATTCCGGCGCACCTCAACCTTCTGCTCGCGTTGATATCCCGGACGCTTGGCCACCAACTGGTAGGGTCCCGAGGGCAACCACGGAATCGTCGCGGGAAACGTGCCGGTCCGCCGCACGTTCAGGGCCGATGACCAGAGCTCGAATTCCCCCTCGGCCGGCTCGGACACCAGTTCCAGCGCGCCGATCTCCGCCGCCAGGTTCAGCCGCTCGGTCTGGTTGCCCTTCACGCGCACGGCCGTCCGGCGGCTCAAGGAACCAAAGCGACTGGTCAGCTCATAGCTCCCCGCAGTGACACTCTCGAAAGAACCCGTCGCGTTGGTCCAGTTCCCCCGCTTACCCGTCAGTTCATAGCCTTCCGGCGGTGGCGAAACCTTTGCCACGAGCGAACCCCGGCTGCGGGTCAGATCGACCGACCCGAGATCCGTCACCCCATACCAGATGAAACGCTCCACGAGCTTTGGTTCTGTGTCTGGCGCGAAGATCCGGATCTTGGCGGAGCCAAGCGGCACCGGTCCATCCGGATCCTGCCGCTGCCCGTTCACCTCGACCGTGAAGCCCTCGTCCGGGCGTTGCCCCTCAACGGTGACTTGCACCGGAAGCCGGGTGAGGGGCGCCTGCCGGACGTGGTAGTCACCCATCAGGGCCAATGCACCCCAGACCAACGTGATCCAGAACGGGAGGAAGGCCCGGACGAAGGTCGGCCTTCGGACGGACGGCATGGTTGGTGGTGCCATAAGAATCGGTTGACCGCCGGCAAACGACGTTCTGACCAAAAGCCCCGTTTGCCGTGGCCGCCCGTTTTAACGGTTACGTGCAAATCCGATCGCAGCGGCTGAACTTTTTCCAGCCATACGGACGTCATGTCGCAAACCGGCCCTCCCGGTCAAGCGATTGCGATCAGTCGGGGCGTCCTTTCACCTCCCCTTGCCGGTTGCGGCCATTGGGGTGGTCGAGCCGGACCGCACCCCTCAGCCGCCACCCCGACTCCGGGGAGCCTTGGGAAAATCTCCACCTCATTAAAGCGCCGCTACTGCCTCCCCAACCGGAAGAACTGCGCCTCGCCGGTGATCGCATTCGTCACGCTGAAGCGTCCGCCGAACAACGCGGGCGACTGCGTCAACGCCACCCAATCCGTCGCCATCACATTGGTGGCGGACTCGACCACATACCCATTCGCCGTGCTCGGCCACGAGAGCACGACTGTGTCGCCTGCGGACTCCACCGTCAGTTGTGGCGCTTGGAGCGTGAAGAAACGGAGATTCTCCACCTTGACGGTGCAGTTGGTCGAACTGCCGCCCGTGACGCCGAAGAACAGCTCATTGGTGCTGCCCGCGTAGGCCGACACATCAATGAGCCGGCTCGCCGACGCTTCATTCTCCGGCACGAACTTGCCCGCGATGCTGAAGACGTTTGTCCCGTTCAGGCCGAAGGCCACCCGGTCATCGCGCGGGTCGCCCGCAACCGAATAATCAAACGCCATTCCGGTCGCATCCGCCGGGATGAACACGGGCAGCCACACATAAGCGGGCGCATTCGTTGGCCCGTCGAGTGCACCCTGCCTCACGATGTTCCCGCCGAGATGGATCATGCTTCCGGTCTTCAGGATCAGTTGCCAGCCGCTCCGGGTGACGAGGTCGATCGCCTGCCCGCCGGCATCCAGCACTTTTCCCCCGACATACGTCACCCCGTTGTAGGCCGCGATGGTTACCTGCTCCGTGGTGTTGATCACCACCTCGCCCACCTTCTCCGCCGCGGCTACGCTGCGGTCCAAGATAAACTCCGCCGTCAGACCAATGGCGGGGATAAAACACTCGTAAAGCCGCGCCACGGGCACCAGTTCCAAAGAGAGTTCGTCCGCCGCACCGCGCACCTGATGATAGGCATCGCCCAGCACGAACTCGGCTTCCGTCGGAGGGAACAGATTGCCGGAAGTCCCCGGGAGCAGCGTCGCCTCAAACGTCCGTGTGAAGCCCAACAGGCTGTCCGGCAGGTTGCTGATGCTCCCGGCATACCATTCCTGCGGATAGCTGTGTGCGGCCACCGCGTTGCCAGTTTCCAACAGCTTCCTCTCCAGGCACACATTCAAAGCGCTCGCATGATACAGGCCCACCGACGAGATGTAGTTGTCCACCCATGCCGCCTTTGACGGGATGGGACCCTTCCAGCCCTTTGCGGCCACGAGCACCTCTTGGAATACCGCCGCCTGATCGCCAGTAATGACCGCGCTCAAGCCGTCCCAGAACACCTCCTTGCCGCCGATACGGGCGATCTCCGCCTCGTCGAAGAGGGTGACGTGTGTGCGCCCGAAATCCCATGGCTCCGGCGCGGTTTCCTCGTGGGCGCGCGGCGTGCCGTGCAGGTAGTTCGCGGCGCAGGCGTTCACAATCGCGCCGAGGCTGTGCCCGAGGAAATGGATGTGCTGAGCGTAGTCCGCGTGCAAAGCGGCATAGAGCGCCTCACCGAGTGCATGTCCCTGCTCGGGCGTCTTCTCTTCCGGCGGATTCGGCGGCAGACAGGGGTTGGCCGCATCATGCCAGTCCCAAGCCACGATGTTCGCCTTTGCCGCCGTGAGTCCCGCGCGCCGCAGCGCCTTCGCGATGTCCGTGGGCCAGTAGTCGATGCCGCCAGGCTGACCGCAGATGATCCATCCGTGCGTGAGCACCACCGTCATCCGGCTCTTGTCGAGCAGCGCGAGGTTGGGAACAAAGCGCGTCCCATCGAACACCTTCAACTGGCTGCCCTCGACGCTCACGGGCGACGGGATCTCGGTCGGCTTCGGCGTGCGCGGCGTGTCCTTCACCACCGTCGCGGGTGGCAACTCCCGCAGCAGGAAATTCTGCTGTGGCATGGCGCCAGACAGGTTCACCACGCGCCGGTCTCGCCCGAGCGAAGGCGCGCTGGCCGCAAGTTCATAAACCCCCGGCAGCAGCGGCGGCAGCGTGTAGCCGCCGGTGGCATCCGTGGTCGCGCTCGCGGCGGTCTGGGTGAAGAGCAGCGCCGACACGGTCGCATTCCCGATCCCGTTGCCTGTCCTATCCACCACGCGGCCTTGCACCGTGACCGGTGTCGTGCCGGTGCCGACATTGTAAAAGTAGCTCACCGGCGCGCTGCTAAAGGCCGTCAACACGTCGTCCGGCAGCGCCTCTTCGAATACGTAGCTCACCACCGGGCTGTAGGCGTCCTCGCTCGCAAGCGAATCTCCGAAGACGTAGCTGACCACGGGACTGAACGCTTCGGCGCCGTCCAGACCGTCTTCGAACACATAACTCACCACGGGCGAATAGGCCTCGTAGGTGTCCTGAGCGTGCGCGAAGGCTCCGGCGCAGAGCAGCCAAAGCAGCGCCAGCCATCGCAACGGGATGTGGAAGGTCGCGCCAGCGTTTTGGAGTGCGGCGGGAAGCGTCAGCGCCACGCCGCTTTCGGAGTGTAAGGACGGCCCCGGATTCACGGACGCGAATCCCGCGGATGAAAGCGGTGTCGGCGCTATGCTCTGCAACCGCACTCCAAGACGCTC
>JAYUSF010000062.1:0-24606 GCA_043755815.1 Verrucomicrobiota bacterium
TGTCCGCATCAAGAACCTGATGCTCGGCGGCGAGGAAGGCGGCAACACCATCTACCAGCCCACCGGCGAGAAGATGGCCATCTACGACGCGGCGGTGAAGCACATCGCCAGCGGCACACCGCTCATCATCCTGGCCGGACAGGAATACGGCACCGGCTCCAGCCGCGACTGGGCTGCGAAAGGCACGAACCTGCTCGGCGTGAAAGTCGTCGTGGCGCAGAGCTTCGAGCGCATCCATCGCAGCAACCTCGTCGGCATGGGCGTGCTCCCGTTGCAATTCAAGGAAGGCACCACCGCGCAGACCTTGAAGCTCGACGGCAGCGAGACCTACGACATCGTGGGCCTCGACGCGAACCTCAAGCCCCAGCAAGACCTCACGCTCAAGATTACGCGCAACGACGGCACCGTCGAGAACATCGCCGTCGCCTGCCGCATCGATACGCCCATCGAGATCGACTACTACCAGCACGGCGGCATCCTGCCGTATGTGTTGCGGCAGTTGGTGGCGAAGGCGTAGTGCGGTCAGAAATTCAGCGCTCATTCAAGACGTCACGCCGGCTAGCCAGCGTGACGTTTTCGTTCCAGGCGCTACTTCGCGCGTTCCTCCTCCAACCGAACCCGCAGCGCCTCAATTTCCGCGGCCAAGCCGGCGCTTTGCGCGCTCGCTCCGTCCCAATCGCCGACACTGGCCTTCCGCTCCAGGCCCTCACACAACGCCGCCAACCGTCGGCCGCCAATGTTGTTGGCGCTGCCTTTGAGGGTATGCGCCACCGCCTTGAGCGCGGCCATATCCTGCCGGGCAACGGCATCAAGGATCGCCTGCAGTCTCATCGGGAGATCGGTCAGAAGCAGGTCGATCAACTCGGCCACCGGGTCCGGTTCCCCGGAAACCCGGAGGGAGCGGAAGGTTCCGATGGTCGTGGGATCCAGAACCGGCTGCTTGGCACCGGCTTCGATTTCACCCGTGGGCTTGGGCGAGTCCGTTCCGTCCGGCGTCAGATCGTCGCCGTTCTTCAATTTGGCGCTCGCCCGGCGCAAGGCCGCCGCCATCGCGTCACGGTCAATGGGTTTCGTCAGGAAATCATCCATGCCGGCCGCAAAGCACTTCTCCCTGTCTCCGAGCATGGCATTCGCGGTCAGCGCGATCACGTAATGGGGACGACGCGGACCGAACTGCTTGTCAGCTTCGGCCCGACGCAAGGCCCGGGTCGCCTCGTAGCCGTCCATGACGGGCATCTGGCAGTCCATGAAGATCACGTCGTAAGGTTCGCGTTGAACTGCGGCGACAGCCTTCTCCCCGTCCTCGGCCACGTCGGCAAGGTGGCCAAGACTCTTGAGCAGCGCCAAGGCGACCCGCTGGTTGATCAGGTTATCCTCGGCCAGCAGCAGCCGAAGCGGTCGGACGGGTGGCTGTTCGCCCCGGTGGGTCGTCGATTTCGTCTCGGACTCCGAGAGCAGATCCTCGCCCCGGAGCAACTGCCCGATGAGGTCGCGGAGGCGTTCCTGCTTCACCGGTTTCACCAGGTAGCCCGCCACGCCGACCGTGCGCAACAGGCTGGCTTCCACCCGTTGTCCCAACGGCGTGAGCACCACCACCCGGAGCGTTTCCAGCCCTGGCAGCATGTGGGCCTCGTGCGCAAACGAAAGGCCGTCCATGTCCCCAAGCTTGAGATCCACAAAGACCCCGGCCACCGATTCCCCCGCGGCCTGCATTTCACGCAGCCGGGTCAGCCCGGCCGCGCCGGAGCAGGCAAACTCGGTCCGCACACCCATCGGCCCGAGCTCGTGCTCCAACCCGGCCCGGGTCGCGGCGTGGTCATCCACCACCACAAAGGTTCCCACACCCGCCGCAGGGTGAGGCACCGGACGGCCCGCACCGCCCCCGCCCCGCTCGAGGCGGGCGGTGAACCAGAAGGTCGAACCAACGCCTTCAGTGCTTTCCAGCGACAGCTCGCCACCCATCATCCCGATCAGCTGCTTGCTGATGGCCAGGCCCAATCCCGTGCCGCCGAACCGCCGCGTGGTGGACATGTCCGCCTGCTCGAAGGCTTCAAAGATGATGGCCTGGGATTCGCGCTTGATCCCGATGCCCGTATCGCGGACCTCGGCCCGGAGGGTTACCGCTTCGGCGGTTTCTCCGGCCAATTCGAGGCGGAGGAGCACTTCGCCTTGGAGGGTAAACTTGATCGCGTTGCCCAGCAGGTTGGTGAAGACTTGGCGCAACCGCGCGGAATCACCCCGGACCCGCTCCGGCAGCGCGTGATCGATCCATACCGCGAAATCCAGCCCCTTGGCGAACGCCCGTTCCGCGAGCAGTTCGGCCACGTCCTCCACGGTTTCGCGCAGCGAGAACTCCGCGACTTCGAAGGACACCTTGCCCGCCTCGACCTTCGAGAAGTCGAGCACATCGTTGATGATCGTGAGCAGCGCCTGGCCGCTATGTTCAACCGCCTCGACGTAGTCCCGCTGCTCCGCGGTCAGCGGCGTGTCGAGCAGCAGCCGTGACATGCCGATGATCGCATTCATCGGCGTGCGGATTTCGTGGCTGGTATTGGCAAGGAACTGCGACTTCGCCTGGGCGCTCTGGAGGGCCACGTCGCGGGCGTGGGCCAGTTCCAGGTTGACCCGGCCAAGTTGCTCCTCGGCGATCTTGCGGGCGGTGACATCCTCGACGGTGCCCTCGTAGTAGAGTTCCTTGCCTTTGGAGTCCCGGACCACCCGGGCGTTTTCGGAAATCCAGATGATGCTTCTGTCCTTGCGGAAAACCTGGCTCTCGAACTTGTCCACCTTGCCCTGCCTTCCCAGCAGTTCGGCAAATTCGTGACGCCGGTTCGGATCGACGTAGAGCTCGTGCTCGATGTCGGTGCGCTGGCGGATCAGGTCCTCCGGAGTGTCAAAGCCGTAAATCCTGGCCAGGGCCATGTTGGCGCTCAGATAGTGACCGTCGGGCGTGGTCTGGAAGATGCCGTCGATGGCGTTCTCGACGATGCCCCGGTAGTTCGCCTCCGCGTCTTCCAACCGCTGCTGCGCCAGCTTGAGTTCGGTGATGTCCTTGGAGATCCCAAAGGTGCCGATGATTGCGCCGTCCGCGTTGCGGAGCGGGAGTTTGCTCGTCAGCGCCCAGGTCACGCGCCCATCGGGATGGGTCTCCTTTTCGGAATAGCCGAGCAGAGGAACTCCGGTCGTGATGACTTGCCGCTCATCGGCCAACGCCGCCTCGGCATGCTCCAAAGCGAAGAAGTTCCGGTCGGTGTGCCCCTCCAGCTCCTTCGGATCGTCGTGCCCCAGCTTCTCGGCCAGCGCCCGGCTCGCCCGCAGAATTTTCGAATCGCGGTCCTTGAAGTAGATCGAGTCCGGCGCGGAATCGAGCAGCGCCCGCAGGAGGTCCCGTTCATGGCCGAGCAGTTCCTCGGCGCGCTTCTGGGACGTAACATCCCAAAAGATGCCCTGCAGGCCGATCGCCTCGCCCTGGGCGTTGAGCACCGGCGACTTGATGACGTGGACCCAGTGCTTTTCGCCGTCCGGCGTGACGTTGACCTCGGTGGTTTCGAACGCCTGTCCGGATTCGAGCACCCGCCGGTCATCCGCCTGATATTGCGCCGCCAACTCCTTGGGAAAGAGATCGAAGTCGGTGCGACCGACGATCTCGTCTCGGCTCCGACCCAGCAGGCGGCAGAAGCGCTGGTTCACAAAGACGAACCGGCCCGCGAGGTCCTTGCGGATGATGTTCTGCGGCAGGTTTTCAACGAGGGCCTCGTAAAAGGCCTCGCTGGTCCGGTGGGCATCCTCGGCGCGGCGCCGCTGCTCGACGGTCGTGGCGACCTGGCTGGCATGATGGCGCAGGTCAAAGTGCAACACCGCCTGGCGGGCAACGGTCTGCAGCGCCGCCTTCTGGCGCACGCTCAACCGCCGCAGCGACCGGTCCATCACCACCAGCACGCCAAGCGTCTGGCTGACCGATGAAACCAGCGGAACCGCGGCCACCCAGCGGAAGCCGTGGGCCGCCGTTTCGCTGGGATCGCGCCATTCGATCCAGTCGCCGGGCTGAACCGCGGTCCGGGCCAGTTGGAGTGCGCCGGGCAGATGAATCGCCTCGACTCCGACTCCGCCTTCGACCCGCAATCCGTCCCCATCCAGCAGGGCCGTCAGGGCGCACGGCACGGCGCAGACTTCGGCCGCCAGCGCGGCAAGATCGTTCAGCGGCCCGCCCACAACCTCTGGGGAGGACATGGGCGGAGGGTATTCGGGCTGCACGTCCGCAGTGTCCGCCGCCCGGGCGCCGGGTGTCAATTCACCCGCGGTGCCGCCTCCGCCCGTTGGACAAAGACGGCCGGCCCGCTAACTCTTTCGCCAGCAATTGCGCCATGGCCAAGATCACCATCCTTCCCTCAAACGTCTCCGCCGAAGTCCCCGACGGCGAGAACCTCATTGAAGCCGGCGAGAGGGCCGGCGTGGAGATGGAGGCGGGCTGCTTCAACTGCTCGTGCGGCACCTGCGCGGCCGAGGTGGTCAGCGGCATGGAGAACCTCACCGAACCGACGCCCGAGGAACTCGACGTGCTCGACCAGTGGAACAAGGACCCCGAGAAGTTCCGCCTCACCTGCTGCAACCAGGTCTTGAAAGGCGAAGTCGTGCTCCGCGCCGGCCACTGACCGGCCGCCGGTTATTTCTGGAGCGTGCGCACGGCCTGAATCCGGTGCACCAGCCAGCGCCCGTCCCGTTTCCGCAGTTGGAAAACAAATTCCTGGGCCGCGATCAGCTCCGTTCCACCGCTTTTTGCCGAGGCCGTCAGCGCGGCCTTCGCCTCGTTTTCACCCGGTCCGAGGGTTACAACGATGTCGAACAGCTGGATCTGGATCCCTCCCTCGACCGCCCGCGAAGCGGCCACCACTTCCCGGATTTCATCCCGTCCGTTCAGCGTCCGGGCGGGAAACCCGGCAGTGTCCACCTGGAGTTCGGCATCGGCGGTCAGCCGCGAACTAACGGCCTCGATGCTGGCGAGTTTGGCCAGATTGCCATCGCGGGGAGAAAACGAGGCATCCGCCGCGAGTTGCTCGATCACCTTCCGGATCTTGCGCGATTCATTGGGCCACATCGCCCACGCGGCCCAGCCGATGCCGATCACCAGCAGCAGTCGAAAGGCCCATTTCATTGCCAGACCTTCCCGGCGATGCGCTCCCGCTTCTGCACGCCGAATTCATGATCGCGCATCAGCATGGTGCGGTTGTCCCCGATGAAGAGGTATTCAGCCGCGCCCAGCTTCCATTCCGGCCGGTCGGTGGGCCAGTTCCACGGCAAGCGCTTGGGCACGTAGGGTTCTTCCAAGGGCACCCCGTCGATCTCCACGGTGCCCTGGACGATGCGCACGCTTTCGCCCGGCAGGGCGATGATGCGTTTCAGGTAGAGGTTGTGCAGGCCGCTGGTCTTGATGGCAACGACTTCGCCGCGCTGCGGTTCGGCAAACCGGTAGGCCAGGCGGTTGAGGAAACGCCGCTGCCCGTCGACGTAAGTCGGGAGCATGCTCGAACCGGTCACCCGGATCGGCACGCACAGGAAGTTCCACGCGAACACCACCAACCCCACGGTCACGGCCAGGCGGATGGCGGTAACCTTGGGATTGCGGCCGACGGTGACGATCTGCCACCAGGGCACCAGGCGCGGTTCGGCGTCGGTCATGGCTGTGTGCTTGAAGCGCGCGGACCCTAAAGGCGGCGTTCGCCGGGTGCCAAAGTTCTTTTCCTCGCCTTGCGCATCCGCCATTTCAGGCCAACGTCCCTACGAATCGTCTCCACCAGTAAGGAAGCATACCAAGCCATGATGACCCGTCGCACCGCCCTCAAATCCGCCGCGCTCGCCTCGGCCGGACTCTTCATCAGCACCTCGATCACCCGCGCGCTGGCGCAGGCCGCCGCCCCTGCCGGGCCGCACAAGCTGCCGGAACTCGGATACGGCTTCGACGCCCTCGAACCCTTCATCGACCGCCAGACGATGGAGATTCACCACGGCAAGCACCACGCCGCCTACGTGAACAACCTCAACAAGGCGATCGCCGACTACCCCGACCTCCAGAAGCTCAGTGCCGAGGAACTCGTCACCAGCCTCGACAAGGTGCCCGAGAAGATCCGCACCGCCGTCCGCAATAACGCGGGTGGCCACGCGAACCATTCGCTCTTCTGGAAATGCCTCAAGAAGGACGCCGCCCCGCTGGATTCCGGCCCGCTTCAGGAAGCCTTGGGCGAACTCTTCACGGACAAGGACACCGGCCAGCAGATGGTTTTCGACAAGGCGATGAGCGTTTTCGGTAGCGGCTGGGTCTGGATCAGCATCGGCAAGGACAAGCGCCTGGTGCTCGAATCCACGCCCAATCAGGACAGCCCGCTGTCCGCCGGCCGCCAGCCCCTGTTCGGCCTCGATGTCTGGGAGCACGCATACTATCTGAAATACCAGAACCGCCGCGCCGACTACGTGAAGGCGATGTTCGCGCTGGTGAACTGGCCCTTCCTCAACGAGCGCTTCGAGAAGCTCACGGCCTGAGCTCAACCGGTTTCACCAAACCCCGGCAGGACTTCCTGCCGGGGTTTTGCTTTCCCGGAGGGAGCTGATACCCACTCCCGGTGAATTCTGGTAACCTTCGGCCTCCCGGTGTGGGCGGCTTGCCCTGCAAGCCGAGCGGGTTGCGGGGCAACCCGCCCACAGTTCTCCCAGACATCATGCCGACTTGGTATGAGGCCCGCTACCGCTTCAACTGGCTGACGATGGTCGCGTCCGTGATCCGGTCGTCCGCCGCCAGAAGGAAGGCTTTGCTCAGGATGACCGAAAGCAGCCCGTCGCCCTCGAACGGCAGGAACACGTTGCCATCGCCCGCCGCCGCCGACTGCTTCGGCACGATGCAAAGATACTGGTCGTTCGGTGTCATCAGGATGTTCCCCGAGCCGAGGTGGATCTTGTAGCTCCGCAACTGGCCGCGCACGACGAGGAACTTGTCCGCGAACGAGCACCGGTCCGCGATCTTCAGCCGGGGCACGAGACGTTCGAGGATCGCCTTCCGCGTCTGCGCCGTGGCCGAGAGGTCGCCGAAGGAATAGCTCTGCCAGTAGTCGCGGAAGCGGCCTTCGGGTCCGCCGTCGTTCCAAGTCGGGTCGTTGCCCACGCTCGCGACGCCGACGAACAGGTCCACATCGCGCATGATCTCGGAGAAAACCGGCGGCGGAATCTGATCAAGCGGGACGAGCTCCTCCTCTCCCGGCCTGCGGCCACCCTCTCCCCCGCTCCGAGCGGGAGAGAGGGACGGGGAGAGGGGGATTCGACAAAACCTGACCTGATCCGTCGCCACGCGCAGGAACGCGCCGCTCTCGGCGGTGTCCGTGCCGTAGTTGTCGCCGATGCCCTCGATCCAGAACTCGGCTCGCAGGCCCCACTGCGGCAGCAGCCGCGACGCGGGCGGAAACTCGGCGTCCACCATCAGGCGCAGCTTGTTCTTCCAGCCGCGCGCGGCGCAGAGCGCGTTGAACTGGTGCTGCCGCAGGATGTGCGCGGCGAAGCGGTTCGAGTAGGTCCCGGTCCGCCGCTCCGCGTCGGTGAGCACATACACCTCGCGGTGCGCCTGCTTGAACGGCTGCTGGATCTGCTGCGACTCCAGCCAGCCGCGCCACGCCAGCACCTCGTCCACGTCCTTGCCGATGGGATGCCACAGGCGGACAACCGTGGAGTCGTCCAACGCCACGGGCCGCAGGTCGAGGTCCACCAGTTCCCCTTCCGTAGGAGCCGAGGTCACGAGGCTCTGACTTTCCTTCGCACTTCCGCGTTCCGACTTCCGACTTTCAGCATGAGCCCCCTCACGTCGGCTCCTACCGCCAACAAGCATCCCCGCCGTCGCCTTCCCGTCCGTGGTGAACTCCCAGATCAGCCGCCGCGCCAGCACGCCCACGAGCGGATGGTCCAGATATCGCTCGCGCCACACGGCTAGCGGCCACGACTTCTGCGCGAGGAACAGGCCGTCCAGCCGCTCGCGCTGCGCGGGCAGCATCCGCTGGATGTCCTTCGCCGCGGCCTGAAGCTCCTTCAACTCCTCCGTGTGCGCCGCCTTTACCGACGCAGGCACGGACTTCTGCGGCTTGGTGTCCGGCTTGAGCCAGACGAGTTCCGTCGAACCATCGCCCGCGACCGTGAGTCGCGCGGTGAACTCACCCAGCGGCTCCTCGCAGACGCCCACGCCTGTCAACCCATAGGCGGGCACGGCCATTTCCTCCAAATCCTCGCACGGCAAGCCGATACGCTGGGCCGTCGCCTCCAGCACCTTCTCGATGACCTTCCGCGCTGGACCAAACTTCACCTTCAACTTGAGCAGTGCGAGCTGCCCAACACTCTCCGTGCCCGGTAGCGTGCCCAATGCCATGACACACGCATTGCCCACCTTGGCAAGACGCGGACCAATCCCGGGCAGTTTTCGGTAGCTTGCCAGCGCCAAAACAGTCAGCACGCGAGCTAGATCCCGATCTTGCTGCAAAACACAGCACCAGGCCAGCCCCTTCAGAATGTCCGCGTGGGGTTCGATGATGAGTTGATCGAGGATCGCTTGCCATTCCCGCTCGTGACCTGTTCCCGGCTGCGTGCGCGGCTTGTCCACGAGTTGAAACCAGTGTGCGACAGTCATCCGAAAGGCATCCTCCCCGATCGCTTTCAGCAAATCCTTCGCCTTAGCATTCCACCGCTGACTGGGCGTCGTGCCTTGGCATTTGCGGCAATGGGTAAGCAAGTCGGACCAAGCCGACGCTGCTGCTGGTGAAGCCGCGCCCAGCATGGCGATGGCTGCATCAGCCCAGGCTTCCCCAGCGACGATGGGCAGTTTCGGGGCAGCTTCCGTAAGCACCCGGAACCGTTCTTTGAGAGCCTGCGCCTTGAAGTTCTCGCAGAAGCTATCATTGGAAACCAAGCTGTGAATAGCCGCATCAAGTTCCGCGCACGACTGGCCTGATCGGACGGTGGCTTCAACGCGCCCGACCAGCTTCTCAATGAAGCTCTCCCGGCTATTGTCAATCTGGCGGAACTTTCCGCACAAATTCAGCATGTGCGCCAATTGTGCGGCAGGGAGAGCGGCTTTACGCATCAACAGCTTCCTCACCAGTTCCCGGAGGGAAAAAATCCGGTCCGAAGCTTCAGTGAACGTGGCAACGCCTATCTCGGCCAGTGGACTCATGTCCAGTGACTTGCCTAAACGGTTCTCGCGGGCAGCGCTGTCCCTTGCAGTCAAGTCCAGAACGGCCTCCAGGGCAATCACAGCTACCAAGCCCTGGGTCTCAGCGGAGGCTTCAGTGATCGCCCGGACCGGAGCGGCGGCCATGAAGGCTTTATCGCCTCCCCAGATGGAAACTCGGGACGAAACAAACTCATCAAGCAGTTGTCTGGCGTTGGTGTTCATCCTGGCTCGCTGGGCTTCCACGGAACAGATTTGTTAGAGGCTTCATCCTCCCACCAGCGGCACCGGCTTAACAAACGAGACCTCGGTGTCGGCCTCGACCCCGAACTCCTCGTCGATCGCCGTGGCCCGGCGGGTGTTTCGTTTCACAGTATCTCCTCCTGCTCCAACACCGCACTGACCAAGGCCGGATCGAGATGGATTCCCCTGGCAACGAGGCGCTCCGTGGCAGCCCGCATGGAGGGAATCAGCTTCCGTCGACGCAAGGCCAGCATCAGGCCGAGCGATCCGGTGACGCGCAGGCCGTGGAGCGTGGCCCAGCGACGGCCCTTCCGTTCGTCAATCACCACCGTGCCCAAGCCTTCCGTCAAAGCAGTATGGATGACCGGGGCTTCACCCGGTCCGAGGATTCCCTGAAAGACGGGCGGCAACGAGGAATACGGCGGTCGCAACTGGCAGAACTCCGATGCGCGGACCAGCGCGGCAGCCTGGTCACGGTCGGCCCCGGCGGCGAGTTCGGCCAGCACCTCGCCCGGAACAACCAGCGTTGCCACTTCCGCGAGCACCTGGAAGTCGTCCAGTCCCGCCGCCAGCGCGACGAGCGGGCTGGTGTTAACGACCAGCGAGGGCTTGTTCGGCATGGGCGAGGTCGGTGGTCAGTTCCGCCGCGTCGAGCTGGATCGGCGAGGCCCCGAAGCGCCCCAGTTCATAGAGGAAATGCACCCGCGGCATCCGAGCCATGTCCGCGGCCTGGCTGGAAGAGAGTCGCCCGGTTTCGTAAAGCTTCACGGCCATGGCCAGCCGGGCGTCGCGCTCGAATTCCGCCGGCGTCATGTGGAGCAGGTCGGGCAGCGAGTCTGGATATTCCAGGGTGAATGTCTTGGTCATGGTGAAGGGATAGCCGGGCGGTTTCCGTGGGTCGAGCCGAGAGTCAGCGCAGGCTAGCCGCCCACCAGCGGCACCAGCTTCACGAAGGTGACCTCGGTTTCGGCCGCGACCGTGAACTCCTCGTCGAGCGTCGTGGCCTGATGGTCGCCCACGAGCACGAAGAAGCCGTTGCGAGCGAACCCTTCGCAGGCGCAACGGAACTGTTCCTCCCAGTCGAGCACACGCGGCTTGGAGAACTTGAAGCCGTTGAGCGTGCGTTCGGTATCGGTCGGCTGCACCAGGCCGCGGAAGACGTGGCCGGCGGGACTGGCGGAAGCGGCGGCGCGGTTGTGGTCCTGCACCTCCTGCCAGATGCGGGCGCGGAGCAGTTCGCGCACGGTCAACCGCTCGGTCAGGTCGGCGAGGGCGAAGGTGTGCAGCGTCTGGCCGGAGGCCGTCTCGTCGCGGATGGTCAGCGTGGCGGGCATGGGATTGACGCACGAAAGCCGAACCCAACACCCGCCGGGTTGTCCAGCCTTCCTTGTGCGAACACGGCACCGGAGCGTGGACGGTCTCGTCCGAGTGTCGGCCGTCCGCTGCTCGCGGAGGCAGGAAACCCAGCCATTCCACATCACTGGCAGCACCCAGTTTGGGAGTCGCGTTCCTTGAAAGGGAGTTCACGCGGACGAAGACCGTCCGCGCTCCTGACGACGGCTATTGCACCACGCGCAACACCGCGCCCGAACGGGCGCCGAGTTTCAGGCTGAGCTCGCCATTCTTAACGGTTGCGCCCGTTCCTCCGAGCGCATCGGCAAGCCGGGCACCGTCGGCCAGCTTCAGGGCTTCCACCGGCACGCTCACGGTCTGCTCGGCACGGTCGTTGTTGAGCACGATCACCACGCGGTCGCGATCCGTGACGCGGGCGTAGGCGTAGGTCTGGTCATTGACCGCGAGGTGCAGCAGGCGTCCGCGCCGGAGCGGTTCGAGTTCGCGGCGCAGCTTGGCCAGACGGGATACGTGGTTCCACACGTCGTTCTCGGATTTCAGCCGCCCTTCCAGCGTGAAGGCATTCCGCGGGTCTTCCCGCCAGCCGCCCGGGAAGTCGCGGCGGTTGTCGGGGTCGCCCCCGCCGGGCAACGCGAGCTCGTCGCCGTAGTAGAGCAGCGGAGTCGCCCGCGTCGTCAGCAGGAAGGTGAAGGCGAGCTTGAGCCCCTCGGTCGAGGCGCCGCGGACGTTCATGATGCGGTCCACGTCGTGCAGCCCGGCAAAGGTCACGAGTTTTTCCGGGTTCACGTAGAGGTGGTCGCGCGCGAGGGTTTCAGCCAGCGGCTTCAGGGACTTCCCTTCCCCGAAGGCGCTGCGGATCGGGTAGAACAGCGGGAAGTCGAACAGCGCCTCGATGCCCGAATCGACGCCATCGAAACGCGGCCGGCCGCCCTGGAAGAAGCTGACCTTCGCGGCATCGCCGTCGAACATCTCGCCCAGCAGCGTCAGGCGCGGATGCTCCCGTTTCAGCGCGGCCGACCAGTCACGCCAGAAGGTGCGCGGGACGTAAGGCAGCGTGTCCTGCCGGATGCCGTCGAGCCCGGTGATCCCCACCCACCAGAGCGCGTTCTGGATCAGGTAGCGGCGGCACTCGGCATCGTTCTGGTTCAGGTCGGGCAGCAGGTCGATGAACCAGCCTTCGAGCGTCTGGCGCTGGTGCGCGGGCGGCGAATGCGGATCAGGCAGCGTCCAGGTCTGCCAGGTGTTGGCGAGGTGGTGTTCGGCGGTGCCGTTGAACCACGTGGGCGTGGGTGAATCCTGCACCCACGGATGCGCTGGCCCGACGTGGTTGGCGACCTGATCCTGAATCACCTTGAGCCCGAGCGCGTGGGCGGAACCGACCAGTTCACGGAGCGTCGCGAGGTCGCCCAGATGTTCGTCCACACCGTAAAAGTCCGTCGCGCCGTAGCCGTGATAGTCGGTGATCGGGTCGCCCTTGACGGGATCGAGCCTGTTCTCGGCCGTGTATTTTTCCCGCTCATTGAGCCGGTCATTGTTGTCATACCACGGAGTGAGCCACAGCGCGGTGACGCCGAGGTCCAGCAGATACGGCAACCGTTGAATCACCCCACGGAGGTCGCCGCCGTGGTAGTGACGCGACTTGGCGCGGTCGTGCAGGCCCGGAGCCTTGGCGGGATCGTCGTTCGCCGGATCACCGTTGGCGAAACGGTCGGGCATGATGAAGTAAATGAAATCGTCCGGTCCAAAGCCCTGGAAGCGGTCCGCCTTCGTCAGCCGGGGCAGCACCTCGAACGGCACCGCCGCCACGCCGTCACGGGCCGTCAGCTTCAGCTCGCGTTTCCCCGGAGCCGCCGAGCCAGACAGGCGCACATCGGCAAACGCGTAGGTGCCGGCGGCATTCACCGTCACGTCGCCGACCTTCACCCCGGGGGCGCCGCTAATCCTGGCGCCGGCGAGGTTGCTGCCACGGACGAGCAGGCGGAGCGGATTCAACGAGTGACCGACCCACCAGTTGGGCGGTTCCACCTTGGTCACGCTGGGCGGAGCCGCCGCGAGCGACAGTGCGAACGCCAGCAAGCTCAGAACCGCAAACGGGGGCTTCATGGGCGAAGGAAAGCACCGAACCGCCCGGATGGCCAGAGGGTCGGCCAAAGCGCAGGGCGAAACGAATTCAGGCTTCCTGGGCCTGGATCCGGAAAGGTTCCAGGCTGGAACGCAGCGATTCCGGCAGGCGCCTGGGTTTTTCATCCAAGCCGGTGCAAACGTGCTGGGTTTCCGCCACGACGATGAGCGTGCCATCGGCCCGGACAATGCGGCCGGCGAAACCCAAACGGATGCCCGCCGCCTGCGCCACCTGCAGCTCGACCACGAGTTGATCGTCGTAACGGGCGGCCGCGCGGTATCGGAGCCGGCATTCGATCACCGGGAAAATGAATCCCTGCTCCTGCCACGCCTGAAACGTCTGCCCCAGGCGGCGGAAAAACTCGCCCCGGGCGACTTCGAGGAAGTCCAGATAGCGGGCGTAATAGACGTGATTGCCAACCGTGCAGTCGGCATAGGTCACCCGCAGCGGATGGCGGAATACGGCGGCGGTCATGGGCCGGAAGCGTGAGCACGGCGGCGAGCAAACCCAACGCGAATCTGCCGCGACGGATCCCTATGCGGGCAGGCAACGGGCCAGCGGCCCGCGCGGCGAATGCCAGTCGCCGTCGTCCGCGCCACCACCCGGCCCTCCGGCAAGGCCACCGAAACCAGCTCGTGCTGGCCGTAGCCCGAGTGCAGCACCACCGCGAATTTCCCCGACGGATGCACCGCGAGGTTGACCGGAAAGTCGACAACGACCAACCGCTTGCCCGTCGGCCGCAACGACCACGGGTTCGGCAACAGGACCGAACCATCGACCTTGGCCCCGGGCAGGTTTGGCGAACTCTCCGGACCGGCGAAGCGGACAAGACCGCCCAAGGCAAAGGACAGACAGGCACGGTGGAGCTTGGGCGGTTTATGCCAGTCAAAGCTGTCGTGGCTAACGACCCGTTCCGGGTCGATCGCGCTGCGCTTCGGCTGGCTTGCCGATGAATGCGCCCTCCTTCTGCGGTTTGCGATCCGGGGTCTCGTCAGACACAGTCGGGGGCACCGTGATCGACGCCCGCCGCCAGCAGCTTCAGCAACTCCGCGACGCCCTCCTTGAGCTGCACAAGGCGCTCGTGGATTCGGAACGCGTCGCCTATGAGGAGACTCTCGGCCCCATCCCGTCGCCCAATCACTTCCTGAAACTGCTCACCAGCGATCCGTGGTTTGCGTGGTTGCACCCGCTTTCCGAACTGATCGTGACGATGGACGAGGCCATGGAGGAGGAAGAGCCGCTGACGGTGGCGGGGGTCGATTCGCTGGTGAACCGGACCCGGCTTCTGCTCGTCGCCTCCGAGGAAGGAGATGGGTTTCCGCGGAGCTACTTCGAAGCCCTGCAACGCGATCCGGATGTGGTGTTCGCCCATGCCAAGGCGGCCGGACTGTTCCGCCCCAAGAGTCGGCCGGCGTAAAGCGCACCGCCCGGGCGGAGCATCCCCTTCGCGCCCGCCCCGCCGGGTCCCTGCGCAACCGGGCACGCCGCAAATCCGGCTTGCCCCTCGGCCACGGCTCCTCTACTTCAACGGCCGTGATTCGCACGTTGAACCTCCGACTTACCGCGCTCGCGCTGCTGCTTAGCCGCGCGACGGTTGGGGTTTGAGGCGAGTCCATCCCGCTTTTCCGCCCCATCGTCGCACCCGACGATGGGGCTTTTTGTTTGGCCACGTTGCCGGGTGCTTGCGTTGAGGCTGCCAAAACAGCGAAACACAGACACAACATGTTGAAGAATCCCGCCGAGAAGTATCGCCGGTTCCAGCCGGTGCAGTTGCCCGACCGCCAATGGCCGTCACGTGAGCTCACCCAGGCCCCGCGCTGGTGCAGCGTGGACCTCCGTGACGGCAACCAGGCCCTCGCCGTGCCCATGAACGTCGCGCAGAAGCTCGAACTGTTTCAGGCGCTGGTGAAGTGCGGCTTCAAGGAGATCGAGGTCGGCTTCCCCTCGGCTTCCAACACGGAGTTCCGCTTCAACCGCCTGCTCATCGAGAACGGCCACATTCCCGACGACGTCGCCATCCAGGTGCTCGTGCAGGCGCGCGAGGACCTGATCGAACGCACCTTCGAGTCGCTGGTCGGCGCCAAGAACGTCATCATCCATCTCTACAACTCGACCTCACCGGCCCAGCGCCGGGTCGTGTTCGGCAAGTCGAAGGAGGAGATCATCCAGATCGCCGTGCGCGGCGCGCAGTGGATCAAGGACCGCCTGCCCCGGCTGAAAGGCACGAACGTCCGGCTCCAGTATTCACCGGAGAGTTTCAGCGCGACTGAGGTCGAGTTCGCCAAAGAAATCTCCGAGGCCGTGATGGATGTCTGGCAACCCACGCCGGCCAATCCGATGATCCTGAACCTGCCCGACACGGTCGAAGTCGCCATGCCCAACGTGTATGCCGACCAGATCGAATGGATCTGCCGGAACATCCGGAACCGCGATTCGCTTGTCATCTCGCTGCACACGCACAACGACCGCTACACCGGCGTGGCCGCGACCGAACTCGGCCTGCTGGCCGGCGCCGACCGCGTCGAGGGCACGCTGTTCGGCAACGGCGAACGCACGGGCAACCTCGACGTCATCACCGTGGCGCTGAACCTCTACATGCACGGCATCGACCCGCAGCTCGACTTCAGCGACCTGGGCGCGCTCCGCGACGTTTACGAACGCAGCACCGGCCTGACCGTGCCGCCGCGCCATCCTTACGCCGGCGAATTGGTCTTCACCGCCTTCAGCGGCTCACACCAGGACGCCATCAAGAAGGGCCTCGCCGAGTGGGACGCGAAGCAATCGGAAATCGGAAATCGGAAATCGGAAATCTTTTGGGACGTGCCCTACCTGACCATCGATCCGAAGGACATCGGACGACACTATCAGGAGGTCATCCGCGTCAACAGCCAGTCCGGCAAGGGCGGCGTCGCATATCTGCTGGAGAGCGAATTCGGCATCGAGCTGCCCAAGGACATGCAGCGCGAATTCGGCCCCATCGCCAACGACCTCGTGGACGCCCTGGGCCGTGAGGTGAAGGCGGAGGAACTCAAGGCGATGTTCTGGCAGGAATACATCGAACGCACCTCGCCGTGGTCGCTCATCCACTTCCATGCGGACGGCGTCGACGGCAAATTCCGGTGCCGCGCCTCGGTCGTCCATCAGGGCACCGAGCGAAAGGTTGAAGGCGAAGGCAACGGTCCCATCGCCGCCTTCGTTAACGCCCTGGCCGCCAGCGGCGCCCCGAAGTTCGAGGTGGCCAACTACCGCGAACACGCCCTCAGCGCCGGCGAAGGCGCCAGCGCCATCGCCTACATCCAGATCAAGCTGCCCAACGGCAAGGTCCAGTGGGGCGCCGCCGTGGACACGAACATCGAACTTGCGTCCATCAAGGCCGTGATCAGCGCGCTGAACCGGCTGGGTTGAATCGCCCGCCTCCAAACGCCCGGCAGCCAACGCGCTGCCGGGCGAACACTTTATCGGAGCGCAGGGCTCCGACCCTGCCAGGTAACCCAGTTCTTGCAGGGCTGGAGCCCTGCGCTCCGCAGACGCCCCTTCACGCGACTGGAACTTTCGCGCCGGAACGGTTATTCATCCCGGTCGCGACATGGCTCAGTTCACCTACAAAGCCCGGCGCCGTTCCGGCGAACTCGTTGAGGGCCTCCTCGAAGGCGCCGACCGTCCCGCCGCGCTCGTCCAACTGGAGAAGCTCGGCCTCTTCCCGCTGACCGTGACTTCCGCCAAGGGCGGCGCCGAAAAGCCGGCGCCGGGCAAGCCGCGCACGCTCGCCTCCATCCTGCCGCCGACGCTGGCCGCGCAGTTCAGCAAACGCCGCAAGCCCAAGCTCCAGGAACTCGCCACCTTTACCGAGCAGCTCGCCAACCTGCTGCGCGCCGGCATGCCGTTGACGATGGCGCTCCAGTCCATGACCGGCCTCTCGACCAAGGGCATTCCGGCGGACGTTTCGAAGCAGCTGAAGCAGGACGTGACCGAGGGCCGCAGCCTTTCCGACGCGATGCTCCGGCAGAGCGACATCTTCCCCGGACTCGTCATCAACATGGTGCGCGCCGGCGAGCAGAGCGGCGCGCTCGAAGAGGTGCTCCGGCGCATGGCGAGCCACTTTGAGCGGTTCGCGGAGGCGCAGGCCAAGTTCAAGTCGGCGATGGTCTATCCGCTGATGGTCTGCATCGTGGGAACCGTGCTCGTCTGGTTCTTCATGACCAAGGTGCTGCCGCAATTTACCGGTCTCTTCCAGAGTTTCGGCAACGTGGAGCTGCCCTTCACCACCCAGGTGCTCATCACCACCAGCCACTTCCTCGCGACCTGGTGGTGGCTGATCCTGCTCGTGGTCGGGCTGACCGCGCTCCTGTTCATCCGCTACAAGTCCACGCCGTCCGGCCGCCGCACGGTTGATCGGGTCAAGCTCAACCTGCCCGTCGTCGGCCGGGTGGTGAAGCTGAACCTCTTCGGCCAGTTCTCCCAGACCCTCGGCACGCTCATGCGCAACGGCGTGCCCGTGCTCAACGCGCTCAAGATCACCGAACAGGTGGTGCCCAACGTCATCCTCGGCGAGGCCATCGCGAAGACCCGCGAAGGCGTGACCGACGGCAAGACGCTGGCCCAGCCGCTGGCGAAGTCGGGCGTCTTCCCACAACTCATGATCGATTTGATCCGGATCGGTGAGGAGACCGGCGATGTGCCCGGCGCGTTGGAAAACGTCGCCCACACCTATGAGCGCGAGCTAAACCTCGCCCTGCGGGCCATGACCAACCTGATCGAGCCGCTGGTCATCATCGCCATCGCGGTGGTCGTCGGTTTCATCCTCATGGGCGTGATCCAGGCGATGATGCTGATCACCCAGAACATCCAGCGTTGATGAAGGACGAGCCGTCCATGCCCTGGAATTTCAACCACCGACGTGGGGGAGATTCGGCTGTCAAGGAGTCCCGCCCTCACCCTAGCCCTCTCCCCCGGGGAGAGGGGAAAGCCCTCTGGAACAGAATCACTCCACACGACAAACAGACGAGGACCAGCGGGCGATCGGCAGAGACAAAGAGCTTCGCCGGTGACGTCGTCAGCCGCCATCACCGGCTCCCTCTCCCCGAGGGAGAGGGCCGGGGTGAGGGGGAACCGTGGTCTGTCCGAAACCGCCGGGTTGACGCCACCCTTGTTCCGCGATCAAACGCAAGTCTCCTCACCTCAGCTACGAAGAAATCCTACCAAATCTCCGCCTTTACGACCATCGAGCTCATGGTCGCCATCGCCATCGGCGCCCTGCTGATGCTCACCGCGATCCCGGCCGTTCGCGCGCTCAGCAAGCCGCCGCTAGTGCGGGCCGTGAACGATTTCCTCGACGTCTGCCGGCACGCCCGGGCGGAGGCGATCCTGACCGGCCGGGCCATGCAGGTGGTCATCATTCCGACGACCACTGGAACCGACCTCAAGATCGAACCCGCGCCCGTGCTGGACCCGAACGGGCGGACCACCGGACCGGAAATCCGACCGACGATCACCGCGATGTCGGATCTGGGAACGGGCAATTCCGTGTCCACCTCCACGCTGAGCACCGAACGGCTCGGCAAGTTTTCGGCCACGCTGCCGAACGAGACCAGCTTCTCGTCCGTGTTCGTCAATGGCCGCGATCCGCGCGTCGCCGTCAGCGGTTCCGAGGAGGTCATCATCTTCCGTTTCTTCCCCAACGGCACGGCCGACCAACTGGATTCAGTCCTGACCGACGGCCGGGAGTCGCGGCGCATCAGCACCGAAATCCTGACCGGCCAGGCCACCGTCGCCCTTCCTCGATGACGCTCCGCCCGATCAGTCCACGCCGCCAGTCGGCCTTCACGCTCATTGAGGTGATGGTGGCCACGGCGGTGTTGGTGATCGCGCTCGGGGGCATCCTGCTCATCGTCTCCAACGGCATCCGCACCGCCCGCATCCTCGACCGGGTGCATGTGGACGCCAGCAGCCTCGCCGCCGAACTGTCGCTCACCAACCGGCTGGAAGAAGGCACCGAGACGGGCGACTTCGGCAACGTGCATCCCGGCTATTCCTGGCGCCGGGAAATCACCGAGGCCGGCACCAACGGCATGTTCCGCGTTGAGTTATTCGTTTCCGGCGGGGGCGAAGCCGATTCCCGGCTCACGCTGCTGCTCTTCCGGCCCCAGTCCGTTTCCAGACGGGGAGGACTGCCATGAACCTCGGGAATCCCCGCCGCCCGGGCCGGCTGGCCCGGGCGTTCACGATCATCGAGGTGCTCGTCGCCACGCTGGTTCTGTCCATGATCCTGGTGACCCTTTACGGCACCTGGCAGATCATCCTGCGCAGCACCGACCAGGCCCTGCGCCTCACGGTGGATGCCCAGCGGGCACGCATGGCGGTCCGCGTGGTCGAGGAGGCCATCGGCGCGGCCCAGATGTTTCAATCGAGCCCGGCGATGTATTCCTTCGTCACGGAAACGAGCGGCCAATACAGCGCGCTGAGCCTGTGTGCCAACCTCCCGGAGTCGTTTCCGGGCGGCGGCTATTTCGGGTCCGAACGCCTGCGCCGGGTCTCCTTCGCCGTGGAGAACGGCGACGACGGTGAAGAGCTTCGGCTCTACCAGAATTCCGCCCTCGCCCCCGCCGATGCGGAAGGCAGTCCCCCGCCCCTCGTCCTCGCCCGCAACGTGAGCGCGTTCCAGCTCGAATTCTGGGATCAGCGGGCCGGCGAATTCCAGCCGGAGTGGCGCTGGACCAATCAGCTGCCGCAACTGGTCCGCGTCACCCTGGGCTTCGGCCGCATAGGCGGCAGCCGCAGCACTCCCGCCGAAGTGGTCACCCGCACCGTCCTGATTTCGTCCCAGACCATTCCCCTCGGCGCCAATGGGGGCGGACCTCCCGGCGTCCCACGGCCATGAGACTCTCCCCGCCCGCACAGTCCAACCGCCGTCCCGCCACGCGCGGGGTGGCGTTGATCATCGTGCTGCTGGTGGTCTTCGCGCTGACCGTCACGGCGGCCACCTTTGCCTATCAGATGCGGGTCGAAACGCGGCTCGCGACGACGACCAGTTCCGAGGCGGAGCTGGAATGGCTGGGCCGCTCCGGCGTCGAATTTGCCAAGTGGATTCTGTCGGAGCAGCAGCGGCAGCCGGGTGAACAGGGCTACAACGGGCTCAACCAGTTCTGGGCCGGCGGCCCCGGCACCACCGGTCCCGCGGAGAACCCGTTCGAAGGCATCTCGCTCGACCACATCGAGGTCGGCGAAGGCCGCGTCGCCATCCGCATCATCGACGAGGAGCGCAAGTTCAACATCAACCAGCTCCAGCCGCAGTTGCTGGAACTGGGACTCAGCCTGGTCGGCACCGATGCCGGGGACAATTCGGTCATCGCCAGCTCCATCCTCGACTGGATCGACCGGGACGATTTTCCCAAGGCCGGCGGCGGCGCGGAGAGCGACTTCTATCTCAAGCGCGACCCGCCCTACCTCGCCAAGAACGGTCCCATCGACGACATTACGGAACTGCTGAAGATCAACGGCATCACGCCCGAGCTGTTCTACGGCGCCCATTTCCAGCGCAGCGGTTTTCTCCGGGGCGGAGCGGGTTTTGGGGCGTCATCGGCGCCGGACGGTTCGGAGCCGGCGTTCGGCTTGGTGGACATTTTCTGCGCCATCTCCACCGGGCAGGTCAACATCAACACCGCTCCGGAACCGGTGCTCGCCCTGGCGCTCGGAGGCGATCGCAACACCGCCCGCGAAGTCATCAAACTGCGGGCCGGCATGGATGGGATGGAGGGCACCGAAGACGACGAACCGGCGCGCAGTCAGGGCGAAATCGTGCGGCTGCTCGGACCGGCGGGAGCCACGGGAGGGGCCCAGCCGGGCACCCGTCTGGTCACGATCAGCTCCACGTTCCGGGTCCATGTGAACGCCGCCTTTGGCAACGCCCGCCGCCGTTACGTGGCCACCATCCGGCGCGGCGGCCAGACGCCCCGCGATTTTCAGACGCTGATATTCCGGCGCGAATAGGGTGCGCATGCGGGTGCAGAGACCGGTGTTCAGCCCTACGGTTCTCCCGGCCCGCCCGCGGGCGCTCAATCCGACAGATACGCGTCGCGCCACTTGAGCGCCCCGTCGAGGTCGGTGAATACGCCGTCCAACTGCGCCTCAAACGCCGCGCTCAGGATCGCCTTGAAGGCCGGCCCCGGTTCGAGCCCCCGTTCCAGCAGGTGCCGGCCCAGGAGCAGCGGCTTCGGCGCGTCGGCCTGCAGCTTCAGCTCCCGCGCCAGTTCCAGCATCGCCGCCAAGCCTTCGGGCGGCCCTTTCTTCAGGGGCGGCCGGCCGGAGGAATCGGCGATCAGCACGAACGCCAGTTCGTCGATGGTCGCCGGTGCCAGCCGGTTCGCGAGCCGGCGGACCGAACGCGGCGTCTGTTCCTGCAGGTGCGCCAGGTGGTTGGCCACCAGCGGCGGCACCCGGGCCAGCAGCGAATGCGACGCGGCGATGCGGTGCAGAAACACCTCCGCGATGGGGGCGCCCGCCGGTTCGTGGCCGGGCGAAACGATGCGCATCTGGCCATGCTTTTCCGTCGCGAACGTGCAGGCCGGCTTTGCAAAATCATGGGCCAGCACCGCGAACATCACTGCAATGCGGGTTTCCTCTTCGAGCGCATGCCACTCCGGCAGCTCCGCGAGGGCGTCGCAGCAGTGCAGCGTATGGGTCCAGACGTCACCTTCCGGATGCCATTCCGGATCCTGCGGCACACCCACCAGCGCGCTGACCTCGGAAAAGTGCGCGAGCCACCCCACCTGACGGAGGAAGTTCAACCCGGCGCTCGGGAGCACGGATTTCGCCGCCCACTTGAGCCACTCTTCACGGACCCGTTCGACCGGCAGCTCGCGGTAGGTGTCCGCGATGCTGCGGCACAGCTCGATCGTTTCCGGTGCCGCCTTCAGCCGGAAGCGGGCCGCGAACTGCATCCCGCGCAGCACCCGCAGCGGGTCTTCGGGAAAGGCGTCGCTCGTGTGCCGGAGCACGCGGCGGTCGAGGTCCGCCTGCCCGTTGTTGAAGTCCAGCAACCGGTTCCGGCGCGGATCCCACATCATCGAATTGATCGTGAAATCGCGGCGGGCCGAGGCCTCCTCGGGCGACAGGTCCGGATCACAGTTCACCTGGAAGCCGCGATGTCCCGGCGCCACCTTGGAATCGCGGCGCGGCAGGGTGAAGTCGTAGGTCTCGCCCGGCGCGACGGTCAGCTTGACCACGCCGAAGGAGCGGCCCACGACATCGGTCCGGCCCCAGCGCGCCAGCACGTTGGTCAGCCGTTCGTAGCCCAGACCGTAGATCTCGACGTCGAAATCCTTCACCGGCACCTGCAGCTGCCAGTCGCGCACGCAGCCGCCGACCAGGAAGGCGCCCTGAAATTCAGGCGTCTCCCGGAGGATGCGCAGCAGCGGCGGAGGCAATGTTTCGTTCATGAATTCTTTCCCGGGGTTCAGCCACCCCGCACGGCATCGCGCAGGCCA
Source organism: Verrucomicrobiota bacterium (assembly GCA_043755815.1). Lineage (GTDB taxonomy): Bacteria > Verrucomicrobiota > Verrucomicrobiia > Limisphaerales > UBA9464 > CAIWAH01. Next base: position 22,394 of record JAYUSF010000062.1, read on the forward strand.
TACTCCGGATCAATGCGCAGGTCGGACAGACCGGAACGATAGCTGCCCCCCAGATATCCGCGAGCCCAGATCAGGATGACGCCCGCGCTCAGCAGGTCCGGAAGGCAGGGAATGATCCGCGGCAGGAACAGCAGCCCCAGGGCCCGTCCGAAGGCCGCCATCGGGCTGCTGGACCGGACGCCAAACCGCGCGCTCAACCAGCCCAAGGCAACCAGATCGACCACCAGACAGGCCACCAGATAAAGCGGCCAAATCAACGCGCCGAGGCCGAAAGCCGCCGTTGCCAGCGGATTGACGCCCCCGCCGGCGGCGTTGGAATAACCTTGCACCAACGAGGTTGCCGTCAGGCCCACCACCAGCAAGGTCAGCGGGACTTGCACCAGCCTCCGCCCCGCCGCCCAACCGCCGCCCAAGATTTGAAGTTCACGCAGGGGAGTCGTCAGGAGCAGCTCTCCTGCGCCGTGTCGGAGAGCGTGGAAAAAAACACAGCAGCGCCAGGTGAACACGCACTTCAGCACCAGGAAGCCGGGCGAAAATTCGAGGGAACCCCAGAACGGAACCGTCCACGCCGGCTGCCCCAGGCTCACCCGGACAATGACCGCCGCAAACGTCAACGCGACCACGGTCCAGACCAAGGCCAGCTCCCGGCCGGAGGAGCGGCTCAAGGCGATCATCGGATTCTGCGCGTCATCCAGACGGCGCGCGGGTCGTGCAACCGCCCTCGTCGCCGCGACTTCCTCCCGGCCCGCGCTCCGCCATGAACGGGGCAGGAGCCAGGCGGCGAACGCGAGAAAGGCCCAGCCGACCAAGTGCGAAAGCAGCAGGGAGCGAAAGAACAATTCCGGCTGCATCGCGAACTGGCCGTCCGCGGCATGCAAGAACGGCTCGGTCGGGCCAAGGGAAACCACCCACTCAAACCCGTTCACGCCTCCCGCCGACCGGGCAACTTGGCCGAGGACCGGAAGCACGACCCCCAGGCCGAACAGGACCAAACCGCCATTGAACAGGGCCCGGCCGCCTTCGGCGCTTCGGACGCTGGCGGCGAGCCCCACCGTCACCGCGACCCAGAGCAGATTCACGAGCGTGGCCGTGTTCCGCCAGAATTCGCCGGCCGTTACGCCGCCGAGAATCATCCCGATCGCCATGACCGGAAACACCGCCAGCAGGGCTGTGGCGGCACCCACGCCCACCGCCACCAGTTTCCCCGCCAGCACGTCGAAGCCGGAGAGATCGGTCAGGAACAGGAACCCCAGGGTGCCTTCGCGGCGTTCACCCGCGATGGCATCGGCCGACAGGACCAGCCCGGCCAAGGCGCTTGCCAGCGCGGACAGATAGACCAGTGCGTGGAAGATCGGGGAACCGACTCCGCGCGCCCCGGAACTGATCAGCAGGCCAATGAAGCCCACGACTACCGCCAGGATGCCTGCCACCGCCCGGAGCCGAAACGTCAGCGGCCGCCGCGAGGCGGCGAGCAGCTCCCGTTGTGCAACCGGCAGAAACGTCATCCGACGCCCAGCCTACGGGACACCGCCGCCGGAGCGCACGCACACACTCAAACAACGCGCGACTCCACGGGGCGCGCTGGACTGGGATGTGGAGGGGCGGCTGGAAAGCCGCCCAGCCTCGGCGACTGGAAAGTCGCCGCTCCGGCCGGCTCGCCGAACGACTCAAGCTCAGCGACGGCGTAGGCTGGCTCAGCCCATGCGCGGGCGAAGGCGGTGGGATGTATGGGCTGTGACTGCCGGAGGCGTTCGTTGCAGAGCATGGTAAGCGGAGCAACCGCCTCGGAGGTGAAGCACTGACGTGAATAGCTGGCTTCCAACACTGCCCGAGCCATCAGACACTTCGCGTGTCCAGCGCTTCAGGAGCGCTTCAGGAGGTCACGTTGTGTGCAGGTGTCGCTCGCTCAATGCGACGGACTACAAGCCACGTCGCTCCTGCTACCAAAGACTCTCCAGCGACAATCACGAGCGGGATGAGATTCAAAGTGGAAGGACGGACTAAAGCGTCCCAGAAAAACCAAAAGCCAATACACACGGATGAAAGGGTGAGAAGGAGAACAACCGATCGAGTGCTTTGGCGCAGAGCCGCCCGCGCAGCGAGAGCGAAGAAAAAGTGCCGGTGTAAGAAGCTTTCTGTAATTTGCTTTCCTTGTGTTTCCACCCAACCCCAGAGGGGGAGGTGGAGCGGAGGCGAGCGGAGCGAGCCGAGCG
>JAYUSF010000063.1:0-24565 GCA_043755815.1 Verrucomicrobiota bacterium
GCCCGGCCAGCGTGGTGAAGGAGCTGGTCGAGAATTCGCTCGATGCCCACGCGACCCGCATCACGGTCGAGATCGGGGCGGGCGGGCGCAGCCTGATCCGGGTTACCGACGACGGCACCGGCATGAGCCGTGACGACGCGCTGCTTTGCCTGGAACGCCACGCGACTTCCAAGATCCAGCGTGCCGAGGATCTGACGGCGATCACCACGATGGGGTTTCGCGGCGAAGCCCTGCCCAGCATCGCCAGCGTCTCGCGCTTTACGCTGATCACGCGTGAGGCCGACGACACGACCGGCGAAGGCACGCAGGTGGTCATCGGCGGCGGAAAGATTCTGGAGGTAAAGGCCGCGGCTTCACCGGCCGGGACGACGATCGAGGCGCGGCAACTGTTCTTCAACCTGCCGGCTCGGCGGAAATTTCTCCGGGCTGAAGAAACCGAGCGGGCGCACATCCAGCACTACCTGACGCTCGTGGCGCTGGCCTGGCCGGGGGTCGGTTTCTCCTTTGTCTCCGATGCGCGGCCGGTGTGGCAGTTGCCGGGGGTCAAGTGGAGCACGCCGGCGGAGCGTTCCGCGGCGCTGCGGGAACGGTTGCGCCAGTTGCACGGCGCCGACGTGCCGCTACTGCCCGTGGACTTCACCGCCGAGGTTCAGGAAACCGGTGACGACGGGGTGCACGAGGAATCGCTGGTCCTGCGCGACGCCGCCCGGTTCACGCAGTTTCGCGTTTGGGGTTTCATCGGTGCGCCGGGCGTTTCGCGTTCGACCCGCGACGAGCAGCATCTCTTCGTCAACCAGCGGCCGGTGGAAAACCGCGGGCTGAACTTCGCGCTGCTGGAGGGCTATCACAACGCGCTGATGAAGGGCCGCTACCCGGTCTGCTGCCTGTTCCTGGAACTCGATCCGGCGGCGGTGGACGTGAACGTGCATCCGCAGAAACGCGAGGTGAAGTTCCGCGAGGAACCCGCCGTGCGCCGGCTCGTGGCCAAGGCGGTGCGGGACACGCTGGCGGCGTTTCACCAACCCCAGGAAGACGAGGCGGGTGGGCAGGTGGGCAGGTGGGAAAGTGGGAAGGTGAGCACGCCCGCTCCAGAGCCGGCGCCGTTGCGGGAGCTGAAGCTCGAACCGCCGCGGCCGGCCACACCAACAACGATCCAGCGCCCTCTGCCAGTCGGCTTCTCGCCTCCCACCCAGCGTCCGCTGCCGCCCCAAGTCGCTGCCGTTCCTCCGTCGGCGAACCCGCCCCCGGCATCTGCACCGACGCCGGAATCACCCGGCCCACTTTCCCACTTTCCCACTTTCCCACCTGCTCCCGCTCCTGCTCCCGGCGTGCCCGTGCCCCTCCTGCGGGTTCCACTGCGCCTGGTCGGCGTGGTGGGGCGTCTTTACGTGGTGCTGGAGTCGGACCGGGGACTGGTGCTGCTCGACCAGCATGCGGCGCACGAGCGGGTGCTCTACGAGCAGATGCTGCAGCGGCTGGAAAGCGCCGAGGCCGCGCCTTCGCAACGATTGCTGCTGCCGGAAACGATCGAGCTGAGTCCACGCGACGCGACCTTCCTGCGGCAGAATCTGGAAACACTTTCGCGTCTTGGCGTCGGCCTGCGCGAGTTCGGTGAACGGACGTTCCTGCTGGATGCGTTGCCGCCGTTCGTGCGCGGCGGAAATTCCCGCCAGTTCGCCTTCCAACTGGTGGATGAGCTCAAGTCAGCGGGAGCCGGAGTCAATACGCTGCGCCTGGGCGAGGACATGGTGGCGAAGACGGTCTGCCGTCATGCGGTGAAGGCGAATGATCCGCTCGCCGGCAAGGAACTCGAACACCTCGTCGCCGACCTGCGGAAGTGTCAGATGCCCTACACCTGCCCGCACGGCCGCCCGACGCTCATCGAGATGAACTGGCGCGAGCTGGAGAAGAAATTCGGCCGCACCGGGTGAGCTGTGTCCTCGTTCGCCGGCGCCTACGGCCGCTTGAGCCACCGCAGCAGTTCCATGAGCTTCGGAGGCTGGCCGGTCCGGAGAATGCCGATGCGGAAGATCCGGCCCGCGCCCCACAGCACGAACCCGGTGAAGGCGATCAGCAGGATCAGGGTGCCGATCACATCGAACATCGGCGGGTCGGCTGTCACGCGGTTCATCATCACGAACGGCGTGTAGAATGGAATCCACGACAGCACGGCTGCCAGGGTGCCGTTCGGATCGCGCGGGATGAAGGTCATCGTGAAGAGCGGCACCATCAGGAACACCACGATCACGCCCATGAAGCTCTGGGCCTCCTTGAGCGTGTTGCACGTGCTGCCCAGCGCGATGATGAGGCCGGCATAGAGCAGGTAACCCAGCAGGAAGTAGAGCACGAACGCGGGCAGCAGCCACGTCGTCTGGAGGATTCCCGCCACGTCCACCGGCAGGCTGGCCATCGGACCCGCCGCCGCGGCTTGGGCCGGCGAGATGCCGGCCGCCTTCCAGGCCACCACGAGCGCCAAAGTCCCGATCCAGAACGCCAGCATGGTCAGGCCCGCCGCGGCGATGCCCAGCAGCTTGCCCAGCATCAGTTCGCCCGGCGTCACCGACGACAGCAGCACCTCGATGATGCGGTTGGATTTCTCCTCGATCACGCTGGTGAGCAGCATCTGCGCGATCGTGAAGATGGCGACCCACAGCAGATAGACGAACGCGCTCGGCAGCCATTGGCGGAGGCGGTCCGACAGGCCGACCTGTTCCTCGCCGGCGGCTTTCTTCGGGTTGAGGCTGGTGACCGGCGCGCGGGTCTGTTCCAGCGAGCGGACCACGGCCGGATCCAACCCGCGCGCCTCATAGGCCCGGCGGCGCAATTCGGCGTTCACCGTGTTCTGGATCGCGTCGAGCAGGGTCGAGTCGGCGAGGTTTTCGGACCAGTATTGCAGGCCGAGCGATTCGTTCGTGGTCCCGGCGAACTTCGTCCTCGCCGCCAGCTCCGCGAGGTTCGCAGGTATCAAGACGGCGGCGAACAGCGCGACTTCGCCGCCGGCGGTCTTCAGTTTCTGTTCGCCGCGCAGCCATGGACGCAGCGCCTCGGCAGTCGCGTTCAGATCGGCCCCCGCCGGTAACTGGACCGGCGCCTCGGCTTCGAGAAAGCGCGGACGCGGCGGCACAAACCCGCGCACGTTCAGCCAGTTGGTGCCCTGCTCCTCCTGCCATCGCCGCAGGTCGAGCTCGCGGTTCGTGCTGATGAAATAGGCGAACGGCTCCTGATACGACGCCGTCCGGGCGAAGCCGCGCAGCGCGTCCTCCTGCCGGCGAAGCTCGTTGGCGGCCAACGCGGCGCGAAGCGCCGGTGCGAGGCTGCCCGTCTGGTCCACGAGCACGAAGTGCCGGGTCGGGATGCCCTTCTTCTCGATCAGCATCGGAACCTGGATGGCGAGGGCGATGATGGCCGGGAAGATGAAGATGCCGATCCAGAACCCGCGGGTCTTCAGGGTTTCGGCGAACTCGCGCCAGGCGATGAGCAGGGCGTAGCGCATGGTCAGTTCGGAGGGGACTCGTTACCGGCATTCATCGGAAGCGCGCCTCCGTCGCGTCGGGTCCGACCAGTTTGACGAAGACGTCGTGGAGCGTCGGTTCTTCCGCGCTGAAGCTTTGGAGGCGAATCTGCTGGGTGAAACAGGCTTCGAGAATCGCCTGCGGGTCGGCACCGTCGCGGAGCTGCAATTCCCAGACGCCCTCGGGCAACGGCGTGAGACCGGCCACGCCGGGGAGGTCCTGCAGCGGTTCCAAACTGGACTCAGTCGTCAGCCGCACGCGTCGCGGCAGGGTGCAACGGGCTTCCGCGGGCGTGCCGTCAAACAGCCGCCGGCCGCGCGCGATGATCACCAGCCGGTCGCAGAGACGTTCCGCATGCGCCATGACGTGCGTCGAGAAAATCACGGTGCGGCCGCGCGCCCGCAGGTCGGTGATGATGTCCTCCATGACGGTCTGATTCACCGGGTCGAGCCCGGAGAAGGGTTCGTCAAGGATGACAAACTCCGGATCGTGCGCGACCGCCGCCAGGACCTGGACCTTTTGCCCCATTCCCTTGGAAAGCGCTTCCGTGCGCGCGTCGGCAAAGTCCTTGAGCCCGTAGCGTTCGAGCAGTTCGAAGGCGCGCCGTTTGGCGGCGGCCTGACCGAGTCCCTTGAGCGTGGCGAAGTAGGCGATCACCGACCATGCCCGCATCTTCTTGTAGAGGCCCTTCTCTTCGGGCAGGTAACCGAGCCGGTGCCGCACGGCCAGCGCGGACGGGGAACCCAGCACCGTGATCGAACCCGTCGTGGGCCGGATGATTTCCAGGATCATCCGCAGGGTGGTTGTCTTGCCGGCGCCGTTGGGGCCGAGGAAGCCGTAAACGCACCCCGTCGGCACCGTGAGCGAAAGCCGGTCCACCGCGGTAAACGCGCCGTAGGTTTTGGTCACCTCGCGGAGTTCAAGGGCGGTGGTGCTCACGTCATCGGTCGGGTGATCGAAATGCGGGCCAAGGTGGCAGGAAGAATCTTTGGAAGCAAAAGCAGGCTGCCGGGGACGCCGAAAGTTCGAGCATCATTCGGTGGTCGTGCTCAGTCGTTCCAGGCGGAAGAAACGCGCCGTGGCAGTCACCGGTGTCATCCACACATTTTCCGGAAAGGTTGCGTTCACCTCGGCGGCGACCTGTAGGTTGGCCGGATCGTTTCCGGCCCAAACCCGGTAACGCCCCGGCATGCCCGGCCAACTGAGGCGGCCGACGGTCGGACTCCAATGGGTGAAACCAAGCGTGAGCGGATACTCCGCCTGGAGCGGATTCGTGCCGGCGATGAACTCGCGGACGTTGCTGTAGCCATCGGCGTCAGCATCTCCGGCTGCGGTAGCGGCCAGTGAACCGAAGTGCCGCCGTTCCCAGGCGTCGTCTAGGCCGTCATGGTCCGCGTCGACGATCGCGACGCCGTGCAGGATCAGCTCCGCTCCGAGCAGCGTGCCCTCGGCCCCTTCGCCTTCGTCGACGACGTTGAGGCGCCATTCACCGGCGGCCGGTTCGAAGAAATGTTGCGTGCTCAGGTAGGTCCAGTCCGCCGGGCCGGCATTCGTGTCAGTGCCGTAGGTTTGCAGCACGCTGCGGGTGCCGGTCGGCGACGTCAGAACCACGCGCAGATCCCCCCGGAGCGGGTGGTCGATCCTGAGGCGCACTTGGACGTTTTCGCAGGAGAGCGTGTTAGTCACCGCAAACACCCGTTCCTCCCCGATGGCGGCCAGCCGCACTTCGGCAAGGCGGTCCACGGCGACCCGTTCCCGCAGTTCGAGGCCGGCACTGCGCCGGATGAAGATCGCCGGAATCGGCGCGAAGTCGGTTCCGCCGAGCGGACAAAGTTGGTCGCCGGGCGGACACGAATCCGCCTGGCCTTCGGCAAAGTTGTAAATCACGGCAAACTTCGCCCCCGCGGCCGCGGCGTTCGCGAGCTTCCCGGTGAAGTCGTTGGCTCCGCGCTCGATCAGCGCGCCGAAGCCTAAGGCTGCTGGCGCCGGCGCATTCGTCGCAAGCCCGAGATTCACGAGCCGGAGAAACGGCGTCGCCGGGTCCGGCTGCGGACCGGTGCCCGGCAACCCCGCAAAGCTGAAAACTAACCCGGGCCGGCCCAGCGTGCGCAACTCGACCCGCAACTGGCTGTCGGCGATTTCGCCCGGGGCACCGTTGGTGATTCGCACCGTCGTGGCGCCGGGACGGTTCACCCAGCGTTTTGCGAGGCGGACCGCTTCGCCCGCATCCACGACGCCGAACCCTGTGTTGTGGCTGATGGCCAACCCGGCGGCATTGGTCACGAGCGACGGATCGGCGAGATCCCAATGGTGCGCGGATAGGGCAAGCACCTGCTGCACGTCGCGGGCGGTGAGGTTGGGGTTAACCGAAAGCACGAGCGCCGCCGTGGCGCTGACCAACGGCGCGGCGGCCGAAGTGCCGACCATGCCCAAGGAGTTGAAACGGAAGTCGCTCAGGTATTCGTAGGGTGGGAAGAAACTGATCGGGTTCGCGCCCGAGAAACCGGTCAGGTCGGTCGTGAACAGGCCTCCCGTGTCGAAGTCGCCGCCCGGTGCCGCCACCAGGATGCAGGCGCCAGCCGAACTGTAACTGGCGGCGCGGCCGGTCGGGCCCACCGCGGCGACGCAGATCGCGACCGGATCGTTGGCCCAGCCGTCGTCGTTGGCGTTGAGAACTTGTGCCCGGCCGTTGCCGGCGATCCGCACCAGCACGGTGCCCAGGCCGCCGCGCCCCTCATTCCACGCTTTGGCGATGCCCGTGTGCTCCAGCGCCGTGGGACCGACTTGGCGCGCGGATGCATTGCCCCAACTGTGGTTCTGCACGCCGATCAGCTCCGGCGACGTCGCATACATCGCCGCCAACGCATCGTCAGCCGCGAGCTTGCCGTTCGAGCGGAACACCACCCAACTGGCGAGCTGAGCTTCGGGCGCCAGGCCGCTCATGCCGTTGGTGTTGTTGGCCAGTCCCGCGATGAGTCCCGCACACGAGGTGCCGTGGGTGTTGGAGACGACCGGCGATCCGTCCGCCTTGCCGGTCCCGAAGTTGAAGTGGGGCATCCCGAGCAGGTTCTCCGCGAGTTCCGGGTGCGTGAGCTCGACGCCCAAGTCACCCACGGCCACCCCCTGCCCCGAACCGCGCGTCCGCGCCCAGGCGGAACGGGCGTTCACGTCCGGTCCAAGCGACGCTCCCGAGTCGGAATCGCGGTTTTCGAGATACCACTGGCCTTGGACGTTCGCGACCCGCCGTGGGAAGAAATCGTCGTTCGGCGCCGAGGCAATGGCGAAGCCCAAAGCCGCCGGCCGCCGGCACACCGGCAGCGCGGAACGCACTTCACTCCGCCCCGACAAGGCGGCGGAAGCCAACAGCGCGGCCCGCGGGGAAGCCGCTTCGAGCAGGACAAGGTTGGGTGTCACCGTGCGCACGAAGGCGAGACCCTGCTCCGCCGCGAGGGCACGCCAGTCCGTGCCATCGAGAAACTCCAGCGCCAACTGACGGCTGAACTCCCACGTTTCGGTGTCGCCCGCGACCTGCGCTTCCAGCCATTCCTCTGTGGGCGTCGTCGTGGCGCGTGTAATCGATGCCGGTTCGGGCAACTCAACCGCGACGGGAAACGGAGCCTTGAGCTGAAGCGTGGCCGCACTGAGGACACACGGCACAACGAGTCCGATCAGCAAGCTGAGTGGGCGAATCACGCTGCGAACGTGGCAACGGTCCCGGCACCTGTCACGGGCGGATTCCGCTTTGGATTTCGAAACTCAATCGGCTCGACCTAACGAACATTTTGGACTGGCAGGAACTTACGGGTCGGCTGCTCCATACGTGCAGTTCAACCAATAACTGCTCCGACCACATCATGAACCCTGCTGCCGAAACAACCCACAGTCCGGGGCAACACCTTGGCCGGCTAGATCAAACGGGGAGTGCGATCAAAGGGTCCGAGCCGAAGCCGAAGCACTCCGACATTTTCTCCAAGTCAGGCTCCACCACACTTGGGGTGCTCGCTGCACTCTGCTGCCTCCTGCCATCGCTCAAAGGGCAGTGCTACAAGCAATCGGTGACGTTCGCCAAACGTGACGTCGATCACGACGGACAGCCTGAAGTATCGGCTGAGGTTCAGGTTCTTCGGTCAACGCTTCCGTCGGATCCGTTCACCGAATATTACACAGTGAGGTCGTTGTTGCATGTCGGGGAAGGTGGTTCAGTGCTGAGGGCAAGTGCTTCAAGGATTGATTTCGCAGAGGGGCAACTAATTAGGGAAGTTCAGCAAACATATCGTGACGAGTTTGGAAATCCTTCTCTGCGCTTGATTGAGTATGTCTGCACCGATTTTTCCCCACCAACCCTATACTCGGGAATATTCCAGTCGGTGACGTCGGCCATCATCGGAGCGAAATTGACCGATCCCGACACCGGCGACGTGACGCTGGGCTGGTTCAAGTTTACCCGACCAAGCACGGCACCGGGCACGGCATTTACGTTGGAGTTATGGGCGTTCAACTCTATCCCCAACGAACCCATCCGCGCGGGCTTCCCGCCGGACCTGCCGGTGCCACTGGTCACTTTCAGCGGCGCGAACCGCGAAATTCTCAACCTCTCGTGGCCCGCCAAAGCCTCCATGTTGCGCCTGGAAACCACCGACAGCCTGACTCCGCCCGCGCAGTGGCGGCCGGTGGACACCGGGGGCGCTACCTCGGTCACTCTGCCTGCCGGAACCGCGCCCGGCACATTCTTCCGCCTCGTCGCGCCGGAACTCTGAGGCAGCAAAAAGGCGGCGCCGCTGGTGCGGCGCCGCCTGAATGTTCTCGGAGATTTCGCCGTGGGAGGCTTGGACTCAGTAGTCCATGCCGCCGCCGTGGCCGCCGTGCGGGTCACCGGAAGGCTTTTCCTTCTTCTCCGGGATCTCGGTGATGAGGCACTCGGTGGTGAGCAGGAGACCCGCGATGGACGACGCATTTTGCAGCGCCGAACGGGTCACCTTCTTCGGATCGACGACGCCGGCCTTCACGAGGTCCTCGTATTCGCCGGTGGCGACGTTGTAGCCGTCGTTGCCCTTGCGCTTCTTGACTTCCTGAACGATCAGGCTGCCTTCGACGCCGGCGTTGAAGGCGAGCTCGCGGAGCGGCGCCTCAACGGCCCGCTTCACGATGCTGACACCGGTCTGCTCGTCGACGTTCTCGAGCTTGAGGGCGTCGATGGCCGGGATGCAGCGCAGGAGGGCGACGCCGCCGCCGGCGACGATGCCTTCTTCAACGGCGGCACGGGTGGCGTGCAGCGCGTCTTCCACGCGGGCCTTCTTTTCCTTCATCTCGGTCTCGGTCGCGGCGCCGACATGGATGACGGCCACGCCGCCGGCCAGCTTGGCGAGGCGCTCCTGGAGCTTCTCGCGGTCATAGTCGGAGGTCGTCTCTTCGATCTGGCGGCGGATCTGGTTCACGCGGCCCTGAATCTCGGAGGACTTGCCGTTGCCTTCGACGATCGTGGTGTTTTCCTTCTCCACAACGATGCTCTTGGCGCGGCCGAGGTCGGCGAGTTCGAGGTTCTCGAGCTTGATGCCGAGGTCTTCGGTCAGGCACTTGCCACCGGTGAGGATGGCGATGTCTTCGAGCATGGCCTTGCGGCGGTCACCGAAGCCCGGGGCCTTGACGGCGCAGACGTTGATGGTGCCGCGGAGCTTGTTCACGACGAGGGTCGCGAGGGCTTCGCCTTCGACTTCCTCGGCGATGATCAGGAGGGGTTTGCCAGTCTTGGCCACCTTCTCGAGGAGCGGGAGCATATCCTTCAGGGAACTGATCTTCTTCTCGTAGATCAGGATGTAGGCGTCCTCCAGCTTGACGAGCATCGTCTCGGCGTTGGTGACGAAGTAGGGGGAGAGGTAGCCCTTGTCGAACTGCATGCCTTCGACGACGTCGAGGGTGGTTTCGATGGTCTTGGCCTCTTCAACCGTGATCGTGCCGTCCTTGCCGACCTTGTCCATGGCGTCGGCGATGATCTCGCCGATGGTGGTGTCCCAGTTGGCGGAGACGGTGGCGACCTGCTTGATCTCTTCCTTGTCCTTGACCTTCTTGGCGATCTTCGTGAGCTGGTCGGTGGCGGCCTCGACGGCCTTCTGGATGCCGCGCTGGAGTGACACGGGGTTCGCGCCGGCGGTGACGAACTTCAGGCCCTCGCGGTAGATGGCCTCGGCGAGCACGGTGGCGGTGGTGGTGCCGTCGCCCGCGATGTCGCTGGTCTTGCTGGCGACTTCACGGACCATCTGGGCGCCCATGTTCTGGTAGGGGTTCGACAGCTCGATCTCCTTGGCGACGGTGACGCCGTCCTTGGTGACCGTGGGGGAGCCGAACTTCTTGTCGATCACCACATTCCGGCCCTTCGGACCGAGGGTGGCCTTCACGGCCTTGGCGAGGATCTCGACGCCCTTGAGCAGTTCCTGCCGGGCGGCTTCGTCGAACAACAGTTGTTTTGCAGCCATAATCTTAGTTGAGAATGATGAATTGAAATTGAAGGGGACGATCAGCCGACGACCGCGATGAGGTCGTCCGCACCGAAGATTTTGTATTCCTGGCCGTCGATCTTGATCTCGGTGCCGCCGTATTTGGAGACGAGCACACGGTCACCGACCTTGACCTCGAAGGCGATCTTCTTGCCGTCTTCGCCGGTCTTGCCGGTGCCGAGCGCCTTCACGAGGCCTTCGGTGGGCTTTTCCTTGGCGGAATCGGGGATGATGATGCCGCCCTTTTTGGTTTCCTTCTCTTCGACGAGTTCCACGAGGACGCGATCGCCGAGAGGTTTCACGTTAAGTGCCATAGTTTTTCTCTGTGTATTTACTGCTGTGTCAATGGTGCCCGCCACACTCGCGGTCGGGCAAATCAAGGGGGCGAAACCGGCCGAAACCCGCTTCGCCCCGAAAGGTGCTTACGATTTCTTCTCGTCGACGACTTCGGCATCGATGATCGGGCCATCGCCCTGCTTGGTGTCGGGTTTGGACCCGGCACCCGCTTCGCCCGTGCCGGAGCCGCCTGCCTTGGCCTGCTCGGCGCTGGCCTGGGCGTTCTTGTAGAGGTCGCCACTGGCGGCCTGCATGGTCTCGTTGAGCTTGTCGATCGTGCCGCGGATCGCAGCGGTATCGCTGCCCTTGAGGGCTTCGCGGATGGCTTTGGCGCCGTCTTCGATGCTGGACTTCGCCGCACCGAGCTTGTCGCCGTTGTCCTTGGCGAACTTCTCCGCACGGTAGGCGACGTTGTCGGCTTCATTGCGAAGTTCGACCTCCTCACGGCGGGCCTTGTCCTCGTCGGCGTGGGCTTCGGCATCGCGGCGCATCTTGTCCACCTCGTCCTTGGAGAGGCCGCTGGACGCGGTGATGACGATCTTCTGTGACTTGCCGGTGCCAAGATCCTTGGCGCTGACGTTCAGGATGCCGTTGGCGTCGATGTCGAAGGTGACCTCGATCTGCGGAACGCCGCGGGGAGCGGGCGGGATGTCGGTGAGCTGGAACTTGCCGAGGGATTTGTTGTCGCGGGCGAACTGCCGCTCGCCCTGAAGGACATGGATTTCCACCCCGGGCTGGTTCTCGCTAGCGGTGGAAAAAATTTCGGACTTCCGGGTTGGAATCGTGGTGTTCCGGTCGATGAGCTTGGTCATCACGCTGCCCATCGTCTCGATGCCGAGCGAAAGCGGGGTGACGTCGAGCAGGAGCACGTCCTTAACCTCGCCTTTGAGGACACCGCCCTGGATTGCCGCGCCAATGGCGACCACCTCGTCGGGATTGACGCCCTGATGGGGTGGCTTGCTGACGAGCGCGCGGGCGGTCTCGACGACGCGGGGCATCCGGGTCATGCCGCCGACAAGCACGAGTTCATCGATCTTGTCTGCCGTGAGACCGGCATCTTTCAGGCATGCCTTGGTGGGCGTGATGGTGCGCTCAAAGAGGCTGTCGCAGAGTTGCTCCATCTTGGCACGAGTCAGCTTGAGGCCGATGTGCTTGGGGCCGCTGGCGTCCGCGGTGATGAATGGCAGGTTGATCTCGTATTGCTGGGAAGAGGAGAGGGCGATCTTTGATTTCTCCGCTTCCTCTTTGATCCGCTGCAGGGCGTCCGGTTGCTTGCGCAGGTCGATTCCCTGGTCGCGCTGAAACTCGTTGAGAATCCAGTCAATGATGGCGTTGTCCCAGTCGTCGCCGCCAAGGTGGGTGTCGCCGTTGGTCGCCTTCACCTCGAAGACGCCGTCCCCGATTTCAAGGACGGAGATATCGAAAGTGCCGCCACCAAGGTCGTAAACGGCGATCTTCTCGTCCTTTTTCTTGTCGAGGCCGTATGCGAGCGAGGCCGCGGTGGGCTCGTTAATAATACGCAGCACCTCGAGGCCCGCGATCTTGCCGGCGTCCTTGGTGGCCTGGCGTTGAGAATCATTGAAGTAGGCGGGAACCGTGATGACCGCCTGCGTGATCGTTTCACCCACGCGCGCCTCGGCGTCGGCCTTGAGCTTGGCCAAGATCATCGCGCTGATTTCAGGCGGGCTGTAGGTCTTCGTCTGGCCGCCCTCTTCGACCTGGATGTGGGCGTCGCCGTTGGGCGCCTTTACGACCTTGTAGGGCACCCGTTTCGTCTCTTCGCCGATCTCGTCAAACTTACGCCCCATGAAGCGCTTCACCGAATAGACAGTGTTGCGGGGGTTGGTCACCGCCTGGCGTTTGGCTGCATCACCGACGACCCGCTCGCCGCTCTTGGTGAACGCAACCACCGAAGGCGTCGTGCGTTTGCCCTCGGAGTTTTCCAGCACGAGCGGCTCGCCGCCTTCCATCACTGACATGCAGGAGTTGGTCGTGCCCAAATCAATGCCCAATACTTTTGCCATAAGAATTTCCCCGAAAAATGTTAACTTTGGTCTGCAAGGCCGGTGCCGCGCCGTCGGATGAAGTCGAAATCGTGATTTCACAGAGGAATTGTGAAATCTCCAGCGATGGGTCGAGTCCCTATTCGGTGCCGGAGTGTGCCAGTAACGAGGCGCATGGCACACTCCGGTCAACCGGGCGGCACAGATTCCCGCGTGTTGCGGAACGCCTTGCGCCGCCGACCGGTCCGGGAATCTGGGCGAGGCGGTTTACCGCTTCAGCAGGGCATATTCCAGGGAATCCACCAAGGCCTGAAGCGATGCCGTGACGATGTTTTCACTGACGCCCACGGTGCCCCACTGACGCTTTCCGTCGGTGCTCGCGATGAGCACACGGGTCTTGGCGGCCGTGCCCGCGATGCCGTCAAGGATGCGGACCTTGTAGTCGGTCAGGCTGACGTGCTTGAGCTTGGGGAAGAATTTGACCAAGGCCGACCGGAGCGCCCCGTCCAGGGCGTTAACGGGGCCGTCGCCGTCCGCGACCGTGTGATGGACGACCTTTCCAACCCGGACTTTGACGGTGGCTTCGCATGTGGAGGACTTCGAATTGCCCCGCATCGAAACATGGTAGTCGTCGACGCTGAAAAGCAGCTCCGGATTGTGGTCGAGCACGCCCCGGATCAGAAGGGCCAGCGACGCTTCGGCCGCTTCATATTCGTAGCCTTGAGCTTCAAGCTCCTTGACCCGCGTGGTGATGGCCCTTGTTTCCGGGGCGTCCGGGGAGAGTTTGAATCCCAGTTCAGTGGCCTTGAGCAGAATATTGGTCCGGCCCGACATGTCGCTGACGAGGACCCGCCGAAAATTGCCCACCGACTCCGGGGGGACATGCTCATAGCTGCGGGCCACCCGTTCGATGGCGTGGACATGGATGCCCCCCTTGTGGGCAAACGCCGTCTGGCCGACCCACGGTTGGCGGGGGTCATGGCGCACATTGGCAATTTCATCCACGAACTCGGAAAGTTCCTTCAGCTTCGGGAGTGATTTTGCAGGCACGCCAGCTCGGCCGAGCTTGAAATGCAGCGTTGGGATGATCGTGATCAGGTTGCAATTGCCGGTGCGTTCGCCGTAGCCGTTGATCGTGCCCTGGACGTGATCGGCTCCCGAATCCAGCGCGGCAATCGCGTTCGCGGCGCCAAAGCCGGCATCATTGTGCGTGTGGATGCCCAACCGCGCGTTCAGTTTGCCCTTGGCCAAAGCGGTGATGCGCGCAATCTCGGAAGGGAGACAACCCCCATTTGTGTCGCAGAGGCAGACGACATCGGCGCCGGCCTTTTCGGCCGCCTGCCATGTGGCCAGCGCGTATTCGGGTTCATCTTTGTAGCCGTCAAAGCTGTGCTCGGCGTCGTAGACCACAAACCGCCCCTGATCTTTGAGGTGGCGGATCGTGTCCGCGATCATCCCAAGGTTTTCGTCCGGTTTGACTCGGAGCACTTCGTTGACATGGAGCAGCCAAGTCTTGCCGACGATCGTTACGACTGGAGTTTCCGCGTCGAGCAACAGCTGAATCTGCGGATCATTCTCCACCGCAACACCCTTTTTGCGAGTAAAGCCAAAGCTCGCGATCCGGGCCGACTTCCAGCGCCGCCGGGCCGCGAGCCGGAAGAATTCCATATCCTTCGGGTTTGAACCTGGCCACCCCCCTTCAATGAAATGCACCCCGAACTGATCGAGCCGTTCTGCGATCCGAAGCTTGTCAGCGAGGGAAAAGTTTATGCCTTCGGCCTGCGCGCCATCGCGAAGGGTGGTGTCGTAGATTTCTATTGGCTTGGACTTCATGAAAGGATTCCTCTTTTTGGATCTCCCGAAACCGAAAACCCCGTTCCGCGACACGGAACGGGGTTTTCGGTTTCGGGGGAAAACTCGTTCAGCGCCGGATGGGGCGGATGGCAATGTGAGTGATGCTGTCGGAGGATTGGACCATGGTAGGGCTCTGGATAGTTTGCGACCGCCAGAGACCGCTTTCGCAGAAAATCGTGCAAACAACAAGTTCTGAGTTGAATCGGAACGAAGTCTGGGCAAAGACTGCACGGAAAGGCCGCTTGGGATGCACAAGAGTCACGTGCCGACATGGTTGTCGGGAATAAAGGCGTTGACTTTGAAGTGCTTAAACCTAGGCTGCGCCCCGTAAAGAACTCGAATTTCCAAAGGGCTTAATCATGAACAAGTTTGGTCGCTTCCAACATCTTGTCGGCCTTTGTGCCGCCGCTGCGCTTGCTGTCTCCTTCGCGACCGCAGCGCCCCAAACCGGCTCGGCCAAAGTCAAGGCATTCAACGGGTCAGCAACTTTCGGCGGGCAGGCCGCCGCGGTCGGAGCCACGGGAGGTCCGGGCACCGTCGTGACCACCGGTGCAGCCTCTGACATCACGCTGGACTTGGGCATTAACGGTCCCCTCGCCAAAGTTTTGGAGAACAGCAGCGTTTCCATTGACGATCTGACTTTCGACACCGCGGGTGCCGAACCCGTCATCAGCACCAAGATTGCTGTGAAGTCCGGCAAGATTGAGGCGAACGTGCGCAAGACCTCTGCGCAGTCCAGCTACATTGTAAAGACTCCAACCTCCACGGCTTCGATTCGCGGCACGACCTTTACGATTTACGAGAACGGCACGGTGATGGTGTGGGATGGATGTGTGGACGTCACCTATCGTGATCCTCAAACCGGTCGCGAAGTGAAATACAACATCTGCAAAGGTCAGATGTTCGATTCAAACCGCTTGGCTGTGGTTGAGATCCCCGCAGGGACGCCGGGTCCGACGGTTCCTTCGGGAGTGGCGGCGTCTGCCCAAGTCCCGGTTGGTCCGATCATCTTTGTGTCTCCGGCTTCCGGATCTTCCGGTTCCACCGGTTCCGGAGCAGGACAGACAAGGTCTGCCAACTAATTCCGGTAAGTTCTTCCAAAAAAACCCAGAGCAGCTCGTGTTGCTCTGGGTTTTTGCTTTTAATGCGTTTCTGGCGACAGTTTCGAGGACGACGCGGACCGTGGCTCATTGTTCCAGCGGTTGCGCTAGTGGCCGCCGTTTGGCTGAACTGGTCACGGACTGCCTACGAACGGCTGTCGGCGTCCGACGATACGTTTTCAGAAGAAGTGGATGGCTCGCAGGCGAGTCTGACGCGATTCGACCTCCTGCAGTTGGTGGAACTAAACCTGTTTGACTGGCGGGTCCAATTGGCAAAAAGCCACCAACCGCCCGTTTCCTCGGCCTTTGCGCTGGTAGCACTTCAGGACGGGACCGTCGAACGACTCCGACGCGGTTTTCCGTTCGGCGAAGCTTATGGCTTGCTGTTTGATCGTTCGCTCTATGGCCGGGCTTTGAGGGCGTTAGCTGCTGAACAGGTCCGGCTGGTTGCGTTCGACATCGTGCTCGCGGAGGAGCGGACCGACCACCCCAAGGTGACGTTGGCGGATGGTTCCCAGCTCACTTCCGATGCCTTTTTTGCGGAACAGATGCGGCTAAGCCAAAGAGCCGTGCTGGCCAGCCCCTTGGGCAGTCCACCCACGCGGATTTTCCGGGGCTCAGCACACGCTTTGGGCGCCGTGGACCGCACCGTCGATACCGACGGGGTTACCCGCCGTGTGCCGGCCTTTCTCAACCATCAATTGATCAGTCTGCCCCTGCTGGGTTACTGCGATCGCCGGGGGCTCGAAGTGCGGCGGATTTCACCTCGCCGGCTCCACATTATCGATCATCTCGAGCTCGAAACCAATTCCCTCCCGATCGAGGCTGACGGAAGCGTGATTGTCGGCATTGGAAGACAAGGAGACTCGATCACCAATTTTGCCAAAGGCCGGCTGCAACTGCCCGCCTTCGCCCCGCAACGGATCTGGAATATGGGCATCATCATGGCGTCGGCTCAACTGGGGTTCGATGTCGAGCAGGCGCGGATCTCGCCCGGTCTGATTGAGTTTCCCCGGACCAACGGACCCACGATCCGTCTGCCGGTGGATCGCGCGACCAACCTGCTCTTTGACTGGAGTTTTACCGCAGCGGAGGTGCCGGCCCGCAATTTCGAAGACGTGCTCGCCAATGACATGGTGCGTCAGAGCAACCACGTCACCGACCTTCCCAATCCGTGGAAGGACAAACTCGTATTGGTCGGATCCACCGCTTCCGGGAACAACCTGACCGACCGTGGTGCCACCCCGCTCGACGCCCGGGATAATCTGGTGGCAATCTACCTGAACGTCGCGAATTCAATTCTGCAGGGCCGGTATGTCACGCGCCTGCCAATGTGGGGTGACCTTGCGATTGCAGTCCTGCTGACCGTGATCGGGGGAATCGTCACCTGGCGTCTGCGCACCAGCCTTGCGATCCTAACGGTGCTTTTGGTTGGTGCGCTCTACTTCTTCGTTGCGGTCACCGCTTACGTGCAATCGCTCGTGTGGCTGCCGATCGCCCATCCGTTGGTCGCGGGACTCTTGCTGAGCCATGTGGGCACGCTGGCTTACCGGACCGTTTTCGAACAGCGCGAGCGGCAGCGGGTGCGGTCGGTGTTTGCGCGGATCGTTTCGCCAAACATCGTTCAGGAACTCCTGAAAGCCGAACGGCTCGGACTGATCGGCGCCCGGCGACGGGTTACGGTCTTTTTTGCCGATGTCCGCGGATTCACGGAGATGACCGATCGCGTCCAAGCCCTCGCCGAGGAGCACGTCCGTTCACTGGGACTCTCGGACAAGGAGGCGGAAGCCTATTTCGACGCTCAATCCGCCGAATTGCTTGCGACGGTCAATCGCTACCTCGCCGCCATCGCTGACGTCATCAAGCTGCACGGAGGCACCCTCGACAAATACATCGGCGACTGTGTGATGGCGTTCTGGGGGGCGCCCACTTCGAACTCCCGCCACGCCGTGGATGGAGTTTTGGCGGCGATCGACGCGCAACGGGCCATTCACACGCTCAACGCGACGCGGCTCGCAGAAAACGAGCTGCGCGAGGCGGAAAACCGCCTGCGCGCCCAACGGCAGGAGCCGCCGTTGCCACTGCTTCCGCTTCTGGCCTTGGGCACTGGAATCAATACCGGCACGGCCAACGTCGGCCTGATGGGCAGCGACGCCCACATTGTAAACTACACGGTTTTCGGCCGTGAGGTGAACCTGGCCTCCCGGCTCGAGGGGGTTTCGGGCCGCAGCCGGATCATCATCGGCGAAGGCACCTTCCGGGAGCTGCAAGAGCTTGCTCCCCAGGTGGCTTTACTCTGCAAACCGCAGGATCCGGTGACCGTGAAAGGATTCCGGCAGCCGGTTGCAGTGTATGAAGTCGAATGGCGGCTGGAGCAAGACGTCGCGTCCTCGCCGCGTCAGACCGAGTCCACCTAACGGTTGTCGCCGTCGAGGAGCGATCCCAACCCGCCGAGGAGCGATCCCTCTTCCCGGCCGCCCCTCCCTGCGACCCGGGACGCCATGACAATGCGGTCCGCCATCCGGCTGAGCGGCAGGGACTGCAACCACACGCGGCCGGGCCCGCGCAAGGTGGCGAAAAACAGACCTTCACCCCCAAACAGGGCCGATTTCACTCCGCCGACAAATTGGATGTCGAAATCCACCGTCGGGGTAAAGGCCACGACGCAACCCGTGTCCACCCGCAGAACCTCACCCGGTGCCAGGTCGCGGCTGATCATCGTGCCGCCGGCATGGACAAAGGCCCAACCGTCGCCGGTGAGCCGCTGCATGATGAAGCCCTCGCCACCGAAGAGCCCGGCTCCGATCTTCTTGTTGAAGGCAATGCCCACGCTCACGCCCTTCGCGGCGCACAGGAAGGAATCCTTCTGCGCGATCAGCTCTCCGCCGAGTTCCGAAAGATGCACCGGCACGATCTTCCCGGGATACGGAGCGCCAAAGGCCGTCTTGCGTTTGCCGGTCCCCCGGTTCTGGAAAACGGTCATGAAGAGCGACTCGCCGGTCAGCAGGCGCTTGCCCGCGCCCAGGAGCGAACCAAGAAAGCCGCTGTTCTGCTGGGAGCCGTCGCCGAAGATGGTTTCCATGGCGATGCCGTCCTCCATATACATCATGCCGCCCGCCTCCGCGACGACCGCTTCCATCGGGTCCAGTTCGATTTCAACGAACTGCATGTCGTCACCGTAAATCTTGAAATCAATCTCGTGCATCGTGGTCATGGTAAGGTCTCCGGTTGGTCTCAGTGTTTACCCGCCTTCGGCGGGATTGTTTCAGTTTGTCGCGCGCAGAAATCGCACACCCAGATTCGCTGGCAAGTGGAGCGTGCGCGCCGCAATTCAAGGACCCACGGACTACTCCAACTCCGCGCGCCCCCAATCTTCCGGCCGGCCCTGCACCCCCGGCCGGGGTGACCACGCCAGCCTCGATCGGTTGATGTTTTCTCCTTTCGCCGCCTCCACCTTGTCGCCGTCATAGATCAGGACGTTGAAACCAAGGCCGCGGTCGTTGGCCCCCGGTTGAAGCCCGATCTCCGCGAACGGCACCACGGCCCGGATCAGGTAACCATCAGCCGCCTTCCCGGAGACAAGGCGGGTTGCCGGTGCGGTTTCTTCGATGGGACCGGGTCGGGCATCGGCGTCGCGGGCGGCCCGGACGCGACCGGCTGTGTCGAACGGGAAAATGCCGACCTTGTAGCAGCCCAGGGTGTGTTCCGCACCGGACTGTGGATCGAAGCAGAGCTCCACCGAGTCGCTCCGCCAATGCCCCTTGATGTCATCCGGTTCAATGTTGCTGACGAGGTGGTCGTCGTGCACCCGCACCTCGACAAAGAGGTTCGCCCGGTCGTGCGCGATCCGGAACTCGGCACTGCAATCCGCCGCGTTGGTCACCGAACCCTGCCACGTCAGCGTGTGGGCGATGGCGTGGACTGGCAGTGCCCGCCAGGCGGGTGAATCGGCGGCCGTGAGTTCGAGGCCGGCCGCGAACGGAATCCTCAGGAATGGCACCGGGTGCAGTTTGGTGGTGGTGCGAAGCTCCTTCCCGGCGACAGTCGTGATCGCCGTCAACTCCGCATCCTGGGGGCGGCCCGACGGCGGGGTCACGAGCACCCGCATCTGATTGGTCCGCTGCGGCGAGAAGCGGACATTGACCTCGTCGAAGTTGAGCTTCCAGCCGTCCGGAGCGAGGAACTTCACCGAGGCGTTCACCCCGTCCGCCGTCGGGTTCACGGTGTAGAGGAACACGTCGTTGATCCGTCCGGAGACCACCGGCAGATCGGTCACATACTGTGCGGCGACGTGCCCGATGCGTTCCTGGGCGATCCAGTGCTGGTAACGATCGACCGCCGGTCGCGGCACAAACCGGAGCTGGAAGCCCGCGTCCGCCACTTCGTCGCCACTGGCCAGCACGCGCTGCGTTGGTCCGGTCACCGGCAGTCCCCGGAGCAGATCGGTTTCGTCCGTCACGAAGGGCACCACGCTCTTCACCAGCGTGAAGCTCTGCGGGCGGCGAAGCCAGGGTGAGTTGGCGAAGTTGCCAAATGCTTGCGAACGATGATTCGCCAGGGCCTTCCCCGCGATTTCAGCCGCCGTGCCGCCGGCGGGCAAGGGTTGCCCGACCTCAATCGTAGCGCCGGTTCCGGCCGGGCCGCCGTAGTAAAGTTTGCGGGTCTGCCAGACGGCGAGCCCTTCCTTGCGGAGCTGCTCCAGGAACCGGGCGGGATCCGCCGCCGCGTCGAACGCCTCGACCGCCAGCAGGCCGGCAGCCTGGTGGTTGCCATGCTGCCCGGGGTTGGGCGCGGGGTTCATCGTGACGATGACTTCCGGGCGTAACGACCGCACGAGCCGGACCAGACGGCCGAGGATCGCTTCGTGATCCCACTTCTCCAGCGTGATCGCGAGGCTCTCCGTGTAGGCGAAGTCTTCCCGGTCGAGAAAGTAGCAATGGCGGATTCCGAGGGTGCGCAGGCAGTCGCGCAGTTCCGCCTCGCGCAAGATTCCAAGGGCGGCCCCTCCTTGCGTGCCGACCATGTTGCCGCCCCCTTCGCCGCGCGTGCAGTAGACGTTGGCGACATTGACGCCCTTACCCAGCGCATAGGTTGCCAGCGTGGCGGCCACGCCCGTTTCGTCGTCCGGATGGGCAAAGACGCCGAGCACTTCGGTCTTCAGAAGCGCGGCCCCCTGCGGAGTTGCCGGGGTCGCAGGGGCCGTCTGCGCGCTCACGATGGGGATGGCGCAGGCCAGCGCGACGACGCAGCGGAAAAGGCAAACGGGCTTCACGCGATCATTGAAGCCAAGTTTGCGGGCGCGAGGCGAGGGGAAGTTCGCGGACGCATCCATCAACCCTATCCCCACCGCGAGGCCATAAATGTCCGCGCCGGACGACTCGACCGCTTGCCGCAGGGTCAGACTGTGCCTAGCCTCTGGTCAATGAAGTCACCGGTGTTGCGCGGAATTCTGACGGCCGTCCTTGTCCTTCCGGTGGGGGCCAGCGCCGACACGGTTCAGCTTAAGGACAAAGCCACCGTGTCCGGTAAAATTCTCGCCGAGAAGAAGGACATCGTTGTGGTGGACCTGGGCTACACGGTCATTTCGGTGCCACGAAAGGAGATCGCCAAGATCATCCGCGCCGAAGAAAACGAGGCCAAACCGCCGGCCCGGGCGACTCCCAGCACCCCGACCGCCAAGCCAAGTCCACCCGCGGTCGCCGTCACAGCTCCCGCGAACTCCACCACCGAGGGCCAGGCTGGCGGACTCTACACCGTCGCCACGGGGCCGTTGGCGGAGAAATCGGTGCGCGAACTGGTCGGCCTGATCGGCGAAGGCGTCGTGCAGGTGCGGACGCCGAGCGGTCTTGGCAGCGGTTTCTTCCTCAACGAAGACGGCCATCTCGTCACCAACTTCCACGTCGTCGAGGGCGAGACCAAGATCTCGATCGAAGTGTATCACCAGAAGGACGGGCAGTTGGAGCGCAAGAGCTACAAGGACATCCGCATCGTCGCGATGAACAAGTTCGCGGACCTCACGCTGCTCAAGGTCGAGGACAAGGATGCGCCCAAGTTCAAGAAGGTGCTCCTCGGTGACTCGGAACAGCTCGGTCAGGGCGACCGGGTCTTTGCGATCGGCAGTCCGCTGGGGTTGGAGCGCACTGTGACCGAGGGCATCGTCAGCACGACCACCCGCCAGGTCGGAGGCGACCTCTACCTGCAGACCACCGCCCAGATCAATCCGGGCAACTCTGGCGGCCCCCTCTTCAACCTCCGGGGCGAGGTCATCGGCGTGACCAACATGAAGCTGACCTTCGGTGAAGGGCTCGGCTTCGCGATTCCGGGCGAGGTCCTGCGGTATTTCCTGCGCCATCGGGACGCCTACGCCTACGACAACGACAACCCGAGCAATCCGTTCCGCTATTTGGAACCGCCCAGCCGGCTCAAGGGCCAGGTGACCGAGGGTCCGCGCGCGCGCTGAGCGGGCGATTGCCCGCCGGTTCACCGGGGTCGGCGCCGGGTTTTCCGCAGTTCGCCCTTGCCATCGGGCGATCCGCCGCAACCTTCGCCACGGTCATGATCCATCGAACCTTGCTGGCAGCGCTCCTGTTTGCGACTTCCGCCGTCGCGGCGGTTCCGCCCGCGGCCCAACTTTTTCCTGATGACACCCTCGTGCTCCTGAGCGTGGCGGATTGGGCGTCGGCCAAGGCAACGATGAACGGCGCCCCGCTGGGTCAGCTCTGGAACGACGCCGCCATGCGTCCGTTCCGGGACGACTTCGAAAAGAAGGTCGTCGCGAAATTCATCGGCGACATGGAAAAGGACCTCGGGATCAAGGCCGACGAATACTTCCCGCTGCTACAGGGCCAGGTTTCGTTTGCGGTGATCCGGGGCGACTGGAACCCGGCCAATCCTGACTCCAGTGCCAGCCAGGTGCTGGTGATCGATGCCAAGGAAAAGTCCGCCGAACTGAAAGCCAAGCTGACCGAGGCGCGGAAGAAGCTCGGCGAAGCCAAGAAAACGCTGAAGGCGGAAAAGATCCGCGATCAGGATTTCACCACCGTCGTGCTTGAGCCCAAGCCGGAAAAGGGTCCCAACAAGGAGGACGAGGATGAAAAGGGACCGGTGAAGAAGATCGAGATCACGTTCGGCCAGGTGGACACCGCGCTGATCATCGGTGATTCGGTTAAGGCGCTCGAGAAGGTCGTGGCCAAACTCACCGGCGGTTCGGTCCCGGCCCTGGCCGAGGTCAGTTCGTTCCAGAGCAGCGAGGCCGCGATGGGTTTCCAGAAATCGCTCATCTTTGGCTGGGCCAATCTCGCCCCGGTGTTCGCAACCCTGGAGTCAGAGTTGGCCAAGTCTGGCGGTGCGCTCGCCGCGTTCGGGGTTGATCCCAAGAAAGCGGTCCAGTCCCTCGGATTGCGCGGTTTGAAGAGCCTTTCGGTTGCCGCCCGGCAAGATTCCGAAGGCACCTTCTTCAACTTGGCCCTGGCCGTGCCGGAAGGCGAACGCACCGGGCTGTTCAAGCTCATCGCCATGGATGGCAAGGACGGCGCTCCACCCGCGTTTGTGCCCGCCGACGCCGTGGATTACCGCCGCTGGCGGATCAATGGACCGAAGACCTGGGCCAATTTTGAAACCTTGCTGCAGCAGATTTCGCCGCAGTTCTCCGGTCTGCTCCAGATGTCCATCGGCGCCATGGGCAAGGACAAGGATCCCAACTTCGACTTCAAGAAGGTGTTCGTCGGCAATCTGGGTGACGACTACATCACCTACGGCAAGGCCCCCAAGGGCCGTTCACCCCAGGAAATTGCCAATCCGCCCAGCATCACCCTGTTGGGGGCGGTCAACGCCGACGAACTGGCCGTCGGTCTCAAGGCCACCGCGTCGTTGCTGCCGGGCGGTCCCGATGACCTGAAGGAGCGGAACTTCAACGGGAAGAAGATCGTCACCATCGTCATGCCGGTGACCAACCCCAAGGAAAAGGCCAAGGTGCTGGAGATCGCGCCCAGCGGCGGTTATCTGGCGATCAGCGATGATGCGTCGATCCTCGAGGAATACCTCCGCAGTGCGGAGGGTGCCGGCAAGTCGCTCAGGAACGCCCCCGGCCTTGCGGAGGCCGCCCAGAAGGTCGGTGGCATGAACACCGGCCTCTTTGGCTACAACGACCAGCGCGAATCCCTCCGCGGAACCTGGGACTCCCTGCGGAGCGGGAACCTGACTAAGATGCTGCCGCAACAGGGCAAGGACGCCACCTCGCCGGATGATTTCGCGGACTTCAAGCTCCTCCCCAGCTTCGATCAGGTGGCGAAGTATTTCGGCATCGCCGTCTACGCCGGTGCCTGGGACGGCCAAGGGTTCATGGTCCGGCAATTTGGGCCGAATCCGAAGTGAACGGAAACCCAGCGTCGGAGACCCACCGGGCGGACCTGAGTCCGCCCGGTTCCGTTGGGTAGGCCGGGACTGCGCTCCCTATTCCTTCTTCTTGGTCGGCACATGGGTGTCCCACGTCCGCCCGGACTCAGGGACGATGTGGGTAAAGCCGCTGCCGGCCGGGGGATTGGGAATGCGGATGAGATGCTGGCAGCCCGGACACTGGATCTGCCGTCCGGCGAAGCGGACTTCGCACTTCAACGGCTGGTCGCAGTGTTGGCAGTAGAATTTGAACTCGGGAGTTTCCATAGCCTTCCCCGAGTTAAGCGCAAAGCCCGGCCGGAGGGTATGCCGAAACTTTCCCCCATACTTTTTGCCGCCAAAGTGCGCTGACTCGGTTAGATGGACATCAACAACTCCTCCATGAAGCCCGAGCTCACCCGCGAAGAAGCCCTCTTCCAGGCCGCGGTTCACTTGCTCGGCCCCGCCCGCGGCGCGTTTCTCGACGGTGCCTGCCACGGCGACCCGGCCCTGCGCGTCCGCCTCGAAGCCCTGCTCGCCGCGCATGAGGCCGAGGATTCCCTCCTCGCCGGCCCCGGTAGCCGCCGAGGTGACGAGGCGGACCGCCCGGCAGCCCGCAAGGCCGCCACGATCAAACTGGATTTGGCCGAAGACGCGCCCGACGAAGCCGTGGGCCAGACGCTCGGGCGCTACAAGCTGCTGGAGAAGATCGGCGAAGGCGGGTGTGGCGTGGTCTATGTCGCGGTGCAATCCCAGCCGGTGCGGCGGCGCGTGGCGCTCAAGGTCATCAAGCTGGGCATGGACACCAAGCAGGTGGTCGCCCGGTTCGAGGCGGAGCGGCAGGCGCTGGCGATGATGGATCATCCGAACATCGCCAAGGTGCTCGATGCGGGCAC
>JAYUSF010000064.1:0-24386 GCA_043755815.1 Verrucomicrobiota bacterium
CATCGCTCAGGTTGAGCTCCACGGAGGTTAGATCGCAGGAGTGATTGCCGTCCCGCGGGCCGATGACCAGCGAAACCACGTCACCGGCTTGCACGGCGAGCCCCTCGAACGGCCCCAGCTTCACTTCCTTGGCGCCCTGGGCCGTGCCGGCGGCCAGCCGCTGACGGGCGTGGCCGCGAAGCATTTCCAGCGCCCAAGTCACGCCGTTCCCACACTCGGGATGCGCGTGCTGCACGACCCCCTCGACCCGCACCGTCGTCGTCGCGAGCGGACTGCGCCAACTGACGAGCACGCGCCGGTTCGGCGACGGATGCACGGCGACGCCGTGGGGCTTCATGTTGCCCGGCACGCGGACGGGTTGGTCGCTGGAATTGGCGATCACGCTCAGCGCATCGGCCCCGGTCCAGCCCTTGATGAAGTCGTAGTTCTGCGCGTTCTCCATCCGGCCGGAGAGGAGGGACCTGAGGTTCACCTCGCCCGCGCCAATGCCGAGGCAGTCCAGCCACGCCGCAAGGACACCAGGCTCGACGCCGTGCTTCTGCGCCAACCGGGCCCTGCCGGCGGCATCCAGAGCACCGCCGACCTCGGCGGCCGCGGCCAGGCACCGGTCGGCCGAGGCGAACATCGTTTCCCGCTGCGTCGCGAGCGCGTCGACCGCCGACCGGACGTCGCGTAGCGAAAGATCCGGGCGCCCCGGCGCGACGAGCCGCGGGTTTTCCCACACGGCGAAGTCGTGCTCGTTGCCGTCGCCGGCATCCGAAGCCACGAGATACAGCGTGACGTCCTTGGCGTCGGCCGGAGGCGCAAGCTTCAGTCGGACTTCGCGGGCGTCGGCGAGCGGAGTGACGGGCACCTGCCACGCCTTGGGGCCGTCACGCTTGCCGATGTGACCAACCTGGGTGAAGCGCCATAAGGTCTGCTGCCAGAGGGCGATGGCTTGAAAAAGGGTCTGGCCGTCGCCCGACTTCGCCGCGCGCCATTGGGCCCGGACTTGATCGAGCAAGAACGACGGCTGGGTGCCGTTGAGCGCGGTCCAAAGCGATCCCAGATACTTTGCGTTCAGTCCGCGTTCTTCCGCCACCTCCGCGACCTGCTTTGCGCCGGCCCGGATGGCGTCACGGTCGGCGAGGGTCGCCTCCAGATATCGCTCCAGCGGCAAAACTCCGCCGTCCCTCGTATCGAACTTGATGCCCTGCAGATTGACCGCCGAGCCGCCGCCGCCGACCGAAAACCGAGCGTAGAACCCGCGGATGGCCGCCAGCTTCTCCTCCGCCCAGTCGCGCTGCGAGGTGCTGGGCGAGAACGCTATTCCTTCCGGCAACAACACCGCGTGATTCGCGATGTCCTTGGCCGCATCGAGATACTTGGTCAGGAACGACGGCGACATCACGAGCGAGTTGCCGACATTCATGAACCCCTCACCGGAGGCGGAATCGACCGGGAACTCCCTGGCCGGATCCAGTGACGCCACACTGGTGAGGTCCCGGACCGTGTATTTGAATTCCGCGTTCGACAGCCGGCGCAACACGACCGGCCCCGGATCGCCGGCGCGCGCCCGGGCGATGTCGTCGAGGACGGCATTCGACCAGGCGAGCAACTCGTCCCGCTGGGCCTCGGAGGGCTGCGGCTTTTCCTTGGGCGGCATCTCGCCGCTGGCCAGTTGTTCGGCGACGCCCTGCCAGATCTTCGGATGCTTCCGCACTTCCGCCAGCGAGCCGAACTGTTCGAGGTCGAGATCCCCCTTTTGCTTTTCGGTCGAGTGGCAGCCCAGGCAATATTCCTTCAGCACGGGCTTCGCCTTGAGACCGAAGTCGCGCTCCAACGTTCCGGAGCCGGTAACCTCGGCGGCCGTCAGCGCGCCGACCGACACGGCGAGCAGGATCAGGGTCAGCCGGCATTGGTGGGGAAAAGGCACAGTCATGGGTTGTTTACGCGATGATTCCCCGGATCGGTTGAGCCTCGACGACACCGGTGAGCTTCTGATTCAGGCCGCCGTAGAAATAGGTGAGCCGGTCGTGGTCGAGTCCCATGAGATGGAGAATGGTGGCGTGCAGGTCGCGCAGGTGATGCGGGTTCACGGCGGCGCCTTCGCCAAGCTCGTCCGTTTCGCCGTAGCTCGTGCCGGGCTTCACGCCCGCACCGGCCAGCCAGTAGGTGAAACCCTTCGGATTGTGGTCCCGGCCGCCGGGTTTGCCGCCGGTGTTGAAAGTCTCGGAAACCGGCATCCGGCCGAACTCACCGCCCCAGACGACCAGCGTCTCTTCAAGCAGGCCGCGCTGTTCCAAGTCGGCGAGCAACGCGGCGATCGGCTGGTCCACTTCGGGACAATGCAGCTTCAGGTTTTCCTCGATGCCGTGGTGGCCGTCCCAGGTGTTCTGACCACCTGCCCCGCCGCCGCCAGAGTAAATCTGCACGAAGCGGACGCCGCGTTCCACGAGCCGGCGCGCGGTCAGGCATTGCCGGCCGAACGGGGCCGGGCCCTGTGCGAGCGCATGCCAGTCGGGCTTGGGTGCGTTGATGCCGTAGGCTTCCAGCGTGCGTGGATCTTCCCGTGACAGGTCGAGCGCCTCGGGGGCGGTGGCCTGGAGCCGGAAGGCCAGTTCGTAGCTCGAGATGCGCGCGGCGAGTTCCGAATAACCCGGCCGCGAACGCAGGTGCTCCGCGTTGACCGCGTTGATGAAGTCAATTTCGCGGCGCTGAAACTCCCGGCTCGTGCCAACGGGCGGCTGGAGATTGAGGATCGGTTCGCCCGCCGTCCGCAGCACCGTGCCCTGATGCACCGCGGGCATGTAGCCGCCCGACCAGTTGGGCGCGCCGGTGGTCGGGCCGCCCCGCGGATCCAGCATCACGACATAGCCGGGCAAATTCTGGTTCAGCGTGCCGAGCCCGTAGCTCAGCCAGGCGCCCACGGACGGATGCCCCTGCAGGATTCGCCCGCTGTTCATCTGCAGCACCGCGCTGCCGTGCGCGAACGAATCGCTGTAGAGCGACTTCACCACGGCCAGCTTGTCCATGTGCCGTGCGAGGTTCGGGAAGGCGTCCGAGCACCATAGCCCCGACTGTCCGTGCTGCCGGAACGTGCGCCGGCTCGCCTGGAGGACGGCCTTCGTCTTGGTGTTCCGGCGGAACTCGTTGTCGATGGTCTGGCCGTCCCGCTTCTGGAGTTCCGGTTTGTAGTCGAACAGGTCCACCTGCGACGGACCGCCGAACATGAACAGGAAGATCACCGACTTGGCCTTGGTCGGAAAATGCGGCGGCTTCGGTCGGAGCGGATCCGTCGGTGGAAGTTCCGCGGCGTTGGCCTTGCCGAAGAAGCCGTCACCCTCCAACAGGGAGGCCAGCGCGAGCCCCGCAAAGCCGGCGCCGGCTTCCCACAGGAACTGGCGTCGCGGCAGTTGATGGTCGGCGGGGTTCATCGAAGGTCAGCGAAAAGTTCCGACGCCGGCGGCGCTAAAGAGAGCAGCCCACGGCGTGAGCCGTGGGTTGGCGAGTGCTGAAACAAACGAGCCCCGGCGGGGACGACAAAGTGCTTTGCCTCCGACCCTGCCGCCCTTACCGGGGCTAAAGTCCTTCTGCACGGAACCCGCGGCTGACGCCGTGGGCTACATTCTGTCGCCGCTCTGCGCCTGAAGGATGACGCGGCGTCAATCCACATACATCGCCTCGTTCAGGTTGAGCAGCGCGCGGCAGAGGCTCCGCAACGCCAAGGTTTCAGGTTCCCTTGCCCCTTCGATACGCGCCCGGCTCGTTTGGTCGGCGAGCAGGCTCTGCCCGGCCCGGACCTCGGCCTTGTTCGGCTCCCGTTGGACGGCGAGTTGAAAAGCTCGCGCGATCTGCGCTGCGGTCGTTGACCCAGCCTCCCGCCGGATACGCTCGGCAAACGCCGCCGCCTGCGCCTGCACGAAGGAATCGTTCAGGAGCATCAGTGCCTGTGGGGCGACCGTGGTCGTGGGGCGGGTGCCGGTGCCGGAGGTGCTGTTGGCGAAGTCGAGGCACTCGAGCAACGGCACCTTGAGCGCCCGTTTCACGACCAGATACACGCTCCGGCGGTTCTGTTCGGCGGCCGGGCTGTCTTCCCAGCCTTTGCCGGCGGAGTCCTGAGTGGTGTGGACTTCCTTGGGCAACGTCGGGAACACGCTCGGACCACCGCGCTTCGGGTTCAGCGTGCCGCTGACGGCAAGCATCGTGTCGCGGATGACCTCGGCCTCGACGCGGCGGAGATTCTGCCGCCAAAGCAACGTGTTGTCCTGATCAACGGCGAGTGTGCGTCGGTTATCGGCGCGGGACGACATCCGGTAAGCGTGGCTGGTCAGGATGAGCCTATGCATCTGCTTGAGGCTCCAGCCGCCGGCAACGAACTCGGCCGCCAGATAATCGAGCAGTGGCCGATTCGTCGGGCGCAGACCGGTCTGGCCGAAATCGTCCGGCGTGGGCACCAGACCGACGCCGAAGTGATGCTGCCAGAGCCGGTTCACGAACACGCGCGCCGTCAGCGGATTCTGCGGGCTGGCAACCCAATCGGCGAGGACCCGGCGGCGGCCGGTGGTTGGCGCATTCCCATCACGGACCGGCAGCGTGGGCGTAGGCAAACCCAGCACGGCAGGAAACGCCGGCGCCACTTCGGCACGGGGCGAATGCGCATCGCCCCGGTGGAGGAGATGCGTGGCCTTCGGCTGCGGGCCGTTTTCGTTGACCGTCAGGGCGAAGTCGAACGGCGGCCCGGACTCGCGCGCCTGCTTCAGGGCCGCTTCGAGCTGCTGCTTGGCCCCGGGGTCGGTCGCCTGCGCCAGGCGGGTTTCCGCCTCCTTCACACGGGACTGCTTGCGCCCGTCCCAAAGTCTCCATTCCGACGCCGTCGCCAGCGGGCGGGTAATCTTCCCTGTGCCGCGGCCGCCCCCGCCAGTGTGGTGCTGGCCGTAGCCGTCGATGCTGCGCACGAAACCCAAGAGCGAGTAGTAGTCAGCCTGGCTCAGGGGATCGAACTTGTGGTCGTGGCAGCGGGCGCACCCGATCGTCAGGCCAAGGAAGGCCGTGCCGGTGGTGACCATGATGTCGTCGAGGTCGTCGAACTCGGCGGCGACCGTGCTGTCGGGTTCGTCGTCCCAGACATGCAGGCGGTAGAAGCCGGTGGCGATGAGCGCGTCGCGAACGTCCTTCGTCGCGGTGGCCGCACGGGCAAGTTCCGCCTCGACCAGTTCGTCGCCGGCGATCTGTTCGCGGATGAAGCGGTCGTAAGTTTTGTCCGCGTTGAACGCCTCGATGACGTAGTCGCGGTAACGCCAAGCATTCGGCTTGGGACCGTCACGTTCGTAACCGTTGCTTTCGGCGTAGCGGACGAGGTCCAACCAGTGGCGGCCCCAGCGTTCGCCGTAGTGTGGCGAGGCCAGCAACCGGTCTACCAAGGCGGTCCAGGCGGCCTCGCTCGGGGCACGTTCGAAGGCGGCCACGTCTTCCGGGCTGGGCGGCAATCCCAGCAGATCGAAGTAAACCCGGCGGACCAACTCCCGCGGCGTGGCCGTCCGGTTCATTTCGAGGCCGCGTTCGTGCAGGCGCGCTAAAACGAAGGCATCCACGGGATGCGAAATGGGTTTGCGCCGCTCCTTCAGGGCCGGAATCGCCGGTGCCTTCACGGGCTGAAACGCCCAATAGCCTCGATCCGCTTCAGTAAGCGCGAACTGTCGCGGCCGCAGGTTCGGACCGGTCTCCGCGGCGATGCCGGCCGGCTGGAAGGCCAGCAGCGCGGCGAGCATCGCCACGGCGTGGCAGCTACGGCGAAACGGATGAGACTCAGCACTCACGGGGAAATCTCCCGGCAGTGTCGGCAGTCCCAATCCCCCCGGTCGAGCCTCATGTTGGGGGAGAGTGAGTCACGCCAATCCGGAACTGCACCTTCCCATCGGGTTGCGCCGGCCCATCCGGGCGACTCGACTCAGGCTTCGAGCGCCTTGGGCGGACCAAACACCATCGCAGCCACAATCGCAGCCCGCGCGGTGTCGTGCTGTCGCAACCATTGCCGCACGGCGGCGGATTCCGACGACGCCTGTCCCCGCGCCACACCGGTCCCGGAGACCGTGGCGGTGTGCCGGCTAACCCGCGCATCGATCTGGTGCATTCGCTCGACGACCTGTTCGTGCAGGGACGCCCCTTCAGCGTAGGCGGCGTCCGCACGCTGCTGGTTGGCGGCGGACTCGCTCATCGTTGCCAGCGGCGCGCTTGGCGCCGGGGCGGACTCGATGTCGGAATCCTGATTGTAGTCGAACGTGACTTGGCGAGGCCGGTAGGCGGGAGTCGGTGGCGCCGGTGCGGGCGGCGGTGACGGAACGGTCGGCCGGGCGTTCTCACCGCGCAGGATTCGCTCCAGTTCCGCTTCCCAGGCTCCGGCCGGGCGCGGCGTCTGCGCCGGCGGCAGCGGGGGCGGGGTCATTGGAGCCGGAGTTCGCGGGTAGCGCCCGATCACCGTTGGCGGCGCGGCGGGACCCGAATCACCGGGAGAACGCGGCTGCCAAGTTTCCTCGGTCCAGGTTTCCCGCAGCAGCTTCCTCCCCTTGCCGAGCATCTGGGCGATCACCGTCAGCACGATGAAGCCGATGAGGAGGATCGGCTTCAGGTTGCTGAGATCGAAGTCGGCAAACATGGCAACAGGGACCCGGGTTCAGGCCGACGGCTTGTTGCCGGCGATGCTGTCGCGCATGCCGGTATCGGCGGCGATGTTCTTCATCTTGTAGTAGTCCATGATGCCGAGGTTGCCGCTGCGAAAGGCTTCCGCCATGGCGAGGGGAACCTGGGCCTCGGCCTCAACCACGCGGGCACGCATCTCGGCCACGCGGGCGATCATCTCCTGCTCCACGGCGACGGCGGCGGCGCGGCGCGTTTCGGCATGGGCCTGGGCGATGAGCTTGTTCGCCTCGGCCTGTTCAGCCTGCAATTTGGCGCCGACGTTTTCGCCGACATCCACGTCGGCGATGTCGATGGAGAGGATTTCGAACGCGGTGTTGGCGTCGAGTCCCTTGTCCAAGACGGTCTTCGAAATGCGGTCAGGATTCTCGAGCACGAGCTTGTAGGTCTCGACCGAGCCGATGGTGGAGACAATGCCTTCGCCGACGCGGGCGATGATCGTCTCCTCCGTCGCGCCGCCGACGAAACGGTCGAGGTTCGTCCGCACCGTCACGCGGGCGCGGGCCTTGATGACGATGCCGTCCTTGGCCACGGCGTCGATGGTGTTCTTGCCGGAAACCGCGGCGGGACAGTCAATCACCTTGGGATTGACGCTGGTCTTCACGGCCTCCAGCACGGTCTTGCCGGTGCCCTTGGTGGCGAGGTCGATGGCGCAGGCGCGGTTGAAGTCGAGGTGGATGCCGGCGCGCTGCGCCGCGATGAGAGCCTGCACCACCATGTCCACACTGCCGCCGGAGAGGTAGTGCGTGGACAGGTCGTCAATCGTGATGTCGAGACCGGACTTCACGGCCGTAATGCGGTTGTCGACGATGAAGCCGACCGGGATGCCGCGCAGGCGCAAGGCGATCAGCTCAAAGACGCCGACTGACGCGCCGGATGCCGAAGCCCGCAACCAGATGGAGCCGAAACTGGCGACCACGATGACCACGGCGAGGCCGATGACGCCCAGGATGGCAACAACCGCGAGCGAACCGATATCCGAGAGGGCAGCAAACATGGGATTCATGAATTGGAGGGAGGTTGGTTTCTGAAAAATCAGGCGGCACGAACAAGAATCCGGGAACCCTCGACGGCGACCACGGTCACGGCCGCACCGCGCTCCAGCGGTTCACCCGAGGTCACGACATCCACGCGTTCACCCGCAATCTCGGCCGTGCCACCCGGGCGCAACGGCGTCAACGCGACGCCGGGCTTGTGGACCAGGTGCGTCTTGCCGGCGTTGGCGGTGGGAATGACGTGCTCGGAACGGAACGGCTTGGCGATCCGGCTGGCGGGCAGCTTGGTGAAGTAAAACCACGTCCCGGACAAGCCCGCGGCCAGCACCAGCGCGAACGCGACGTGACCGGCCGCCGCGCCATAGCGCCCGTAAACGAGAAACACGGCGCCCGCCCAGCAGACCAGGCCGAGACAGCCGGCGATCAGGGTCGGGAAGAACGGTTCGAGCAGCAGCAACACCGCTCCCGCGACGAATAGGAAGACGATGATTTCCATGACGCCGCCACAGTAGTCGGGCGGACCGGCCGGCCAAGTGGAATCACGAGGACAGGATTCGATGAGGCGATGTTCCTCCCGCATCGGGAAAGCTGGTTCCCCAATCGCCTGCCGCCATTCGCCGGCTCGCTTTTGACAACGCGAGTGAGTTATCTTCCTGACGGGTTGGGGCCATTGCCTTACCCGCGGCGACAGTTGCCGGTCCGATCAACATGAATAAAGCCCCACAGAACGACCCGGAGCCGGAGAATCCAACCGGGGCGCCGGGCGTGTTGCGCGCGGACATTGATCCCACGAACCACGCGGTGCTGATCGACTTCGATCCGCGCGTCATCTCCGACGAGGGGGTGCGGAAGGTGGCCGAACAGCTCGCGCCGCTCGGCCACCAGCAATACTGCAAGACGATCCTTCACCTCGCCGGCCGGGCTTCGGGTGCCGCGGAACAGAAGCTGGAACAGAAGGCCCAGCAGATTCCCGGAGTCCGCCGCGCGCGCGCCACGTTTCTCGGCGGCGTGATGACGGTCACCTTTGACGATGCCCAACTCTCCGAGGCGCAGGTGATCGAACGGGTCCGCAAGACCGGCGCGTCGGTGGACCGCTACACCACAGAGTCG
Source organism: Verrucomicrobiota bacterium (assembly GCA_043755815.1). Taxonomy (GTDB): domain Bacteria; phylum Verrucomicrobiota; class Verrucomicrobiia; order Limisphaerales; family UBA9464; genus CAIWAH01. The sequence continues at coordinate 8,781 of JAYUSF010000064.1, forward strand.
GACCACCCTCCGCGGACGGCACGCGAGTGGCTCACTTTCTGGACCACCGGTGAACGGCTCGAAGCCGTGTTCATGGTCCTGACGCTGGTCTTCATGCTCGCCGGCTGGGCGGCCTCAAAGTCGGGCGGCCCGTGGTCCACGGCTTTCTACGTCGGCGCCTACCTGACCGGTGGCTACTTTGGCGTGCGCGCCGGGCTGCAGTCGCTGCGGCAATGGACCATCGACGTGGACCTGCTGATGGTCCTGGCCGCGCTCGGGGCCGCCGTGGTCAAGGCGCCGTTCGAGGGCGCAATGCTGCTGTTCCTCTTCTCGCTCTCCAACGTCCTCCAGGCCTACGCGATTGATCGCACCCGCAAGGCGATCAAGTCGCTGATGAAGCTGCGCCCCGAGAAGGCGCTGGCCCGCCGCGACGGCGGCAACGTGCTGTTACCGGTGGGGGAACTCGTCGTGGGTGACGTGCTCGTCGTTCGGCCCGGCGAAAGCATTGCGCTCGACAGCGTGATCATCGAGGGCAGCAGTGCGGTGGATCAGGCGTCGCTGACCGGTGAATCCATGCCGGTGTCGAAGCACGTTGGCGATCCTGTCTTCGCCGGCACGATCAACCAGACCGGTGGACTCGAAGTGCGCGTCACGAAGCTCGCGAAGGATTCCACCATCGAGAAGCTGGTGCGCATGGTCGAGGAGGCGCAGACCGAGAAAGCCGACACGCAGCGCTTCCTCGACCGCGCCGAGCAGTTCTACGCGGTCGGCGTCATCCTGTTCACCATCGGCCTCATCCTCGTGCCGATCCTGTTCCTCGACGAGGCGTTCCAAACCGCCTTCTACCGCGCGATGACCGTGATGGTCGTGGCTTCTCCGTGCGCCCTGATCATCAGCACGCCCGCGTCGATCCTTTCGGCCATCGGCGGCGCGGCGCGGCGCGGCGTCCTGTTCAAGGGCGGCGTCCACCTCGAACGCGCCGCCACCGTAAAGGTCGTCGCGTTCGACAAGACGGGCACCCTTACCGAAGGCAAACCGCGCGTGACGGACCTGATCGTCGGCGAACGCATCGTCGGCTTCCGCAACGCCCCCGACGCTGCGGCGTTGGAACTGCTCGGCCTCGTCGGCGCCGTTGAGGCGAAGTCCGAACACCCGCTGGCCCAGGCCATCGTCACCGAATGCCGCACGCGCAGCGTCGCGCTCGCGGACTGCGCCGGTTTCCAATCCGTTTCCGGCAAGGGCGCCAGCGGACTCGTGAAGGGTCGCCGGATCGCCGCCGGCAACGCGCGCTATTTCGCCGCGCTGAACCTGGCCCTGCCCGACACGTTGGCCCACGAGGTCGCCGCGTTGCAGGACGACGGCAAGACCGTCGTCATCATCGGTGAACTCGACGAGGCGCACGACTCCGCCCGCTTCCTCGGCGCCATCGCCATTGCGGACGTGCTGCGCGCCGACGCCGCCGACGTGATCCGCCAGCTCAAGGCCGACGGCATCACCCGCGTGGTGATGCTCACCGGCGACAACACCCGCGTGGCCCAGGCCATCGGCCGGCAGGCGGGTGTGGACGAGGTTCACGCCGACCTGCTGCCCGAGGACAAGGTGCGCGTGATCAAGGAGCTGAAATGCATCGGCCCCGTGGCCATGGTCGGCGACGGCGTGAACGACGCCCCCGCGCTCGCCACCGCCACGGTCGGCGTCGCGATGGGCGCCGCCGGCACCGACGTGGCGATGGAAACCGCCGACGTCGTGCTGATGAGCGACAACCTCCAGAACATCGTCTTCGCGCTCGCCCTGAGCCGCCGCGCCCGGAGCATCATCTACCAGAACCTCGCCTTCTCGCTCGCCGTGATCGTGGTCCTGATCATCTCCGCGCTTGGCTTCAAGCTGCTGCTCCCCATCGGCGTCGTCGCCCACGAAGGCAGCACCGTGCTGGTCTGCCTTAACGGCCTCCGCATGTTGGCATTCAGGCCAAAGCCACCCAGCGTGCCAGCCCATTGATCTGCTGGCCCGACGGATTCATTTCGCGTTCAACGACCAGTCGTAGGCCGTGAACTTGACCTTGAGACCGCCCGAGCGGACTTGCCGGGCGTCGGCGTCGGCCAGGAAGGGCGCGACGGCTTCTTCCAGCGACTTCCCCTCCTTCGTGAAGTCGGCGCGAAACCAGTCAAAGATGGGCGAAAGCCAGAGCGTCTTCGCGGCGAGATCGACCCGGTTCTTGGCGGGCTGCGCCAGGAACTGTTTCCCCTGGTCGGTCAGTTGGGCGTCGAGCCGGTCCGCGACGAACGGCTCGGCCCGGAGCGGCGGGCAGCTCTTGGCCGCACACACGAGCGCGAAGTGGACGCGCGGCTCAGCGTAGCGGGCACGCAGCAGGCCGTGCTCGACTTCATCCAGCGTGGTCGTCCGACCCCAGAGCCGGACCACCTCCTGCTTCCACGGGCCGCTGAGCAGGCCGCCGATCTTCTTGATGCTTTTGACCGGGTAATGGTCGGCGACGAGCCGGAGGGTCGCGGCGTTGTAGAGGTTCAGAAGAAAGGCGATCTGCTGAGGCTCGGTCCACCCCTTGAACTCGTCCTCGGTCACCCCGGCGACTTCGTCCAAATATGACTGGAGCCCGGTGGGGTCGGCCTTTAATCCGGCGTAGTCCACCCATCCGTCCGCCACGTGGGCCGAGAGGATTTTGGCCAACCGCGCATGGCTGTGGTCAAAGGCTTCGACCCGGCCGAGGAACGCACCGAGCAGCAGCCAGGCGGACAAAACAAGACGAGACGATGGATTCATAATCCTAGGTGAGACACCGAAAGACGACTGCACGAGAACTCCCCGCTGGTTGGATTTGCGAGTCAGCGCGGGACTCGGGCATTCAACTGCGCGGACTAATCACCCCAAGTCACGCCGTTGTCCAACGGGCGTTTACGCCCCAAAGACGGATCACTATCAGGGTCCGTTGAGGTCCTCCGCGCACGAAACACTGCGGTAACATTGCCTTCCGCGCTCATCACCTGTAGGCAACGCCCATGACTGTATCTTTCGGCCGTCGCCGTGGCTTCGTCGGGTTGGGTCTGCTGGTTGCGGTAGTTCTTTTGGTGCCGATGATGGCTGACGCCCAGACGAACTGGCCGCAGTTCCGTGGCGCCGACAGCCGCGGCATCGGCACGTCGGAACAACTGCCGCTGATGTGGGGCACCGACACCAACGTTGCCTGGCGCACGGAGATTCCCGGCCGCGGCTGGTCCTCGCCGATCGTGTGGGACAACCGCGTGTTCGTGACCACGGCGGTGAGTGAGGGCGAACTCGAAGCGCCGAAGAAAGGACTCTACTTCGGCGGCGACCGGGACAAACCCACCAGCGCGCGGCAACGCTGGCTGGCGCTGTGCCTCGACCGGGACTCCGGAAAGACGCTGTGGACGACCGAACTCCGCGGCGCACCGCCGGCCACGCCCATCCACGTCAAGAACAGCTACGCCTCGGAGACGCCCGTGACCGACGGCGAGCACGTCTATGTGCTGTTCGGCTCGCTCGGGCTCTTCTGCCTCGACGTCCACGGCACAGTCGTGTGGTCCCAGAAGTTCGAGCCACGCAAGATGCGCTATGGCTGGGGCACCTCGGCGTCGCCGGTGTTGCACGGCGACCGGGTCTACGTGGTGAACGACAACGAAGAGGCATCTTCCCTCGCCGCCTTCGACAAGCGCACTGGCAGGGAGCTTTGGCGGGTGCCGCGCGACGAGCCGAGCAACTTCGCCACGCCGTTCGTCTGGAAGAATTCGCTACGCACCGAACTGGTGGTGCCCGGTCGCACCCAGGTCCGCAGCTACGACCTCGACGGGAAGCTCCTCTGGCAACTCCGGGGCCTGTCTACGATCGTCATTCCCACGCCGTTCGCCGCGGACGGACTGCTCTACCTCTGCGCAGGCTATGTCGGCGACAACGTGAAGCCGAACAAGCCGGTCTATGCCGTGCGGCCCGGCGGCGAGGGTGACCTGACGCTGCCGGACGACGCCCGCGAAAGCCGCTTCGTCGCGTGGCTGGAACCGAACGCCTCGCCCTACAATCCCTCGGCGCTGGTCTACGACGGCCGGTTTTACGTGCTCTGGGACTTCGGCTTCCTGAACTGCCGCGACGCCAAGGGCGGCCGTGAGATCTACGACAAACAGCGGCTGAAGACCGACGGCACGGCCGGATTCACGGCTTCACCCTGGGCCTACCGCGGCCGGGTGTTCTGCCTGAGCGAAGACGGCGACACCTACGTGGTCACCGCCGGGGACAAGTTCCAGCTCGAACGCGTCAATGCACTGGGCGAGATGTGCATGGCCACCCCGGCGATTGCGGGCGACCGCCTTTTCATCCGGACCAGCTCCCGCCTCTACTGCATTCGTGAGGCCCGGTAGCCAGGGCCGCGACGCAGGTGGGCCCGGAGCGCCCTCCCGGAACCCATCGCAGGGCACAGCGCGCTCGCTTCGGACGGCCGCGACGTGTTTCCCTCCCGGAATCTGTGGCTGCTGACATGGCATCAATTCCCCGTCGCGTCGTCATCACCGGCATGTCCGTCGCAACGGCGCTGGGGTTTGAGCTCGATCAATTCTGGGCCAACCTGCTGTCCGGTGCCTGCGGCATTTCGCGCGTGCCGCATCTGCCCGCCAACTCCCCGCTGCCGGTGAAACATGCCGGCTGCATTGACAACTCGGCGCTGGCCGCGGCGTTGGCCCGCTTCAAGACTGAAGACCCGGACCGTTCCCAGCAGCTCGCCCTCTACGCCGTCGGGGCCGCCCTCGAAAACGCCGGCCTCCCCACCGACGGTTCCGGGGAACTTCCCCATGACCTCGTGCTCGGCACCGGACACGGCAACGTCGGCTACAGCAACGAGGCCGTCGCCGCGTTCGCGCGGGAGGGCTACCGCAAGCTGCGGCCCACCACCGTGGTTCGCTCCATGTTCAACCGCCCGGCCAACGTGTCGTCGATCCGCTTCCGGCTCACCGGCTCCAGCTTCGTGGTGAGCTGTGCCTGCGCGACCGGCGCCATCGCGCTGGGCGACGCATTTATCCGGGTCCGCTACGGACTTGCGGACCAGGCCGTCGCCGCCTGCGCGGACACCGGGCTCGATCTTGTGACCTTCTCCGCGTGGAACCGCTTGGGCGTGTTGTCGAAGATTCCGGAACCCGAGCGTTCGTCCCGGCCCTTTGACCTGAAGCGTGACGGACTCGTGATGGGCGAAGGCGGCGCCGGTTTCGTGGTCGAGACGCTCGAATCGGCCCAGGCCCGCGGGGCCGACATCCTCGCAGAACTCGTCGGCTATGGCTCAACCTGCGACGCCAAGCACATTGTCGTGCCCGACAGCGCCCAACAGGTCCGCGCCGTGCAGAAGGCGCTCGCCATGGCGGGGCTTGCACCGGAACAGGTCGGCTACATCAACGCCCACGGGACCGGCACCGAGATCGCCGACGTCGTGGAGGCCGCCACCTTGCGCGCCGCATTTGGCGCCGGCGTTGACGCGATTCCCGTGACCAATACCAAGGCCCAGCTCGGCCACCTGATGGGCGCCACGGCAGGCGTCGAGTTGGCGACGACACTGCTGATCCTGAAACACGGCCTGATTCCGCCCTGCCGGAACCTCGATGAACCGGATCCGCGGTGTCCGCTGAACTTCGTGCGCGGCGAACCGCAGTTCGCAAAGCCGGAATACGTGCTGAAGAATTCCTTCGCTTTCGGCGGCACCAACTGCGCGGTGATCCTGCGCCGATGGAACCCGTAGCTCCGAACCTCGGGACGTAGGTCCAGGCACGGGCCGATGACCGCCTTCACTTGGTGTTTCGGCAACCGCCGTCCGTGCTTGGGCTCAGCCCTTCTTCAGCACGAGCTGGGCCTTGGTTTCCGCGAGGACCAAGTCCACCTCCTCTTTGACCTCGGCCAGGGTTTCGCTGTCCATCCGGTCGATGAACAGGATGCCGTTCAGGTGATCCACCTCGTGCTGGACGGCCCGCGCCAGCAGACCGCCCGCCTTGAACGAATAGCTCTCGCCCCGCTCATTCTGCGCGGTCACCTCCACCTCGGACGGACGCACGACTTCGCCGTAGATCTGCGGAAAACTGAGGCAGCCTTCGGGACCGGATTCACGCGGTCCCAGCGGCGTGATGTGCGGATTGATCAGGACCAGCGGCATGAACGAATCCGGGTCCGCCGGCTGCCCCTGGATCCAGAGGAGCGAAGGCCGGTCCGTCATGCCGCGGACGTCGATCACGGTCAGTTGGATCGCCCGACCGACCTGCTGGGCCGCAAGGCCCACGCCGCGGGCGGCCTTCATCGTCTCGAACATGTCGGCAATGAACCGGGTGATTTCCGGAGTGATGGTTTCGATCTTCGCGCCCTTCTTGCGCAGGACGGGATCTCCGTATTTGACGACGTCTAGAATCATGAAGTGCTGCGGCGCCGGCGTGGCCAGGATCGCCCGCGTGCAAGGGCGCCTTCTTTCGTGGGTGGAAACGATTTTGGCAAGCCTTCCGATAAAACCCGGTCGACGGTAGGCGCTTCTAGGCATGGTGGACCACATTTCCCGGCGGGCCACGTCGAGCTTCGGGTCGCTGCTTGGCCATCGCACCGCCAGCCGCAATGAACTGAAATCCCGAAGCCAAGAAGTCATGTCCAGGGCTGGTCACGCCGTGACGGCTTGGATAACGTGAATCTGTGTCCTCCGAGGAGCATCCGCTGCCGGTCGTCCCCGACCATGAGTTGCTGGAGTGCATCGGCCGCGGCAGCTACGGCGAGGTGTGGCGGGCGCGCACTGAAGGTGGTGCGGCGCGACCGCTTCGGTTCCGAGCGGCCCTACGAGCGGGAGTTCGCCGGCATCCAGAAGTTCGATCCGATCTCGCGCCGCCACGAGGGCGTGGTGGACATCCTGCACCTCGGCCGGGCGGCGGACGGCAGCCATTTCTACTACGTGATGGAGCTGGCCGACGACGTGAGTCCCGAGGTTGATGTTCCGAGTTTCAAGCCGACCGCGACCACGTCCGGCGGGGAAAGTCCGACAGGACTGGAGACCAGGAGCCCGGACTCAGGAACCTACGTTCCCAAGACCCTGCGCGCCGTGCTCAAAGCGCGCGGCCGATTGCCGCTCGGCGAGGTCATCGAACTCGGCGTGGCGATGTGCAACGCGCTGGGACACCTCCACCGGCATGGCCTGGTCCATCGCGACGTGAAGCCGACGAACCTCATCTTCGTGGGCGGGCGGCCCAAGCTCGCCGACATCGGCCTGGTCACGGGCATCGACGAAGCGAAGTCCTTCGTCGGCACCGAAGGCTACATCCCGCCGGAGGGTCCGGGCTCGGTGCAGGCGGACCCCTTCTCGGTCGGCAAGGTGCTCTACGAGGCCGCCACCGGGAAGGACCGGCACGACTTCCCCGAGTTGCCCGAAGAGTTCCGCGGCACACCGGAGGGCGAGGCGTTCGCCGAGCTGAACGAAGTGCTGCTCCGCGCGTGCGCCACCGTGCCGGCCCAACGCCACGCCTCCGCCGAGCAGATGCGCGCCGAACTGCTGCTGCTCCAGGCCGGCCAGTCCGTGCGCGGCCTACGGGCCAATGAGCGCCTGCTCCGCCGGCTCAAGCTCGCCGCGCTCATCGGTGCTGCGCTGGTCGTGCTCGCGGCGGCGGCGGCGTTGCTGCAACGCCAGCGCGCGACGGAACGCGCGGCCCAGATCCGGGTGCTCACGGAGAAGGACGAGCAGCGCCGCCAGACCGCCTACGCCGCCGACCTCGCCATCGCCTACCAAAGCTGGGACGCCGGCCGCGCCGAACTCACGCGCCAACTGCTCGACGGCCAGCGCCCCGCCGACGGGCAGGAGGATCTGCGTGGATGGGAGTGGCGTCATCTGGGGGCGCAAGCCCGCCCGCGTGAAGTCCGGCGGGTGACGACGGAAAGCCCGTTCGGCTTCTGGAGTTGCGAATTGTCCCCGGACGGACGGACGGCGGCGGGCGGCACCGTGGACGGCTACGTCGTCCTGTGGGATCCCCGCACCGGCACGCGCATCCGTCAGTTGGGCCAGCCGGGGCGTATCAATCCCGTGGACAGCCTCGCCTTCAGCAGTGACGGCGCGATGTTGTTTCAGTCGCTGCGTCTGACCGGTGAGGTGGCGGTGTGGGACGTGGCATCAGGCCAGTCGCGGCTGCGCTTCGGGCCCGGCCGAACAGGCCTGAAGCTGGCCTTGTCCCCGAACAACGCGCTCCTCGCCACGGCGGACGGCCCGGCATATGTGGCGACCGGGCCGGGCGAGCTCCAGCTCTGGGAGGCGGCGACCGGACGCGAAGTGGCGCGGGCACCCGCGCAGCCCACCTTCTTGGTCCGGGTAGAATTCACACCCGACGGGAAGCATCTCGGGGTCGGCGGGGGCCGCGGCTACGCGCGGGTCTGGTCCGTGCCCGACCTGCGCGAGGTGGCCGTGCTGCCGCACGAGAACGAGCAAGACGTCTTCGGCTTCGCCTTCTCCCCCGACGGGCGTCGCTTGGCCACGGGCACCACCGACGGTCTGGTCCGCGTGTGGGACTGGGCGTCCCGACGTCTGCTCGCCGTGTGGATGGGTCATCCTTCCGGCTGCGATGCCGCGGCCTGGTCACCGGACGGCAGAACGTTGGCCACCGGAGGCCGGGACCAGATTGTGCTGCTGTGGAGCGTGACGAACCAGACGGAGCTCGCGGCCTTCAAGGGGCACGCCGGACGCGTCAACGGCCTCGCCTTTTCCCCGGACGGCCAGAGGCTGGTCTCGGCGAGCGAGGACAAGACGATGCGGAGTTGGGCGGTGCCGGCCGCGGTCCGCACCGCTCCGGTGCGGAGTTGGCGCCCGTCCACCAGCGACCCGGAACTGGCGCTCTCGCCCGACAGCCGCTGGCTCGCGCTGGCGGGCCTGAGCAATCGCGTCGAACTCCGCACGCTGCCCGGACTGGACGTGGCGATGACACTGCCGCGAAATCGTCCCGTGTTCTCACCCGATGGCCGCTGGCTCGTCACGCACGGCACGAACCGGCTGGAGCTGTCCACGCTTCCCGACGGCCGCCCCGAACGGGTTTTCGCTGCCGGTGAACCGCTCGCCGGCACGCCCGCGTTCGCACCCGACGCGGCCCGCCTAGCGATGGCCACCGCAACTGGAGGCGTGCTGCTGTGGGAGCTCACCAACTCCGTGCCGGCGCGGCGCGTGGCCGGGACCAACCGGTTGGAGGGTCTGTTCTTCGCTTCCGGCGGACGCGAGGTCGTGACGCTGCACGCCGCCGACGGCGCGCTCGAATGGTTCAATGTCGCGACCGGTGAACGCACGCGCCGCCTGGCCACCGGCGAAGGCAGCGTGACCTCCGCCGCGCTTTCGCCGGACGGCCAGTCCGTGCTCATCGGCGAGACCGCCGCACGGCTGCGGCTGGTGGACCTGGCGACCGGCCGGGTGGAGCTGCTCCCCGGTGACACGGGGTCCGTGCTTTCCGTCGCGTGGTCGGCCGATGGGCAGACGGTGGCGGCGGGCACGTTCGAGGGCTTCCTCAAGCTGTGGAACGTGCGGACGCGCCGCGAGCTGGCGGCGTTGCGCGGGCATCTCAGCATGGTCACGGCGCTGGAGTTCAGCCGCGACGGCCGCCACCTGGTCAGCGGCAGCGTGGACAACACTTGGCGCGTGTGGTCCGCGCCGGCGTTGGCGTCCGCCCCGGCGAACTGCTCGGCCTCGTCGGTCCCAACGGCGCGGGCAAGACCACCTCGCTCCGTTGCATGGCCGCGCGTATGGCAGCCCCCTGCTGATCCCGCTGCTGGGCGGCTCCGGTGGCGGTGGCGGAGCCGGGTCCACCGGCGGTGTGGGCGCGCCGTCACCGGGCGGTCCGCCGGCAGTTCCAGGGCGGCCAGCTTGGCCGGGAGCTCCGCCCGGAAGGCCTCACTGGCGGCGGGATCTTTGTGGACGTGGCTGGGGCGCGGCACCCGCAGGCTTTGCCCCGGCTTTTCCCAGGCGGTCATACAGGCTGCTCAGGGCCAGCTTCACCCCCTGGGTCCGGGCCAGCCAGCGCTGCAGTTCGGGCACGCTGCGCCACCGGCCCGCCCGCAGGCCCTGCTGCAGCTCCGCCAGCGCCTGCCCGGAGAGCTCGCTGGGCCGGCCGGGGTTGTCGCTCCGCGCGTCATACACCAGCGCGGCCACCCCGCCCTGCCGGTAGCGGCTGAACCACGTCTGGAGGGTGTTGACCGAGCGGCCCACGGCCAAGGCGATCGCCGCCAGCCCCAGTTCGCCCTGCAGGCCCAGCTGCACGGCCTGCAGGCGCTCGCGCGCCGCGCCCGGCGGTTCCGTCTTCAGGCGGCGCGCCACCAGGTCCGCCTCGCCCTGCACATCCAGCTTTGCTCTCGGTCTTGCCATCCCCAAAGACTCGCCCGGCCTCCTCATTTATGCCAGTATATTAACGTAGTCTGTATAAGTCCCTGGCGAGGAACTTGTGCTCCCCGCTTTGGAGTGCGGGGCATGACCCCGCTTTTCCTTCGCGGTGGTTCGGAGGCGGCGCGCCGGTGCCGGCCGCGGGCGAAGCAAAAGCGCCGTCCTGCCGGCACACTCCATATCACGAGGGGATCCGCGACCGGCGAATGAGCGGGTCAGCCCGCGGTGCTCCCGGGGGCCTTGCCCGAGGCGGAATTCGCCGCTGGAATCACTCCCACTCGATCGTCCCGGGGGGTTTGCTGGTCAGGTCGAGCACCACGCGGTTGATGCCGCGGACCTCGTTGGTGATGCGCGTGGAGATCTTCTCCAGCAGGTCGTAGGGGACGTGGACCCAGTCGGCGGTCATGCCGTCCTGCGATTCCACCGCGCGGATCGCCACGGTGAAGTCATAGGTCCGCTCGTCGCCCTGCACCCCCACGCTGCGCACGGGCAGCAGCACGGCGAACGTCTGCCAGGTCTTGTAGTAAAGGTCTGCCGCCTTCATCTCCTCGACCACGATGGCGTCGGCCGCCCGCAGGAGGTCGCACTTGGCCTTGGTCACCTCGCCGAGAATGCGGACGCCGAGCCCGGGCCCAGGAAATGGTTGCCGGAAGACGATTTCCTTGGGCAAACCGAGTTCGAGGCCGAGCTGGCGGACCTCGTCCTTGAACAGGCACCGCAACGGCTCGACCAGCTTGAACTTCATGTTCTTGGGCAGGCCGCCCACGTTGTGGTGCGACTTGATCATCGCCGCCGGGTTGCCGGCGATGGGCACGGACTCGATCACGTCGGGATACAGCGTGCCCTGGGCGAGGAACTTGGCCTTGCCGGCCTTCTTCGTCGCGGCCTGAAACACGTCAATGAAGGCCTTGCCGATGACCTTGCGCTTCTTCTCGGGGTCGGTGACGCCCTTGAGCTTGCGGAGGAATAGCGGCGTGGCGTTCTCGTATTGCAGCCGGACCTTGAAGTTGCGGCCGAAGACCTCCTGCACGACCTCGGCCTCGCGGGCGCGCAACAGGCCGTTGTTCACGAAGATGCAGGTCAACTGGTCACCAATCGCCTTGTGGATCAGCGCCGCGGCGACGCTGGAATCCACCCCGCCGGACAGCCCGAGGATGACGCGCTCTTTGCCGACCTGCAGGCGGATTTCCTCGACGGCCTGCTCGACGTAGTTCCGCATCGTCCAGCCCTTGCCGCAGCCGCAGACGCCGTGGACGAAGTTGGCCAGGACCTCCTTGCCCCGCGGGCTGTGCGCCACCTCCGGGTGAAACTGGATGCCGAAGAACCGCCTGTGGGGGTTCTCGATGGCCGCGTAGTCGGAGTTTTCCGTCGTGCCCACGACCGTGAAGTCCTTGGGCAGGCGCGTAAGCTTGTCGCCATGGCTGTTCCAGACCTGCAATTTGTCCGGCAATCCGTCAAACAGCGCGCACGCCGGATCGGCGACGGTCAGCGTGCCTTTGCCGTATTCGCGTTTCTGTCCCTTTTCCACCTTGCCTCCGAGAAAGTGGGCGAAGACCTGCACCCCGTAGCAGATGCCGAGGATTGGCACGCCGAGCTTGAAGATCGCCTTGTCCGGCAACGGCGCCCCTTTGCCGTAAACGGAGCTGGGGCCGCCGGACAGGATGATGCCCTTGGGCGCCAGCGTCGCGATCTCGTCGGCGGGAGTGTCGAAGCGGAGGATGGTGGAATAGACGCTGCACTCGCGGATGCGGCGGGCAATCACCTGGGTGTATTGCGAACCGAAATCAAGGATGACGATCTGCTCGTTCATGGGCGCACTTTCAAAGCGCAGGTTATCGGGCCAGCCAACCGTGGTTGGCGAGAGATTTTTTGCCGTCCGACGACGCGGAATTCATCCGGCCTCGCCGGGTGGATTAGCGGGTGTCGCTTAAACAGGCTTGTTTGCCCCGCCCCGGAATCGGCACCGTCACCGCCGTGACCACTCAGGAAGCTTTGGACCTGTTCCGCTCGACCGGCGCGCTGCTGGAGGGCCACTTCGTGCTCCGCAGCGGCCTGCACAGCCGGCAGTTCTTCCAATGCGCGCTCGCGCTCCAGCAAATGCCGATCGTCGAACGGTTCGGCGCCGCGCTCGCGGAAAAGCTTCGCCCCCTCGGCGCCACGACGGTCATCTCACCCGCAATGGGCGGACTCGTCATCGGCCAGGAAGTCGCCCGGCAGTTGGGCCTGCGCTTTATCTTTGCGGAAAAGGAAGACGGGAAGCTAGTGCTGCGCCGGGGCTTCAAGATCGCGCCCGGTGAACGCTGCCTCGTGGTCGAGGATGTCGTCACCAAGGGCGGCCGGGTGGCGGAAACGATCGCCATCGTCCGTGAGCTCGGCGGCGTGGTTCCCGGCGTCGCCATGGTGGTGGACCGCTCGAACGGCGGCGTGGACCTCGGCGTGCCGATGTTCAGCCTCATCGCGCTCAATGTGGAGACCTTCGCCGCCGAAGCCCTGCCGGCCGACCTTGCGGCGATTCCGGCCACGAAGCCCGGCAGCAAGTAAGCGGAGAAAGCGATCCGCGCCTTTCGCCGGGCTGAACTTTCGGCTTTGTGCTTTCGGCTTCCTCCTTGGAACGTCCGCGCATGGATCTCCACCTGCGGCACAAGGCCGTCCTCATCACCGGCGCCACCAAGGGCATCGGCGCCGCCACCGCCCGGGCCTTCGCCGCGGAAGGCGCCCGGGTGGCGATCATCGGCCGCGACGCGGCGGCCGGTGGCCAACTGGCGGCGGAACTGCCCCACTCCGTCTTCATCCAGGCCGACCTGACGAACGAGGCGGACTGCCTCCGCGCCGTCACGCACACGGTGGAGGCGTTTGGCCGGCTCGACGTGCTGGTGAACAACGCCGGCGTGAACGACAGCGTGCCCCTCACCGCGACGCCCGCCGATTTCCTCGGCTCGCTCCAGCGCAATCTGCTGCACGTCTTCTCCCTCACGCATCACGCCCGCGCCCACCTCATAGCCACCAAGGGCAATGTCGTGAACGTAACCTCCAAGGTCGCCTGGACCGGCCAGGGCGGCACCTCCGGTTACGCCGCCGCCAAGGGCGCCATCAACGCGCTGACCCGGGAATGGGCCGTCGCGCTGGGCAAGGACGGCGTGCGCGTGAACTGCGTGGTGCCCGCCGAATGCGAGTCGGACCAATACGACCGCTGGTTCAATTCCCAGCCCGATCCCGCCGCTGCTCGCGCCCAGGTGGAACGCCTCGTGCCGCTTGGCCACCGGCTCACGAAGGCCGAGGAACTCGCCGACTCCATCCTCTGGCTCGCCTCGGACCGCGCGAGCCACGTCACCGGCCAGTTCATCTTCGTGGACGGTGGCTACACGCATCTCGACCGCGCGCTAACCTCGGGCCATCAGTGGTGAAAATGCCATGTTCGTGGCCGCCGAGGTAACGAGGCGGAGTCACTCCCGAGTAACTCCTGGTAGAATCCGCATCCTCACGTCGGCGGCTATGGAAAGCCCGGACACGTCATGCCAGTCGCAAGCCGAAATCCCAGATTTACCGTCCAGCGTTCCCGGCTACGCTGGCTCCCGTGCAACGAAGCTTCGCCGCCATAATGAGCGTGCTCCTGCTGTTCGCCGGCTGCGCCACCGCCGGCAAGACCGACTGGCCGGGACGCCTGGGCAATTACACCTACGACAACGCGGTGAAAGAACTCGGGCCGCCCGACAAGACGGAGACGCTGTCCGACGGCGGGCGGGTGGCGGATTGGTTCTTCATGCGGCGCGGCGGCATGACGGTCAGCCTCGGGTTGGCGAGCTTTGGCTCGAACTCAGCCGCGGGCACCGGCACCACGCTCGGAACCGTGGGCGGCCGGCCCACGCTGCGACTGACCTTTGGCGGGGACGGGAAATTGCAGTCGGCGCAGGAACTCGGGCGGTAGTTACGCCCTCGGAAGGCTATGTCGAAGCGAGCGCTGAAGTTACATTTTCGCCTGCCACCTTACGTCCGCCCCAGGAACATTTGGCGAAAGCGGATTTACGAGACCGCTGATCCCGCGATGCAGGCACACGGGATCAGGTATTGTTTGGATGATCGGCTGGCGGTCAACGTCGTCCTCTATTTCGAGAAGAGCCGGCTACCTTGGCACGACTTGGACAATCGGCTGAAGGACGTTCTTGATGCGCTTCAGGGCCGTTTAGGCGGACCCAAGGCCATTAGAGGGCACGCGGCTCTGATTCCAAACGACAACCAAATCTACCACGCCTCAGTCACGAAAGCCGCGGCACCTGCCCAGAGCCGAGGGTTGGGACATGTCACGGTGACACGCTATCGCCCTGACGCCCGGTCCCGCAAATTGCCGGGGCCGCTCAGCTCATTTTCGTCGCGGAGTCCTAGGCCGGTTAGCTCGCCTTTGCCACCCCTTCAGTAGTCATAGAGCCCACTGTCCTTGGTGTAGGCCCCGCCCCCGGCCCCGCCAGGGCCGCCTTCGCCGCCCATGAAGTCCCCGAGCACGTCGCCCATGTCGGCTTCGATTTTCTCCGGATCTTCCCCGGCTTCGAGCCGCTTGATCGCGGTTTCCATCTCCTTGGGCATCGTGCCGGCGGGCATGAGATCCTTCATCTTGCGAAGCATGTGAGCCATGTGCTTCGGGTTGTTCTCATCGAGATGCTCCATGTCGCGCTCCATCTCGGCCATGGCCCGTTCCACGCGCGGATCGTCCAGATCGGGCATCGGCGGACCGTCCTCGCCGCCGCCATCGGGCTTGGCGGCGGGTTCGGCCATGCCCTTGATCATGGCGAACCGGCTGATCTCCTTGCTCAGCTTCTTCGAACCGCACTTGGGACACGTGGGTGAATGCGACGGATTCACCCGCTTGGACAGGAAGCTGTAAATCCGCCGGCATTTCGGGCACGCAAACTCGTAGATCGGCATGGCGTGAGTCTTAGACGCAGCCCTTCGCCGTCAAGGCGGGGTGTGGCTCAGATCAAGGTTCACGTCCCCAGGCACCCCGGCGGCGGCGCCCTCAAACTGGGCCATTCCTTGGCCGCCAATCTAGGACCGCTGCCAAGCTACAAGCGCGGACGGTCTTCGTCCCCGAGTGGCGAGAGCCGAATCGGGATGGCGTCTGAGCAGCGGTCGATCGAGCGCACTGAACAGTGCCCTTACGAAACGGGATTGCTCAATAGGTATTGATAAGTGCGGTGGGCTTGGCAGGCTTGGGGCATGAAGTGTCAGCATTGTGGCAGTGCAGCGGTGGTGAAGAACGG
>JAYUSF010000065.1:0-24269 GCA_043755815.1 Verrucomicrobiota bacterium
ATTGGGAAACCGGGAAAATCTACCTCAGCCTCGTCCCCAAAACCCCACTCACCAACTGATGCTCACCGAATTTACAGAAAGAGCATTGCGCGGCCAACCGCGAGCTCTTCTTCGGGCTGGGTTCGCCGCTGGCCGCACAGGCGATCCTTGGCGGCTGAACCACCGCCACCGCCGTCCGGCGCGCGGGCGGCGGTGCAGAACGCCGGGCAGCCCGCACCCCAGCCGAAAAAACCGGACCAAAAAAACCAACAACCAAGGGGACACTTTCCCGTGAGTTAAACAGGCGACATTTTTAGCGAGTTTCGACACCAAGTCCGCGGGGCGCTTCTGAACTTGATCGAAATGTCCCGTTGCCAACTCGATCAACCTGTCCCCTTGAAGGCGTAAAGTTCGTCTCTTCTTCGCAACAGGGGAGGACGGCATCGAGTTGCTCTCTGAGGAATTCCCTGAACTCGGGCTTGCCCCCTCACCATGGCCTCTCCTAAGTTCCGCGCCGCTAGGGCCCATGGAACGCGGACTTACGAACCCCGCCAGGGCCGGAAGGCAGCAACGGTAGTTTGCTCCCGTCTGCCGTGGTCACCCTAGCCTTTCCCTTTCGATTTCTGATTTGCGATTTGAGCTTTGGTCGCGGCCGGACTTTCCTTTCGGGCGTCCACCCCGCAGGCCGGTGGACCTAACTGTTAGCCGGTAATCGCAAATCGAACTTTCCGCCCGTGTCGTATCAGGTCATCGCCAGAAAATACCGCCCCCAGCGGTTTGAGGATGTGGTCGGTCAGGAACACGTCACCACGACGCTGGCCAACGCCATCCGGTCGGGCCGCATCGCGCACGCCTACCTGTTCTGCGGTCCGCGCGGCACGGGCAAGACCACGCTTGCCCGCATCTTTGCCAAGGCCTTGAACTGCACCGGTGGCCCGAAGCCCGAGTTCGACGACGCCGATCCGCGGGTGAAGGAGATCACCGAGGGCCGCTCGCTGGACGTGCTGGAAATTGACGGTGCCTCGAACAACGGCGTGGAGCAGGTCCGCGAACTGCGCGACACGGCCCGCTTTGCTCCGGCGTCGTCGAAGTTCAAGCTCTACATCATCGACGAGGTGCACATGCTTTCGACGGCGGCGTTCAACGCGCTGCTGAAAACGCTCGAAGAGCCGCCGGCCCACGTGAAGTTCCTCTTCGCGACCACCGACCCCGAGAAGGTCTTGCCGACAATTCTGAGCCGGTGCCAACGCTTTGACCTCCGGCGCATCCCGGCCAAACTCATCGTCGAACACCTTGGAAAGATCGCCGCCCAGGAGGGAGTGCAGATTGACGAACCGGCGCTCCACGCCATCGCCCGAGGCGCCGACGGCGGGATGCGCGACGCGCAGTCGACGCTTGACCAACTCATCAGCTTTTGTGGCACGACGGTGGTTGAAGCGGACGTGCTCTCGATGTTCGGACTCGCCGCTCGGGCGCAGTTGCTGGAGCTGGCTCAGGCCATCCTCGCGGGCGAGGCGGGTCCGGCACTGAGCCTGCTCGATCAGCTTGCCCGCAGTGGCAAGGACCTCGGCCGCCTGCTCGGCGACCTGTTAAACCACTTCCGCAACCTGCTGATTTTCCAGGTCAGCCGGGGCGACCGATCGATGATTGAGGTGAGCGAAGCCGAGCTGGCCGCGTTGGTGTCGCAGTCGGCTCGGATCGAGACGGAGCAACTCACTCGCGTGCTGGAGGTGCTCAGCTACGCCGAAGGCCGCCAGCGAGACTCGGCCAGTAAGCGCATCTTCCTCGAAGTGACCCTGCTCAAGGCGATCCAAGCCCGCGAAGCAAGCAGCCTCGACGCCGTGTTGAAACAGCTTCGCGCACTCCGCGAAGGCGCCGGTCCGGCCCCCGCTCCGGCACTCCGAACACCGGTTGCAGACCCCGTTCCAGCTCCGACGCCGGTCGCGACCTCGGCGCCGGTCCCGGTCCAGGCGACGACTCCTGCGGCCGAAGTGCCGAAGGCGGCTCCAGCACCGGCAGCGCCGCCGCCCGCGGCTGCGCCGGTCCACACGTTGAGCGGCGGTGAAAACGCGGACGGCATCTGGAGGGGCCTCGTCGCCGCCTTTGCCAATGAACCCATGTTCAGATCCCAGCTTTCCGCCGGCCAGCCGCAGTCGCTCGTGGGCCGGAACCTTTCCGTTGGTTTTGCCGAAGACGACTTCGACCTGTTGAACACGCCCCGGACTTCCGCTCTGCTGGCGGCCAAACTCAGCGAACTCGGGGTGGGCGATGTCGTGGTAAAGATGGTCGCGCTCAAATCCGCAAGAAACTCCGAAGAAGCTCCCCGCCCGGCCGCAACGGCGCCGCGTCCTTTGCCGGCCGCCAAAGCACCGGAGGCCAAGCCGGCGAAGCCGACGCCCCTGCGGCTCAACAAGGAGGAGTTCGCCAACGACCCGGCGATCAAGGCCGCCTTGGAGGTTTTCAAAGCAACCCTGATCGAGGTCCGGGGGCCCACTCCGGCCGAGAGCGCTGCTTGAACCGGTCCGCCCTTCCGACGATCCACGCTTCCATCTCACCACTTTTCCATGAATCCAAATCAGCTCATGAAACAGGCGATGCGCATCCAGGCCGACATGGCGCGCGTCCAGGAGAGCCTCGCCAACCGCACCGTCGAAGGCATTGCCGGCGGTGGCACCGTGAAGGCGGTCGCCAAGTGCGATCAGACCCTCGTCTCGATCAAGATCAGCCCTGATGCGGTTAACCCGCAGGACGTGGCGTTCCTCGAAGACCTCGTGCTCACCGCGGTAAACAGCGCGCTCACGCAGGCCAAAGAAACGGCCAACCGTGAGATGGGTGCCGTCACCAAGGGGCTGAGCATTCCGGGGCTGATGTGACTTCCCTGCCGGAACCCGTCACGCAGTTGGTTGCCGCCTTGGGTCGCCTGCCCGGCATTGGTCCGCGTTCCGCGGAACGGCTGGCATTGCACCTGGTCCAGACCGACACCGGGTTCGTGCGGCAGCTCGCCGACGCCCTGGTCGTCGCCCGCGAACGGGTCGCCAACTGCGAACGCTGCGGCGCGCTCACCGAGTCCCAGCCATGCCCGATCTGTGCTGACGATCGCCGGGACGGCACCCTGCTCTGCGTCGTGGAACGCCCTCTGGACATCCTGAGCCTGGAGAAATCCGGCACCTTCCGCGGGCGCTACCACAGCTTGGGCGGAAAGCTCAGTCCACTGAACGGCGTCGGGCCGGAGGACTTGAAGCTCGCCGAACTGGAACGCCGCGTGCCCGCAGAAGGCGTGAAGGAAGTGATCCTCGCGCTCAGCAGCGATGTGGAGGGTGACGCCACCTGCCACTACCTCGGCAAGCGATTGACGGCCTTTGGCGTGCGCATAAGCCGGATTGCCCAGGGACTGCCCGCGGGCAGCGGTCTGGAATTCGCCGATGAACTGACCCTAAGCCGCGCGCTGGAAGGACGCCGGGAACTCTCCTAGAACTCCGATGCCAAAGCTCCAATCACTCAAACCCAAAGCCGTGGTGTTCGATCTCGGCAAAGTGTTGCTCGATTTCGACTATCGGATTGCCGCGCGGACGCTCGCGCCCAAGAGCCGGTTCGACGCGGAGGAGTTCAAACGGATCGTGGATCAGTCTCCCCTGCTCCATCGCTACGAATCCGCCGAAATCAGCACCGCCGAATTCTTCGCCGAGGTTGGCCGGCTCACGGGTTTCCACGGGACGCTGGCCGAGTTCCGCGCAGCCTTCGGGGACATCTTCTCCGAGATTCCGGCGATGATCGCGCTGCAACGGGAACTGCGCGAACGCGGTGTGCCGACGTTCATCTTCTCCAACACCAACGAGATCGCCATCGGGCACATCCGGGAACGCTTTCCGTTCTTCGCGCACTTCACCGGCTACGTTTACAGCCACGAAGTCGGCTGCATGAAACCGGCGCAAAAAATCTACGAGGCGATTGAAACCATCACCGGTTTGGCCGGCCCCGACCTGCTCTATCTCGACGACCGGGCGGAGAACATCGAGGCCGGCGCCGCCCGAAGCTGGCAGACGATCCTGCATCACGATCCGGCAGTGACGGTGCCGGAGGTGTGGAGTCGGATGCTTGTGCCTGGAGCGCAGGGCTCCGGCCCTGCAAGGTTGAATGCTGCGGCCCCGGTGGCGTGAGTCTCCAGCCGGCCAGTGGACGCGCTCGTTCGGTTGGAGCTTCGCGCCACGCGGTCGGCCTAGTCCGGAAGTTCCAGTGGTTCACGGCCAAGGAAATGTGAGCGGTTTTCACCGGGAAGCCGCGGCGGGTTGCGGGCAACCCGCCCACGGTTTGCGCCGCTTCGACAAGCGGTTTACGCAGGGCTGGAGCCCTGCGCTCCACCCGCCTCACCCCTTCTCAATGCAGGCGTAGGCGTTGTGGTTGTGGATGCTCTCGTAGTTCTCGGCCTCCACGCGATACCAACTGATCTCCGGCAGGGCGTTGAGCTTCAGCGCCACGTTGCGGACCAAGTCCTCGACGAACACCGGGTTCTCGTAGGCGCGCTCGGTGACCGCCTTTTCGTCCTCCCGCTTGAGGAGTGAATACATCTCGCTGCTGCCGCTGGACTCGATGTGCGCGATCAGGTCCTCGATCCAGACGATCTTTTCGGAGCGAACCTGCACGGTGACTTCGCCACGCTGGTTGTGGGCGCCATATTTGGAAATGGCCTTGGAGCACGGGCAGAGCGTCGTGACCTGGCATTTCACCGTTAGCAGGAAGTCGAGTTCCTGGCCGACCATGGCGGCGTCGAAACGCACCGTGTAGTCCACGACGCCTTCCTTCCCTGAGACGGGCGCCTTCTTGACCATGAAGTAGGGGAACTCCATCTCCAGGTGCGCGTTCTGGGCGTGAAGCCTTTGCTGCAGCGCCGTGAGCATGTCCGGGATGTTGGCGACGTGAATGACCGCTCCGTGCGCATTCAGCACCTCGATGAAACGGCTCATGTGCGTGCCCTTGAACTCCTGCGGCAGGTCCACGAACAGGCCGACGGTGGCGACGGTGTTCTGGAGCTCGTGCGTGGACTTGTCCCGCACCTGCACGGGAAAGCGCAGCCCGCGCACGCCAACTTTGTCGATCCGCAACTGCCGGTGGTCGGGTTCGCTCTGCTTGTCGGTGAGCGGCTTGGGCACGGGGCGGGAAGCGAGGGCGGATTCCGTCCCGGCGGCAGGCTCGTTTTGCGGTGGTTTCACGAAGATTCTCGTTGAGTGCGGCGAAGGCTAACACCGGTCCGCGCCAACGCAAAACGCCGCCGACAGTTTCCTGCCGGCGGCGCCCCAACCCACTAACCCGGTGAACTCAACCACACAAAAACTCGATCATCCTTTGGTCGACTCATCCACCACGACGAAGCGGGTGGCGCCACGGGTCCAAAGTTTCAGCAGCGTCGTCTTGTCTTTCGGATCCTCGGTCAGTTTCACCGCCTCCGCTGCACCTGAGACAGCTTCGTGATTGATCTCGAGGATTACGTCGCCGGCCTGCAGGCCAGCTTCCGCCGCCGCGGAGTCAGGTTCCACCTGAGCGACCAGAGCACCCGTCACTTTGGCGGGAATATTGAACTGTTGCCGCATCCGGGGCTCCAAATCTGAGACCGTCACCCCGTTGAGCGTGCCTTCGTCCTCTTTGGAGGCATCACCTTTGGCTAGCTCCTGCTGCCCGGGCAGCTCGCCGACCTTCACCTTGATCGTCTTGGCATCACCCTCACGCAACACCTTGAGGGTAGCCGTTTCACCGGGCTTGATCCGGGCAACCTCAAGCTTCAGGTGCCGGCTGTCGGAGATCTCCTTGCCGTTGACCTCAACCACGACGTCGCCGCTCGCGACTCCGGCTTTGGCGGCGGGACCCTTCGGCGTCACCTCACCGACGAGGGCACCCTTGCGGTCTTCCAACTTGAACTCCTTCGCCAAGCCCGGCGTCACGTCTTGAATCAGCACCCCGAGATAGCCACGGGTCACTTTGCCGTCCGAAACCAGTTCCCCCATGACGTCTCGGGCCAGATTCGTCGGAATCGCAAAGCCGATGCCCTGATTGCCACCGCTCCGGCTTAAAATGGCGGTGTTGATTCCGACGAGGCGACCCTGGGCATCCACCAAGGCACCGCCCGAATTGCCGGGATTGATTGCCGCATCGGTCTGGATGAAGTCCTGATAGTCCAGATCCACCAGACCGCGTGCGTCGCGCCCCATGGCGCTGACCATGCCCATCGTCACCGTCTGGCCGATGCCGAACGGGTTGCCCACCGCGAGGACGACATCGCCAACTTCGAGTTTGTCACTGTCCGCGATCTGGATGGCGGGAAGATCCTTGGCGTCGACCTTGATGACGGCGACGTCACTCTTCGGGTCCTTGCCGATGACCTTTGCCTTCATTTCGCGACCGTCGTTCAGGGAGACATTGACCTCGTCCGCACCATCCACGACGTGGTTGTTGGTGATGATGTAGCCGTCCTTCGTAACGATGACGCCGGAGCCGATGCCCTTCTGCGAAGGCGTCCGGAACTGGCGCCCGGGCCCTGGGCCAAAAGGCGATTCGTCCCCGAAGAATTCGCGGAACATCGGATTGCCAAAGCCCGGCCCGCCGCCCTGCATGACCACCTTGCCCTTCTGGACCGTGAACACTTTGACGACGCTCGGGGCCACTTTCTTGACGACCGGTGAGAAACTGCTGGCGATCCGGCCGTCCCGGGCGATGGGCGTGTCGTCGACGGTCAGCTTCAGTTCGGTGGCTGGTTTGGTCTTCTCACCCTTGCCACCCGCCCAAACGGCGGTGCGGGCTCCAATCATGCCGCCCAACAGGAGCAGCGGGATAAACTTACTCAGGGAATTGTTTTTGTCTTTCATGGCGAATGTCGCGTTGTTCATCGGACAAGAACAGACATCGCCGGAATGACGGGAGGCTTTCCCGACCATTACAGATTTGTAAGCCGCCAAAGGCCTACTGAACCGGCACCGTCTCGATCAGCCGGCGGCGGTCGGGATCGTTCTCGGGCGTCGGCAGGGCCAGCGTCGGGTTGGCACCCAGATTGGGCCGCTGGGTCCGGGTATCGTCCGCATTGAATTCCACCGAGTTCGCCCGCCGGATGGTCGGACCGGTCCAGCGCCATATTTCCGCGTGACCATCGAAGAAGCTGAGCGTGGCGCTGTCACCGTGGCGGCTGGCCGGTAGATGCCAGAACCACGAGAACGCGTCGGGGCCACGAAGCCCGATGGAGCCGTTGTCGATGCTCACCGCGTTCTCCTCAAGCCAGACCGAAGTCCGGGAAGGATTCGGAATCTCAGCGCTCCGCCGCAGGATGCTCGGCGACATGGGAGCGGCTCCCTTCACAGAATTGGTGATCGCATTGCAACTCAGCCACGCCGACACCGAATAGGAACGATTATGCGGCACTGGCCTGCCGGACGTGTCGCGCACGAAAGCCCGGCTGGTCGGGCAGCGATACGTGGCCAGCGCGGAGGCATAAGGATACAGCGCCGAGCGGACAACGTTGGAGGCGTAGTCCGAGGTCCACTCCTGGACGTTGCCCTGGATCCAAGTCGCCGAGCCGTTCAGCGAAGCGTTACCCGGATCGGTCGAATTGTCTGGGAGCAGCTCCTGCTGGTCTCCGGTGTATTGCTGATACGCGAGCTGAAGTTGCCGCGAGTTGCCAAGGCAAGCGATTGCACCGGCCTTCTGTTTTGCGCGGCTGAGGGCCGGCAACAGCATGCCGGCCAGAATCGCAATGATGGTGATGACCACCAAGAGCTCGATCAGCGTGAAAGCCCCGTTTCGAACCCACCGCACGAAAGCTGGACCAGCCGTGGCGCGCATGGGTTAGTGTGCCGGAAACCAGCGCTCCCGGAGGCGGGCCTGTTCGGCGGCGAACAGCACCCGCTGTTCCGGCGTGAGGCGGCCCAACAGATCCCGTTCGGTCGCAGAAATGAGCTCCCGCGATTGCCCGCTGTTGGGCGGCGATTGCTTCAGCTCCTCCACACGTCGTTGCATCAGGAGGCCGATTTCGCCGGCATCTTCACACTCCAGCGGATACCACGCCTTGAGTTGCCGCAGCGTGGCCCCGGCCCAGCCTTCGTAACGCGCCTCGGACCGCCGTTCCGGACTAAACTGCCCCTGCAAACCCCAACCGCCTAGCAGCAGCGCCCCGAGGACCAACGGCAGCCAGACCTTGGGCAACCCCAGCCAGCCGAGCAGCTCCGCGCCGATCCCGGGTGTGCTCAGGGACGCATTCTTCATCGCCACCACCGCGATTTCCTCGACCCGAAGCCGGGTCACCGGCGTTTCAGCGCCGGACATCTTGCTGGCCAAACGCGCAAGCCGTTCCCAACTGGGCGGAGAATGCTTCATCGCGCTGCCTCCGGTTGCAGGCGGGCGAGTTCCTTCCGCAGCCGACGCCGCGCCCGGAAGGCCCGCACCCGGATGGCGGTGATGCTCCAGCCGGTTGCGGCCTTCACCTCCGCTGCGGAGCGGTGTTCGAGATCCAACATCGTGAGGACCACCCGGTCTTCGGGCCCGAGGGATTCCATCAACCGGTCCGCCAGCTCCCGCGCGGATAGCTGGCTCGCCGCGGAATTCTCATCGACGGAATCGTGGGCCAGGTTCTCCAGTAACTCGGACTGTTCGGCGGGAAGGTCAGACCAGCGAATCTCCCGGTTACGCGCCGCCTGCCGGAAGTGGTCACGACAGGTGTTCACGGCGACCCGGGCGACCCAGTGTTCAAACGGGACGCCGCCCACAAACTGATCCAGATGTGAAAACACCTTCACAAAGATTTCCTGACTCAGGTCCTCGGGACTGGCCTGCCACGGCAGGTTAGCGGAAACGATCTTGCGCACCAGCGGCACCAGCTCCGCCACCAGATCCCCGGCAGCCGACTGGTCGCCCGCGCGCACGCGGACCAAGCAACCGTTCATGTCGAAACCGGGAGGCGCCATTGGGGAGCTCCCGAACCCGTCTGACTGTTCACACCGCCAGTGACGCGGGAGGCGCCGGTTTCATTACGCGAGAACCGTGTCCGGGCGAAGAAAAGAGTGTTGGCGGCGGGACGTCGGTGGCGCCTCGCCTCCGGCCACTGGTGCAAATTCCAGGTCGCACGCTTTCATTGAAATTCGGCGGTAACGTTTTTTGACGGCGTGTCGTCACCGGTGTCGAAGGGCGGTTCACAAGCCCACAACTGCACACTCAAATGTATCATCATAGAAACCTCCGGGCCGGCGCACTGGCGCTGGCAATTGCCACAACTCTCTCCCCAAGCCAGGCCGGCTCCTTCTCTGGAATCGGGGCAGATTCGGCAGCCCTGCTCACCACGGTGGCCGACTTTCGCACCGCGATCGGCGGCGCCAACAACGGCGCCAACAACACGCTTGGCACGACGCTGACGAACGGCCGGCGCGAAATCAACTGGGACGCCGCCGCCCTGCCGCAAGCCATGCCGGCGTCCTTCTTTAACCAGAGCACCGACTTCAACGGCCAGGCCGGCTCACGCCGCGGCGCGCTCTTTACCACTTCGGGAAGCGGTTTCCTGGTCAGCGCCAACGTCGCCAGCGGGGCCGGCTTCAAGTTCAACAACCTTGACGTTGCCTACGAAACCCAGTTCACCCTGAACAGTGCCAACCGGCTGTTCGCGGCCAATGGCTCGGCCGAGTTGGACACCACGTTCGCCCTGCCCAACGCCCCCGGGACCGCCGCCGGAGTCACCGCCTTCGGCGCCGTCTTCACCGACGTGGACCTCGCCAATCTGACCAAGATCGAACTCTTTGACGCCAACAACACGCTGCTCGCCAGCGCGTTTGCACCGGTGAACGATGGCGGCCTTTCCTTCGTCGGCATCCAGCTCGATCCCGGCCAGGTGGCCGCGCGCGTTCACATTACGGCCGGCAACCTGGCTCTCGGTGCGGGTAATCTTGATGGCGTGGGCACCGACGTCGTCGCCATGGACGACTTCATCTACAGCGAACCCACCGCCCTCAGCGCGGTCCCGGAGCCGGATGAATGGGCGGCCATCGCCGGTGCCGGCTGTCTGCTCGGAGGCGTCTTCCGTCGCCTCCGCCGAAAACAGTCCTGAGTTCCCAGGAAGCTCCCGGGGCGGCCGGAGTCGGAGCGTTCCGCTTCAGCCGCCCGCGGGATCGGTTTGTCCGCCGGGCCTGCCGACAGGCTCGGCTCCGAGAAATTCAAGCGCCCGACGCTCGCTGTAGTATTCGTCGGCCCGCAGCCCGCTGCCGACGAAACCCACATGGCCACCCCGTTCCGGCACCTCGAGGTGGATCCAGGGGCTCGCCGACGCCAGTTCACGCGGAAAGCATTCCGGCGACAAAAACGGATCGTCCCTGGCATTCAGCAGCAGCACCGGCACCCGGATCCGATCGAGGTAGAACCGCGAACTCGAATGCGCCCAGTAGTCCTCGGCATCGCGGAAACCGTGGATCGGCGCGGTGTAACGATCATCAAATTCACGGAACGACCGCATCGTTTCGTAACCGGAATCGCTGATCCGGTCGGGAAATTGGGCCTGCTTCCGCCGGATTTTTTCCCGGAGATCGCCGAGGAAGCGGGCCATGTAGGGTTGGTTGAAAGGCCGCGCCATGATCTCGGCCGAAGCGCGCAAATCGCACGGCGTCGAGATCGCCACCCCACCCGTAAACCAGGGCGGAATGTCGGCGCCGCGTTCGCCCAGCCACTTCAGCGTCAGGTTTCCACCCAAGCTGAAACCCAGCACCGCGATGCGACTGTAGCCCAGTTCCACGGCGCGGCAGACAACCCGATCAAGGTCGTCTGTCGCGCCGCTATGGTAGAGGCGAAAGGTCCGGTTCATTTCGCCGGAGCAGCCGCGAAAGTTCCACGCCACCGCATCCCAACCACGCCGGTTGAAGGCCCGCACCATTCCCTTCACATAGATGCCTTCCGAGGATCCCTCGAGCCCATGGGAAACGATCAGGCAATGGGCCGCCCCGACGGACGACCAGTCGAGATCGAGGAAATCACCGTCGTCCAACTCCAGCCGTTCACGCGCATAACTCACTTCCGGAACGCTCCGTTTCAAAAACGGATACACCGTATGGGCGTGGCCGTTGCGGAGAAGCAACGGCGCCTGATAGCTGGATTCAACGAGCGGCACCGGCGTTGCGGTAACGGTTGAAGCCCCGTCGGTCAACCGCGCCCCGGAAGCATGGCCTCTTGCGGCTTGGAACCGAGCATCGCCACGTTGGTGGACTGGCTGGGGTCAAACCTTCGAGGCCATTGGTCGAGCCGTAGCCATTCTTTCAGGCGGACACCGGGGGTCACGGAGAGATCAGTCGCACCCGAAAATAACGGACCGTCGATTCGGTGTTCAGCTCCAACGCCTGACGGTCTTCCCGGAGTTCCCCTGCCGGTGCCTCCACCAACGGATGGAACTCGCCGTCGGGTGACGCGGCCGCCTCCAACTGCGCTCTAAACCCGACCGCACCCAGCCACCGCAACTGCACCCGGCCAGGCGACAATGCATGAACCCGGAGTTCCGTCGGAGGACGCGGGATCGGCTGATCCAAGATTTCGGCGAGCAACACCGGATCGCCCGGGCCGACGACCCCATCTGCGCTGCGGGTGACCGTGGGTTTGGACAGGTCCATTCCGCGCAGGAACTCCCAACCGTCGGGCAATCCGTCGCCATCGGTATCCGGCCGGGTCGGGTCACTGCCCGCGAGCGTTTCCGCCAAGTCTCCGAGGCCATCTCCATCGGCGTCGGCAGAATCCGCAGGAGTATCGCGGAACTCCAGCACATCAATCGGGTTGCCGTCGGTCCCAAGGGCCGTCAGCCGCAAGGTGTCGCCGCTGACCTGAAGCCGCGAAAGATGCCAGCGGGGGTAGAAACAGGCGCTGTTGGTATCCATCTCCGCGAGTCCATAAAGGCCGACACCGCCGCCGCCGGATACGACGGTGTGCACACCGCCGACCGGTTGGAACCGTTCGAAATTGTGGTCGTGCCCGCTGAAGATGGCCTGCACCCGATGGCGACGAGCGACCGGAAGCAGGCGGTCTGCCACTTCCTGACGGTCGTAAACCCGGTTCAGGTTGTAGTCATCGAAGCGGTGGGCGCCCGACGTTTGGACGGGATGATGCAGGCAAAGAAACTTCCAACGCTTCGTCGAGGCAGCCAGATCCGCTTCGAGCCAGCGCAATTGCGGGCAGTTCGTGCGCATGTAGTATTGCGAGCTGTAGGGCCAGAACAGGACGCTGAAATGCGCGTCACCGGCGTCGAATGAGTAGTAAAAATCAGGCTGCGTCCGGTCCTCAAGATGATCCAGCGCCGGGGTCGAGTTGGTCGGCATCCGGAACGCGGACTGGAAGGGGCCCACCCCAAACCGGAGATCATGGTTTCCCCACGCCATGAAGGACGGCAATGAACGGAAAACGTCCCGATAAACGCTCAGGCAACGTGTATCCATGAGCCCGATTTCAAGGTAGGGGTAAACGATGTCGCCCAGATGCACGAACACGTCCGCCTCGCGGCTGAGCCTGCGAAATTGCCGGGCCACTTCAAACTGGCTTCGGGCTCCCGCCCCCGAATCCCCAAAGAGGAGTGCCGTGACGTCACCGGCCGCCGGGACCGTCCGGAAATCATACACGGGAGAGGACACTTCCCGCTCTGCCGTCACGACCTTGACCCGGTAGAAGTAGCGCGTGCCCGGAGACAGGTTGGCGAGCGTGGCGAAGGCATAGTCGGGATGCGCCTGCGCGGGGGCGGTTTCACCCAGTTCCGGAGTGAGTCCGAATTCGACCCGGGCCGGCCCGCCCAGCGGCGTCCGCCACAACACGTCCATCGCGCCCGGGGCGCTGTTCTGCACGTAGGGACCCCGGGTGAAGTTGGCCAGCAGCTCCGGCACGAAAACCACGTCATAACCCAACAGCGGATTTGCCAGGTGAACTTCGGCGGCAATCACGTTCGTGCCCGACCGAACCAGGCCGCGAAATTCCGGCACGGAAAAATCTTCGGCCGCCCCGGCGACGCGCAGTTCCGCCCGGTCCGCATAGGCGACCGGAGTTCCCGGTTTTCCCAATCCCCGGCGCAGGAACTCCTTGCCGTTCAAATACACGATGAAACCGCCCTGCCAATCCAGGCGCAGAACCAGTGCGGCGATGTCTTCGGGATTCGCGATCACAAACGGTCTTCGGAAATACATCGTGCCGGCACCCCGCGGCACGCCGATGAAGTGGGTATTCTCGCCCCGGCTGGTAATGCCAAAGCCGGAATCCCCGCGCCGCCAGCCCGAGTCATCGTAATCCGGCTCGCGCCACATGGACGGCGGCTCGTTGGTGCCGGGCAGATACGTCCAAGCGCTGCCCACGCTGATCAGCGCCGGCTCGATCGCCCCAGCGCGGCAAAGCAGCGACAGCACGAGGAAGAGCAGCCGACGGCGTAACATGATCGTCACCTTGGCGGAAACCTGGGCCGGGAGCAACCACCCGCCGCCGGGGTTCGAACTCAACGCTCCAGCCACCGACGAAAGCCTGGCGTCTCCCGGATTTCGATCTCGTCCTTGGGCTGCCGGGCAACCAATGCCTCGACTCCCGGAAACTCGCGGGTGAGCAGTTCAAATCCGCGTTCCGGTGCCAGCACGCTCACCAGTTTGGACAGCGCGTCGGTGGTCATGCCGCTCGGACCGATCAGCGTCACGAGGCTGTGATCCGACAAGCCAATGCCAGTGCGAGGATCGACGATGTGGGAATAGCGGACGCCCTCAATCTCGACGCGTTGGAAGCGGTCGCCCGAGGTCACGAGCGCCTTGTTGCGCAGGCGGACAAAGCGTGAAGGGGGCGCGTTCGTCACATCCAAGGCGCCGACCTCAATGCGCCAGCCCAACTCGCCCGGTGGCGGTTCGCCGACCACCATGTCGCCACCCCCGCTGACCAGGTAGTGTCCTACGCCGCGTTGACGCAGCACCTTCGCCGCCTCGTCAAGCGCGTAGCCCTTGGCGATGCCGCCGAGATCGAGCCGCATGTTCGGCCGCAGCAGCGTGGCTGCCAGCGGCTGGTGCGAAACTCCGGTTCGCTCCAGCTTTACAAACTGCCAGCCCACGGCCGCTCGGGCGGATTCCAACCGGTCCGCAGGCGGCAGCTCGCGCTGACGCCGGGCGCGTTTCCAGAGCTGCACGTAGGGACCGACCGTCACGTCGAAGGCGCCTTCGCTGATCCGGGAAATCCGCTCCGCCTCCTGGAGGACAATTCCCAGATCCCGACTGAGGGGAACCTTCTGCCCGGAGCCGCCAGTGCGCGAAAGCCGGCTGAGTTCGGAGTCCTCGTCGTAGTCGCTGAGGATGGAGTTCAGCCCGGCAATTCGGCTCCAGACCGCTTCCGCCACGTTGGTCGCCTTCTGTGCGTCACGGGCGTAGAGCACGATGCGGAACGGGAGGCCCATCTGCGGGCGTTGGAACTCGTATCGCTCCAGCGGGGCCCGGTGGATACAGCCGGCCAGCCAAAGGCACAGAAGCCCGGCAACCCCAGCAGCCCACTTCAACTGGCTTCGCGACTTGGCGACTTCGCTGTTCAAACCAGAAGCTCCCGAATCTGCGCCACGCTCGCCGTGCCCGTCGTGCCGAGCTGGTGGATCACGATGTTCGCCCCCGCCATCGCCAACTCCATGGCCTCAGGAATCGTCGCGCCCGCCGCCAAGGCGACGGCCAGGTTGGGCGTGACGCAGTCCCCTGCCCCGACGATGTCGATCGGCCCGCGGATCGGCAGGCACGGCGAATGCCAAACCTCGCCCGACGGCGCCGCCCCGACGATGCCGCGCTCCGACAGCGTGATGAACACGCGCTGTGCATTCTTCCGCGCCAATGCGACGGCTCGTTGCTGGATTTCGTCCAGCGAGGCCGTCGGTGACGCGCCCGAGAGCGCGGCGAGCTCGGCCGCGTTCATCTTGAAGATCACCGGCGGAAACCCGCCCAAACCACGCCGGCTGTCGGCGAAGATGGGCAGTAACGGCCGCCGCGCCGCGAGCTCGCGGACTACCTCCAAAACCGCATCAGTGACCACACCCGTGCCCACCAAGTCCACCTGGTCCAAGACGATCAAGGCATCGGCGTTCGCCGCGACCGCGTGGGCCGCCTCGCCGATTTGCCGGCTTACGCTTTCCGGGGTGGCGGTCCAGTTCTTCTGGTCGAGCCGGCTGAGTTCTTCGGGCGGCTTTCCCGGGTGATGCACCAGCGGCTTTGAGTAGGTGAACGTCTTCCGCTCGGGCGTGGTGACGAAGTGGGTGAGGTCGACTCCGTCCTTGGCCCTCAGGGCGCGGTTCAGCTCCCAGCCCTCCGCATCATCGCCACCGAAGCCCACCGGCCATACCGTGCCCACGCCAAGCGCGACCAGGTTGTTGAGGATCGTGCCAGCGGCGCCGGGGAAGCAGCGCGTGCCCACAACATTGTGAACCTGCAAGTTGGTCTCGATGGATATCTCCTGCCGCGCCGGGTCGATGTCGAAGTAGCGGTCGAGGCAGAAGTCGCCGATCACTGCGACGCGGAGCGAGCCGTAGCGGGAGGTGATCGCGTGGAAGCGGTCAGAGGTCATGCGTGCGTCAGTTCTCGGTGGAGGTGATGGACGAAGTTCAGGTTGTCGCATTGCAGGTAGCGCATGTCGCCGCCCATCCGGGAGAAGCTCTTGCAGAAGCGCAGGTAGTAGGCCGCGTTCGTTTTCGGGGGTTCACCCTGCGACCAGTCCCAGCCGCCGCCGTCCTGCAAGTCCACCACGTAGATGCTGTGGCCCGAAACGGTCGGTCGGCCGGCCTGGAAGCGCAGGTTGTGAACGCAGCTCAGGCTCTTCTCAAACACCTGCGGCGCCATTATCGCCGAGCCCACCGAAAGCACGACGCCGCCGTCTAGTCCTTCCACGGCTCCGGCAAAGCGCCGGAAATCCTCACCGGCCGCCCGACCAATGACGGCGCCGTTGAACATGGGATGGCACGAAATGATGTCATAGCCGATCCCAGGATGGACCGTGACAGGAACTCCCAGCCGCCACGCCTGGGCCAGGAGGCTGGCGTGTTTCCACTGGTGGATGATTTCGTGGCGTCCCTCGTCCAAACCAAACCGCGCCATGCCCGAAAGCAGTTCGCAGACGGCCGGCGACAGCGGATCGGCGGGGAACTGCGCGATCATCTGCGCGAGCTGTTCCGGCGCGGGCAGCGTGCAGCCGTCTTCGATGATGAATTTGCCCAGCGAACCGCCGTAACCAAGTCCGGACAAGGCGCCGGCCATCAGCGCGAGGTGAATGTTGTGTCCCGTCTCGGTCCACGTGCCAAAGGTGCCCGTCGCGACGTTGGCCTCGACCGATTCCAGCGAGCGTCCCAGCCAGGCATATTCCCAATCGTGGATCGTGCCCGCGCCGTTCGTGGCCAGATGCGTGATGAACCCGCGCTCCATCAGCTCCGTCAGGATCAGCGCCGAACCGTTGCGCAGGAGGTGCGCGCCATACATGAGGATGACCTCCGCCCCGCGCTCGCGGGCGGCGCGGATTCGTTGGGCCGCCTCGCAAACGTTGGCGGTCACCTCCGGGGAAACCGCCTTCAGCGGCGCTGAAGGTGACACGAGGCTGTCCTCCACGCGGGAAAGGCTCCTCCGCTCTGCCAAAGGCAACGTCCTCAGGCGCGATAGATCCAAAACAGGCACAGCGCTAGACTCAGGGAAAAGCCAGGCGCGGGGAAGTCCCGGAAAAAAGGGGCGGCGCAAGACTCCCAATTGGCAACAGTGGCGGAAAAGGAGCCGTAAACCCAACGGCCTTTTCCAATTTGTCACCAAACCGACAGCAGCACGGCACCTGCCCCACGACAATGTCCCGAATCACGGCCGACCTCTGGCCACATTCTCGACTTCACATCAATGAGCACTCAATCCCGCCTTCTCATGGCCGCCTCGTGCGGCCTCGCCACCCTGACCCCCTCGCTGCTGGCCCAGGGCCTGGCACAACTGACCAGCTTCAATGCCGGAGCCGACAGTTCGGAGATCGTGGTGCATGACAAGACGAACCAACTGCTCTTCAACACCTATGGGCTGCCCGGCAACGCGGGGGTGCAGATTATTGATTTCGCAAATCCCAGTTCGCTCTCCCTGCTCGGGACGGTTGACCTCAGCACGGTGGGTGGACTCTCCGCGTTCTCGATCAGCAGCGTCGCCGCTGATCCGCAGGGACGCTTCGGCGTGGCTTCCTTCATTCCGCAGACGCGGGGCACGGACGCCGGCAAGCTGGTCTTCTTCGATCCGGTCGCACGCACGGTTCTGCACTCGGTGGATGTCGGCTTTCACCCCGACACGGTGAAGTTTTCCACCGACGGCAGCCGGGTATTTGTGGGCAACGAAGGTGAACCGGTCAGCGCAGGCGCAGGCCTGACCGCGCCGCATTACGACAAGGCTGGCTCCCTCACCGTCGTGGACCTGGCCGGCATCAACTCTGTCAACGTCGGCACGGTGACGGGATCGCGGGTCGCGACCTACGACTTCTCTAACGCCAATCTTGATGCGGGTGTGAACTTGAACAGTCTGCGCGTCGCCACCGTGAACAGCGCAGCGGCCAACCGCTATTTCGACGCCGAGCCGGAAGGCATCACCCAGGCGGGCAACAAGGTTTATGTCAGCCTGCAGGAGGGCAACGCCATCGCCGAATTTGACCTCACGGCGCAGAAGTGGACCAAGATCAACCCGCTTGGGACCATCCAGCAGACCATTGACGGTTCCAGCGTGGACGGCGTGCAGATCAACGACCAGGTGCATGGAATGCCAATGCCTGACGGAATCGCCAGCTACACCGTCGCCGGCAAGACTTACCTCGTCTCGGCCAACGAAGGCGACACGCGTCGCCCCGATTTCGCGGGCAACAATCATCCGGTCACGACGGATGAAGCCCGGGTGAACCAACTAGGCACCGGCGGCCGTCCGGCGCTGGACCCCGCCTACAAGGCGGCGCTGGATCTCCAGTATGGTGGCAACGTGCTGGCCACCACCGCGCTGGGGGAACTCCGCGTATCCATCACCGACGGCGACCTCGACAGCGACGGTGACATTGACCGGCTGACCATGTTCGGAACCCGCAGCTTCTCGATTTGGGACGCCGACACAGGCGCGCGGGTAGCCGACACCGGGTCCCTCTTTGAGACAATCACTTCACTCGAAGTTCCCAGCCTCTACAACTCCAGCGGCGTTCCGGGTGCCATTGACAGCCGCTCAACCCGCAAGGGCCCCGAACCGGAAGGCGTGGTGATCGGCCAGTTGGGCGACCAGATCATGGCCTTCGTCGGCTTGGAGCGTGTCGGGGGAATCATGATGTTCAACATCACCGACCCGCTGAATGCCCTCTTCGTAGATTACCTCAACACCGGGGAAGTGGCGCCCGAGGGCCTCGACTTCATCTCCGCCGCCGATTCGCCCAACGGCCGGGCCCTGCTGCTGGTGGGCTATGAAGTGGCTGGCAAGATCGGTGTCTATGAAGTGCCTGAAGCCCGGACCATGCTGCCGGCCGCGCTGGCGCTGGGAGCGGGAGTCGTGACGCTGTGGCGTCGCCGTCGGCTGTGATCTTCGGCTGAAGCCAAACCGGGAGGCGGACCGGAGGGCAGGCGCAAGCCTGCCCTCTTTGTTGTGCCCGAGGACCGACCCATGTCGCGGAAGGCTGGTAGCCCGGAAGAGGTTTGCTGACCTTCGCCACTACAACCGCAAGTTCGTCCACAGATCCGCTGGCAGGATCCGCAAACGGCGGCGCAACGTCACTCTCACTCCACCACCAGCGCCTGCTCCAGCAACTGCGGCAACTGGTCGAGGACCGCCGAGTCCGCCGCCACCAACCGCGCCCCGGCCGCCACGGCATCCTCCTGGAGCTTCTTGTTCCTCACGCCGGTGTAGCCGATGACCGGGACGTGCGCGACGTCCGGATCGCGCTTTAATTCGCGGATCACGCCGCAGAAATCGCCATGCCGGAGCGCCAGTTGCGCGACCAGCAGCATCGGCTTCTCCCGCCGGATGAGGTCCAGCACGTTGGCCGCGATGCTGACCGTCTGCACCCGCCAGCCCTGGTCGGTGAGGCGGTTGGCAATCTGGCTCCCCGGCAGCAGGGTTTCGTGGAAGACGATGGCCAACGGTTTGGTCACGGCGCGGGAGGTTGACGGTGCGTCCGCGGAAGGCAAAAGAGAATTCACCCGTCGGAGAGGCGGCTTTCCAGCCGCCACAAGAAATCCAGCAACCTCGGCGACTGGAAAGTCGCCGCTCCGTAGTGCCGTTTCAACTGGCAGGTGGACGCAACCGAACAATCGTTGCGCCCTGCCCACCGTAGGGCGGCGTCGCCAACCCGAACGATTCCACCTCCGGCATCCGGCCAAGGAGCGCATGAACCGAGCGGGCCACCTGGCCGGTTCCCTTTCCGTGGACCACCCGCACTTCCAAGATTCCCCGCTCACGACAGAGCCGCAGGTATTCGGGGACCAGTTCACCCAGTTCCGCCGGCCGAAACGGATGCAGGTCAAGTTCGCCGGTGATGGGCAGTTCAACGGGCTCTTCTGACGCGGATTCGTCCACGCCGAAAACGTGAAGGTGCGTTGGGTGCTTGCCAAGAGCCGCGGCATCGGGAACCTCGCCGCGTTCCCATGAATTTCCTCGAACGGAAGGCGACCGTCGCCGGCCCGGACTTTTCCCGCTGGCTGGTTCCACCCGCCGCGATCGCGGTGCACATGTGCATCGGCGAGGTCTATGGCTTCAGCGTGTTCAACGTGCCCCTCACCCGGCTCCTCGGGATTACGGAATCGCTCAAGGGCCGGGACTGGAGCATCCCGGACGTGGGTTGGATCTACTCGCTCGCCTTGTTCATGCTCGGGCTTTCCGGCGCGCTGTTCGGCAAATGGATCGAACGCAACGGCCCGCGGAAGGCCATGGTCGCCAGTGCGGCCTGCTTCTGCGGCGGCCTGCTGGTCTCGGCGCTGGGGGTAAAACTCCACCAGCTTTGGCTCATCTATCTTGGCTATGGCGTCATCGGCGGCATCGGACTGGGATTGGGTTACATCGCCCCGGTTTCCACGCTGATGAAATGGTTCCCCGACCGGCCGGGCATGGCGACCGGCATGGCGATCATGGGCTTCGGCGGCGGAGCGTTGATTGGCTCGCCGCTGGGCGTGCAACTGATGGACCGGTTCAAGACGGCCACGTCGTTGGGGGTCGCCGAGGCGTTCGTGACGATGGCCGCACTCTACGCCGGCTCGATGCTCTTCGGCGCATGGCTGGTGCGGGTGCCGCCCGACGGTTGGAAGCCGGCCGGCTGGACCCCGAAGGCGCAGACCAAGGCGTTGATCACTTCTGAGCATGTCGGCGTGGACACGGCCTGGAAAACACCACAGTTCTGGCTGCTGTGGTTGGTGCTTTGCATGAACGTGAGCGCCGGAATCGGCATCCTCGGTCAAGCCTCGCTGATGTGTCAGGATCTGTTCGGCGTCAGTGCGGCGATCGGCGGCGGCTTCGCGGGACTGCTTTCGATCTTCAACATGGGTGGCCGTTTCGTGTGGTCTTCGGTGTCGGATCACACCGGACGCAAGACGGTCTATTGCATCTTCTTCCTGCTGGGCGCGGCGCTCTACTGCCTGATCCCGTTCACGCAGAAGACGGGCAACCAGGCCCTGTTCGTCGCCGTCACCGCCGTGATCATTTCCATGTATGGCGGCGGCTTCGCGACCATCCCGGCTTATCTGCGTGACCTGTTCGGCACCTATCAGGTGGGCGCGATTCACGGCCGGTTGATCACGTCGTGGTCCATCGCCGCGGTCCTTGGTCCATCGCTCATCAACTACATTTCCACCGCCCAGAAGCAGGCCGGCGTGCCCAAGGCAGAGGCCTATAACCTGACGCTTTACCTGATGGCCGGCCTGCTGTTTGTCGGTCTGCTTGCGAACCTGATGGTGAAGCCGGTCCACGAGCAGCATCACCTCGCCGAAACCCCGAAGCACTGACCGCATGAAACAACTGAAGCTGACCGTGGCCTGGCTGATGATCGGAGTCCCGTTGGCATGGGGGGTCTTCCATTCGGTGAAGAAATCCATGCCGCTGTTCAACGGGGCCAAGGCACCCACACCGGTGCTCACACCAAGGTAGGCAAGCGCGCCAACGTTTGGCCGGCAGCCACGCGCTGCCGGCGGCAAGCCGGCAGCACACACACTGAAAGGCTACTTTACCTCAACCGGCGCGGCGTCACCGAGTTTCAGCGTGGGTGCCTTGGCGTCCTCGCTCACCTTGAGGGCGAGCCAGTGACCGTTCACCGCATGGGCGGGGAAACCGCAGGCGAAGACGTAGTCACCGGCCTCGTCGGCCACAAAGGTGAACGTCGCCTTCTTGAGCGCCATGCCGACCTGCGGATTCGGGACCGAAGCACCGGTGAATACAGGCTGGCCCATCTGAAACTTCCGCACCATTTCCTTCTCCACCACGATGACGCTGTGAGGCACCGGGCTCGGGTTGATGAAAGTAACCTCGACAGTCCACCCTTTCGGGATCGTGTAGACGGCTTTGCCCTTGGAATACCCATTGAAGTTCATCCCGTAGTTGTCCTGCGTGAACGCGGACACCAAGGTGACCTTTGCCGTCTTCGGCTGGTCGCCGAGTCTCAGGAAATCTGCCTTGGTGATCCCTTCGATCAGTTCCTTCTTGATGCCGGAGGCCGCGTGACCGGCGTGCGGGTCAGAGGCAGCCGGGGCGACGGGTTCGGCGGGTTTGTCGCCCGCATTCAAAACGGTGGTGATGGCCAAAGCGCCGAGAAGCTGAAGCACGCGGAATCGTTTCATTGCCTGTAGGACGGAACGGACTGGCTGTTCCCTAGCAGAGGAACAGCCGGATCAACCTGAAGGAGGCTCAACTATTTCTGCAACGGCGCCACTTGCGCCCCCGCCGGCACCTTGTCGGCCGCGACGATCTTCCACACGGCGCCGCGCTCGCTGGTGTAGGGGTCCACCGGGCCGCCGTAGTTCGCGGTGGCGTGGGTGACATAGAGGTTGCCTTCGGCATCTTCGCCGCCGCCGGTCGGGCGCAGCGGGGTGTCGAGGTCGAGCAGCTCCTGCATCTGCCACTTGCCGGCCGCGTCGCGTTTCATGCCCCAGACTTTGCCGGAGCCCCAGTCGGAAACGAAGTAGACGCCGTCGAGCGACGGATACGCTTTGCCGCGATAGACGCCATGGCCGATGACGCAGATGCCCTGGTCCACGTGGCTGTATTCCGCGATGGGCAGCACGCCGACGCGGGGCGCGCCCTTTTCCAGTTCAATGGGGAACGGATGGCTGCCGCCCATCATTTTCCATCCGTAGTTTTCACCGCCTTTGCTCGACGCGGGCTGGAAGTCGATCTCCTCCCAGTGATTCTGGCCAATGTCGGCGATGTAGAAGTCGCCGTTCTGGCGGTCGAAGGAGAAGGTCCACGGATTGCGCAGGCCATAGGCCCAGATCTCGGGCTTGGCCTTGGGATGGATCTTGGAAAACGCCAGTTCGCTCACACCGAAGAGGGTCATCTGTTGCGGCAACGTGATGAACGGGTTGCTGGCCGGGATGTTGTAGGGCCGGTCCGGCGTGCGGGAGTTCACGTCGATGCGAAGCATCTTGCCGAGCCAGGTGTGCAGGTCCTGGCCGGCGCTGATGACGTCGCCTTCCCAGCCGCCATCACCCACACCCACGTAGAGGTAACCGTCGGGGCCGAAGGCGATCTTGCCGCCATGATGGTTGCAGTAGGGGAAGTCGATGTGCATGACCACGCGGGCGCTGTCCAGGTCGGCCTTGTTGGGATCATCTTTGGACACGCGGTATTCGGTGATCAGCGTGGCGCCATTGAACCAGAGGTCGGCGTAGCTCACGTAGAACAGTCCGTTCTCCTTGAACTTCGGGTGGAACTCGAGGCAGTAGAGCCCTTCTTCAAGGAACGAACTCAGCGTCTTATCCTTGAGGTCGAGGAACGGCTTTTTGAGCGCCTTGCCATCCTTGATGATTTGGACCACGCCGGGCCGCTCGCACACGAAGAGGCGGCCCGATCCGTCGTTGGGCGCGGAGACATGCAAGGGGTCGACCAGTCCGTCGGCCACCTTGACGAGTTGGATCGCGACGTTGCCGGACAGCTTGCCACCTGGTTGGACGGGCAGCGGTTGCGCGTCTTGGGCAAGGAGCGTCGGCCCGGCGACAAGGCTGACAGCCAGGGCGATGAGCGGGAGGGAGTATTGGCGTGGCTTCATAACGCAGAAAGGGAACGGCGGTGAGGAAAGGCCAGCCACGACGCCGGAGCAAGCCGCAAACGGCCCGGCGACGAGGAAAAGAAAACGCCGCGATCCATCAGGGCCGGGCCGAATATTGAAACCGATCCCGCCGCGGCCACCGCGAACTTGAAATGATGTTAACCGGCGCCGCACGAGGCGGGTCACAGCCACCGAAAGCCTCACCACGGCATGGGACTCATTCCCGCACTTCTGATCCTTGGAGCCGTTACGCTGGCAGGACCGGCGTTTGCCGACGACGTCGACCTCACCCAACTGCCAACTGCCGCATCCAAGAAGGGGCGGACCCCCGAAGAGGACATCAAACCCCTTTTCGAGGCGTCCTGCACCGGTTGTCACGGAGAGCAGAAGCAGAGGGGTGACGTCCGCCTCGACGGTCTCGAAGCGGTCCTCAAGGGTGGCCGAGACGGGAAAGTGGTCATCGCCAAAAGGAGCACCGAAAGCCCCCTCCTCATTGCTGTTTCCGGTCTCGAAAAAGAGGCAGCCATGCCGCCGAAACGCAAACCCGGCAAAGGGGGTCCGGGCGGACCCGGCGGATTCAAAATGCCCAAGCCCTTCACCCCCGAAGCAATGGGTTTGATCCGCGTGTGGAATGACGAGGGAGCCAATTGATTCGGCTGATTAACCCCCGATTCACTCCGGCAAACGAATACGCCCGGTTTCTGTATAAACCGGGCGTTTGCTGGAGCGATTGCGGCCCGATACCGATTAGGCCGAAAGTTTCGCCTGCTCCGCCCGGACCCAAGCGATCACGGCCGTAGTAGCCTCCTCGACCTTAACCGACTGGAGCGCGCCACCACGCGGTTTGAATTCGACTTCGCCCTTGGCGAGCGACTTTTCGCCGATACCCACGCGCAACGGGAAGCCGACGAGTTCGCTGTCCTTGAACTTGCTGCCCGGCCGTTCGTCCCGGTCGTCGAGGATGACCTCAAGGCCGGCGGCGGTAAGTTCGGCGTAAAGCTTCTCCGCCAGATCCATGGTGGGACTGCCGGGCGTGACCACGAGGGGCGTGAGGCAGACCTGATAGGGAGCGACGCTGACGGGCCAGA
>JAYUSF010000066.1:0-24205 GCA_043755815.1 Verrucomicrobiota bacterium
GGCCTCCGCCCCAATACCGGCCACAACGCAGCCGGTGGCGGCAGCACCGAAGCCGGCCACACCCGCGCCCTTACCGGGAACAAATCCGCCGCCGGTGGCCCTCAGGGATTCGTGGTTGCCCGGTTGGCTCGTCCCCTATTCCACCAACTGGCACGGCAATATCCAGCTCGGCATGGACCTCGGTTTCGGCACCGCGGACCGCCAGACGTTTTACGGCAACGCCTCCGCCAACCACGCCTATAACCGCATCCGCAACACCCTCGAATACCGCGTCGCCTACGGCACCCTGAACACCCGTGAGTCGGCCAACCGGATGAATGCCCGGACCAAGACCGACTTCGATTTCGGAACCAAACGGCGGACCTACATCTACAACACGGGCGGGGTTGGCTTCGACGAGATCCGCCGGGTCGATCTCGAGTTCGATGAGGGCGCCGGCCTGGGTTACAAGTTCATCGAACGGCCGAAGTTCACCCTGCGCGGCGAGTTGGGCGGCCAATACCAGAACATCAACTACCTCACCGCGACCGATAAGTCCTACCTGTCGATTCGCCTCGCCGAAAACCTCTCGTGGCGCGTCTCCGACAAGCTGACCGTCAACCAGGGGCTGACTTTCCTGCCGAACGTGGAGGCGTTTTCCGACTACCGAGTGCGCTTCGAGCTGACCGCGAGCTACCCGCTGTTCAAGCGGGTGACCGTGTCGCTCAACGTGATCGAACTCTATGACTCCGATCCGCCGCCGCGGGTCGAAGCCAACGACCTCACGATCCAGTCCACGGTCGGCATCAGCTTCTGAGGCGTCCCCGGCCGCCGGACAGCTCAGTCCAGAAACTTTCCTGGGTTCAGAATCCCCTTCGGATCGAGGGCGGACTTCACCGTGCGGTGAAGCGCCGCCGCCTCCGGCGATACCGCCAGCGGCCACCATGGTTTCTTCGCGAGACCGATTCCATGCTCGCCGGTGACCACCCCACCGAGTTTCACGACGCCGCGGAACAGTTCGTCCAGACACACCTCGCTCAGCGCCTTCTGCGCCGGGTCGCTGTCATCCCGCATCACGTTGACGTGAATGTTTCCGTCGCCCGCATGACCAAAGCAGGCGATCGGAATTCCGTGTCTGCGCTGAAGCGCGGCGGTGAAGCGGAACAGCGCCTCCAGTTGGCCGCGCGGCACCACGATGTCCTCGTTCAGCTTCGTCAATCCGGTGTCCCGGAGCGAGTAGCTGAACTCACGGCGCAGGCCCCAGAACCGCTCCACGCCGGCGTGGCCCAAGCCGCGCCGGACAAACTTCGGCGTCGCCGTGCGAACGGCTTTCTCCAAGTCACGCAATTCCCGCCGCACGCTGGCCTCCTGCCCGTCCAGCTCGACGATCATGTGGGCGCCGCAGCCGGCCAGCTCCTTGGACCCGGTGCGCTTCACCGCCGCCCGCAGCGTGAATTCATCCGCCAGCTCCAGCGCCGCCGGAAGGAAGCCGGCGGCAAAGATCGCCCGCAACGCCTTGGCCGCCGGGCGCATGTCGGAGAATCCAACTCCGAGGCACGCGCGGAACGGCGGCAGGGGAATCAGCTTCAGGGTCGCTTCGGTCACGATCCCAAGCATTCCCTCGCTCCCCACAAAGAGCCGGTGAAGGTCGAACCCGGTCTTGTTTTTGTGCGTCCGGCTGCCCAACCGGACCAAAGTGCCGTCGGCCAGCGCCACCTGGAGTCCCAGCACGTAGTCACGGGTCACGCCGTATTTGAGGCAGCGGGGACCACCGGCGTTCGTGGCAATGTTACCGCCAAGCGAGCAGTCGGCGCGGCTGGCGGGATCGGGCGGGTAATACAGCCCACGCCGCTCCACCTCGGTTTGGAGCTTCGCCGTGATCACGCCGGGCTGCACCACCGCGACAAAGTCGCCGCGGGAGATCTCCACGATGCGGTTCATCCGAGCCAATGAAAGCGCAATCCCCCCCTTTACCGGAACGCACCCGCCAACGTAGCCGTGCCCGGCACCCCGCGCCGTCACCGGAATTCCGTGCCGGTTCGCGAAGGCCAGAACCCGGCCCACCGCCTCAGCGGAACGCGGCAACGCCACCGCTTCAGGCCGGGCCGTTGCGAACCACTTGTCGCCGGCGTGCGCACCGAGTTGGCCGGGGTCAGCCGTGAGCTCATCGGCCGCCAACTGTCGCGCGAGCGTCCGAAACTTCGCCGGCAGCTTCACTCGGGAACCTCTCCGGCCTCCAAGTCCTTGAGCAGCTCTCGGGCACTTTCGGCCTGATCTTCCGGAACCTGAAGCCGGATGCCGCCCACGCCCATGACGCCGGCGTCAAAGCCGAGGGCCGAATTCAAACCATGCTTCAGCACGTCAAAGCCGGCGGCCTCGAGCCGGCTGGTGATCAGTTCGGCCTGGGCAAGGTTGAAGAAATTGCCGATGGTGACCATTTCCATGCTGGGACGCTCCGGCAAACGGCGGCGCCGCGCAACCCCCGGGTTGGCCGTTCCTTCAGCGGACGTTCGCGTTCAGAAACTCCACCATCGCCCTCGCAAACGGCGCGAGGTCGCGCGGCGTGCGGCTGGAGATCAGGTTCCGATCCACCACGACCGGTTCATCCACCCAGACGCCGCCGGCGTTCTCGAGGTCGTCCTTGATGCCCAACGAACCGGTCACCCGTTTGCCGTGGAGGATCTTGGCCGAGATCGGAATCCAGCCGCCGTGACAGATGAAGGCGACGAGTTTGCCGTGTTCGAAAAATTCCCGCGTGAGCGCGAGCACCTTCGGATCGCGTCGCAGCTTGTCCGGCATGAACCCTCCCGGCACCAGCAGGCCGCAGAAGTCGTCACTCCGCGCTTCAGCCAGCAGCAGGTCGCTCGTCGCCGGATAGCCGTGTTTGCCGGCGTAGGTCCGCAGCGCCGGAGCGGCGAGGCGCATGGCGTAGCCGGCCTCCTGCAAGCGGAGGAGCGGATACCACAGCTCGAGGTCCTCGTAGATGTCGTCCACGAACGTCAGCAGCGTCTTTTGCACGCCGCCAGTCATCGCCAAATCCCGGCAAACGGCAAGCCACCGCTCCGGGATTGACGCCGCCGACCGTCCGGCCAGCTTCGCCCCGACCGATGCGCGTCGTCGTCGAAGAGTTCAGCACCCATCACTCGCCCGATTCCCTGGCCGCCTCGCTGCGCCACGAACCGGGCCTGGTGCTGCTGCGCACCGGCTCCTTTGACGT
This sequence comes from Verrucomicrobiota bacterium, assembly GCA_043755815.1. GTDB lineage: Bacteria > Verrucomicrobiota > Verrucomicrobiia > Limisphaerales > UBA9464 > CAIWAH01. Next base: position 3,197 of record JAYUSF010000066.1, read on the forward strand.
GCCCAGCGCGCGCTACTCGTTCGTGGCCGCCCGGCCGATGCTGACGTTCCGTTCGTTCGGCTCGGCCTGCGAAACGCGATTCGCCGACGGCCGCTCCGAAGCCCAGTTCGGCAATCCGTGGCAGCACCTCGCCCCGTTGCTCGCCCGCTTTGAACTGCTCGACGAGGTGGACGTGCCGTTTCCGCTCGGCGGCTGTTTCGGTTACTGGGGCTACGACCTGAAGCAGTTCGTCGAACCGCGGCTCACGCGCCGCGCCGTGAACGATCTCGAACTGCCGGACTGTCATCTGGGTTTCTTCGCGAGCCTCGTCGTCTTCGACCACCAGCTCGGCAAAACGTGGATCGTCGCGACCGGACTGGACGAGGAAGGCAACCGGACTGAAGCGCGCTGCCAAGAACAGCTCACTTGGTGGCAGCAGCAATTGCACGGTGCGGACGACGTAATCCGGAACGAAGCCGCAGCGAATTCCCCATTGGTTATTGGTCATTCGTCATTGGCCACTTCCCTGCCCCGCCCCGCCTTCCTTGCCGCGGTCGAACGCGCCCAGCGTTACATCCACGCAGGCGACATCTATCAGGTCAACCTCGCCCAACGTCTCGGCGCGCCCTGCCCGTTCACCGGCTGGGAATTCTTTGAACGGCTCGCCGAACGCTCACCGGCTCCGTTTGCGGCGTTCTTCGACTGCGGCGATTTTCAGCTCGCCTCGTCGTCGCCCGAACTGTTCCTCCGCTTGAGCGGCCAGCACATCGTTACCCGGCCGATCAAGGGCACGCGGCCCCGCTCGGCTGATCCCGTGCGTGATGCCCAGCTCGCCTGGGAACTGCAGCGCAGCGAAAAGGAAAACGCCGAACTCCTGATGATTACCGACCTGCTCCGCAACGACCTCGGCCGCGTGTGCGAATACGGCTCGGTGCGGGTCCCCGACCTCATGCGGCTGGAACGATTCGCCCAGGTGCATCACCTCGTCTCCACCGTCGAGGGCCGCCTGCGCGAAGGCGTCACGCATCTCGACGCGCTGGCCGCCTGCTTTCCCGGTGGCAGCATCACCGGCGCGCCGAAGATCCGCGCGATGGAGATCATCGACGAGCTGGAACCGGTCGCGCGCGGCCCCTACTGCGGCTGCCACGGCTATCTCGGCTTCAACCGCGAAAGCCAGCTCAGCATCACGATTCGCACCGCCCTCGTGCAGGACGGCCATGCATGGTTTCACGTCGGCGCCGGCATTGTCGCCGACTCGGTCGCGGAGGCGGAATACGAGGAGACGCTGGCGAAGGCAGGTGGGCTGCTGGCGACGTTGGGAAACGAGTCAGGCACTCTGGCGCATCCCCACGCAGTCCTCGGCAGCTTGATCTGTGGAGGCGAAACGCATGAGTTGGCGTTCCCCTCTCCTGGGGGAGAGGGCCAGGGTGAGGGCGGGCCAGCATCCATTCTAAGGCCGAACGACCTCGCATGAATTCCGTCGCTCCACCAAGCATGGTTTGGCTGGACGGCGCCTTCGTTCCGGCCAGCGAAGCCCGCGTCTCCGTCTTCGACCGCTCCTTCCTCTACGGCGACGGCCTGTTCGAGACGGTCCGCGTCTATCGCAATCAGCCTTTTCTCTGGGCCGAACACCTAGCCCGCCTGCACGCCGGCGCCACGTTGCTGCGCCTTCGCGTGCCCTACGACGACGCGGCGTTGACCGCCGCCGCCACGGAACTGCTCGCCCGCAATGCCCAGCCGGAATCCCTGCTCCGCCTCCACCTCTCGCGCGGCGCCGGCCGGCGCGGCTACTCCATCCGCGGCGCGGACTCACCGATGCTCGTGCTCACCCAGCATCCGGTCACCGCGAACGACCCCGGGCAGCCGATGCGCTGGCGCCTGATCACATCGTCGTTCCGGTTGCTCACCGGCGACCCGCTGTCCGCGGCCAAGACGGCGAACAAGCTCGTCCAGATCCTCGCGAAAGCCGAAGCCGAGGAACGCGGTGCCGACGAAGCGCTGCTGCTGAATTCCGAAGGCTTCGTCGGCGAGGCGAGCAGCAGTAACCTGTTCTGGTTTGCCGGCGACACGCTCTGCACCGCGCCATTGCACACAGGTCTGCTCGCCGGAGTCACCCGTGCGTTCGTCCTGTCGCTCGCGGCTCGGCTCGACTGGAAGACGGAGGAGCGGGCCGCGCCGGCGTCTTCACTGGCCTCCGCCGACGGTGTCTTCCTGACTAACAGTTCGCTTGAGCTGGTTCCCGCCATCAGCCTCGACGGCGCGCCGCTCCGTGAGACTCCGCGCACGCGGCAACTGCACGCGGCTTACCAACGGTTCGTGGCCCATGGAACTCCGTGACCTCGCCGAACGGGTGCTCTTCGCGACCACGCTCGCGGACAAGCTCACCTGCCCCGACGTCATCACCGACGAACGTCCCGGCCCGGCGCTCGCCGCGCCACCGGCTCCGGGCCGGCCGGCCGAGTTGCAGTTCAAGCCCCAAGGCACGGGCAAGGCCGAATTCCCGGGACTGCACCGTCTGGAAGACGGCACCGAACGCGGCCGGTTGCTGCACTTCTTCGCCAATCACGAACTGCTCGCCACCGAGCTGATGGCGCTGGTGCTGCTCCGCTTTCCTGACGCCCCGGCCGCCTTCCGCCGCGGCGTGCTCCAGACGCTCAAGGACGAGCAGGAGCATACCCGGCTCTACGTCGAGCGGATGCGCGCCTGCGGCATCACCTTCGGCGAACTGCCCGTGAGCGGTTACTTCTGGCGCGCCGTCTCCGGCATGGAGAGTCCGGTGGATTACGTGGCCGGCCTGAGCCTGACCTTCGAGCAGGCCAACCTCGACTTCGCCCGGCATTTCGCGCGCGGCTTCGGCACCGTGGGCGACGCCGATTCCGCCGCCCTGCTCGAACGCATCTACCGCGACGAAATCGGCCATGTGGCCTATGGGCTGAAGTGGTTTCGCCGCTGGAAGAATCCGGGTGAAAGCGACTGGGACGCCTTCTGTCGCCAACTGAAGTTCCCGCTCTCGCCCCAGCGGGCGAAAGGATTTGCCGTGAACGTCGGGGGCCGCCGCGCCGCCGGGCTCGACGCGGACTTCATCGCGCAACTGGACGTCTTCTCGCAGTCCAAGGGCCGGACGCCGGGCGTGTTCTGGTTCAACCCGCTCTCCGAAGCCGTCATCGCGCAGGGAAGGTCGTTCACACCGGTGAAGACTCAGGCCGCGCTCGTGCGGGACCTCGCGAACCTGCCGCAGTTCCTCTGCCGGCAGGACGACCTCGTGCTCGTGCCACAACGGCCGACGGTGGAGTTCCTGAGCGGACTCAAGCAGGCCGGCTTCCCGCTACCGGAGTTTGTAGAGATCGGTGTCCAAGGCCACCGCGACGGGGAGAGCGCGGCAGCGTCTTGGAGTGCGGCGGCGGAGCTGGGCGAAGCTGCCGCTTTGACGCAAGCCAAGCCCGAGGGCCGCTCATGCGTCCGTCCCGCAACCGAAAGCGGTGGCAAGCCACCGCACTCCAAAACGCTGGCGCTTCCACTTCACAGACTATGCGACCGCAAGCTCGGTCGCTTGCGCCCGTGGGCTTGGGGTCCGGATAGTTTGGAACTATTCACGCCGCTTTTCCCGCAGGTGACCGGCGAAACACGGGAACCTGAGGAATGCTACAACGGCCAGATCGCGGAACTTTACTCGAAGGCTTGGAGTGCGGACTTCCTGAAACGCTGGCTGGGCGAAGGTGTCAACAACGTAGGGCAGGCTGCTAGCCTGCCCTCGATGCCCAAACTTTCGGGCAGGCTAGCAGCCTGCCCTACGTTCCGTCCCGGCTTCCTGCTTCCACCCGAGGACGTCGGTGTCGCATTGGATTCTCTGCCCGATGCCCTGGCCGCCATCTCGGCCATCCGCCGCCGCGGGCATCACCGCGTCGTCGTCAAAAAGGCGCTCGGCCTCGCCGGCCAAAATGCGCTGCGGCTCTGGGAGCCCGAACTGCTCGATACCCAGCGGCGCTGGATGGAACACGCCCTCGGACAAGGGCGGCGCCTAGTCGTCGAGCCGTGGCTGGAGCGGGTGGCGGACCTCTCCGTGCAGTTGGAAATGACGCCCAAGGGCCTCGAACTGGTCGGCTACGCCGGGCTGATTAACGACCAGCGCGGACAGTTCCAGGCGAACTTTGCCGCGCCCGACTTTGCGCGCCGACTGCCCTCCACGGTGACCGACTGTTTCCGCAGCCACGGCCAGGCGGCCCGTTGCCTTCCCCGGCTATATCCCGAGCTGCTGCCCCGCCTTGCCGCCGAACTGCGCGCGGCCGGTTTCCTCGGTCCGCTGGGCATCGACGCCTTCGTCTATCGCGACGCCACCGGCGCATGCCAGCTCAAGCCCATCGTCGAAATCAATCCCCGCTACACGATGGGCCGGCTGACGTTGGAGCTGATGAGGCAGGTTACGCCCGGCAGTTACGGCTGCTTCCGACTAATCAATCGCGCACAGCTCCGGACACAGGGCCATACAGACTTCCCGTCGCTGGCCCGTGCGCTCACACAGCAAAACCCTATCCTGCTGGAAGGCGAACCGGTGCCGCGAATCCGGTCCGGCACCGTCTGCCTGAACGATCCAGGCCGGGCTGAAGTGTGCTTGGCGGTGTGGGACGTTTCGGGGAGTTCGCCTGCTAGAGTCGATCAACCGGTGTAAACGGCAGGCCTCGTTCGCCCCCGAACAGTTCCCGCAAGCGCGCATCGTCTGCGCCAGCAGGCCGGCGGATGATCTCAGGGCCAACCTTCATGCCGGTCAGCCGCCGCGCCTTGCGACCACGGAGCCAATCCTCCCACGGCATGGGCTCATTCATCGGAATCGTAGGGACTCCTGAGCTGGAGAGTTTGGGCCTGCTCGTGGACGAGCTGTCTGACGTCGTTCCAGTTTCCATACGCATTCGATTGAGCCAACCGCTGCACCTCGTTCCAGTCCGTTTCGATTTCACCGCTGAGCGCCGCTGCCAGCAGCTTCCGGGCACAAGCCACGGCAGCGTGGTTCAGCCCTGTGTAATGCCCCACCAACACCCGCTCAACAATCAGTTCTTCGACCGGCGAGATTCGCACCCCGCCGAACGGACCTTCCAAGACACGGACGGGCGTTCGGGCCAGGTTTTCAAACGTCGACAGCACATCGACGAAGCTCCCGGCCACCTGCCAGCTCCGGGGGCCACCAACGGCGCCGAACCGGGCCATGATTTCCTGCCGGAGAGCCGGCGTCAGGGTCCGGACGCCGGACTCAACACAGAGGTCCAAATCTCCAGACACATAGGCACCTTCGGTGTAAAACTCGATGGCCGATCCGCCGACGACCACCAGCTTGAGCCCATGCTCCAGAAAGACCGCTGAACATAGGCTGGCCAGCTTCAGGTGCCGGACCGTCGGGTCCTGCTCCGCCTGAATCTCCGCCAGCGCGGCTTCGAGCTCATTCTGGTTCAACGCCACGGCCTTGGCATAGCCGGATTGGAGTCCCATGACCAGTCCCGCCGCTTGCCGCCCTCTCCAGCACCCTTACCGTCCGCGCCCATGCGCACCGAATCGCTGCAGTTCCTCGAAACGCTCGTCAACACGCCCAGCCCCGTCGGCCACGAGACCCGCGGGCAGCGGGTCTGGCTCGACTACGTGGGCGCCTTCGCCGACGAGACCTTTAGCGACGCCTACGGCAACTGCGTGGCCGTGGGCAACAAGGGCGGTTCACCGCGCATCATGCTGGCCGCCCATGCCGACGAGATCGCGATGGTGGTCAACTACGTCACCGACGACGGCTTCATCCACGTGCGGCGCAACGGCGGGATCAACCCCGCGATCACCCGTGCCCAGCGGGCCAGCATTCACACGCGCAACGGCCCGGTGCCCGGCGTGTTCGGGTCGGTGGCGCCGCACCTGACCAAGGGCGACGACGACAAGAAGGAACCCAAAATCCACGACCTGTTCCTCGACATCGGCGCGGGCAGCCGGGACGAGGTGATGAAGCTCGTCCGCATCGGCGACCCGATCACGCTGAACGACCGCTTCGAACTGCTCCGCGGCGATCTCGCGGTGGCCCGGGCCTTCGACAACCGCATCGGCACCTGGGCGGTCGCCGAGACGCTGCGCCTGCTGAAGGAACACGACGGCAAATTCGCCGCGGAGGTGTGCGCCGTGTCGAACATCCAGGAGGAAGTCGGCCTGCTCGGCGCCCGGCAGATCGCCTATTCGCTCAAGCCCGACCTGGCGCTCGTCGTGGACGTCACCCACGCGACCGACTATCCGACCATCGACAAACGGCAGCATGGCGACATCAAGATGGGCAAGGGACCGACGCTGACCCACGGCGGCTGCAACCATCCCGAGCTCGTCGCCCGGCTGGAAACCGTGGCGGCAAAGGCCGGCATCACGCTCCAGCACGAGGCCATGAGCGCGACCAGCGGCACCGACACCGACGTGATCTTCTGGACCCGCGGCGGCATCCCCAGCGCGCTGATCAGCCTGCCGAACCGCTACATGCACTCCCCGGTCGAAGTCGTCTCGCTGAAGGATCTTGAACAGATTCCCGTGCTGATGGCGGAGTTCGTCCTGAGCGTGGCGAAGGACGAGCAGTTCAAGGTGCGGATCTGATTCGGCCGCTCCTTGGGCTTGCAGGAAGTCGAAGCGACCCTTGTCGGATTTCGCCGCCGGCGGGTGTAACCGTGTGAAGTCAGCATGAAGGACGATGACACGACACTGTTAAGCCGATTTGTCCGTGAGGGCGCCGAAGACGCATTTACCGGACTGGTGGAGCGACACCTCAATCTGGTGTGGGGCGCCGCCCGCCGGATCACCCGGGACGATCACCTGGCCCGGGACGTCGCCCAAACCGTTTTCAGCGACCTCGCCCGCAAGGCCAAGTCGCTGCCCGGCGAAACAATCCTGCCCGGCTGGCTGCATCGGGCGGCCTGTCACGCCGCCCACAATGCGGTCCGCGCCAAACTCCGGCGCACCGAACGGGAACGCTTGGCCATAATGACAACCAGTGACGGTTCCGACGTGGACTTCGAGGCGCTCGCGCCACTGCTCGACGACGCGCTGGCGGCGTTAACGCCGGCGGATCGGGACGCCATCCTGCTCCGGTTTTTTTCCGGCCTGAGTTTCGGCGAAATCGGCAAGGCGCTCGGCACCAACGATGACACCGCCCAAAAGCGAACCTCACGGGCGCTGGATCGGCTGCGCGAACATTTTGGCCGCCAGGGACACGCGCTGTCGGGCCAAGGACTGGCGCTCGCTTTGGCCACGGCCGCCGCCCAGGCCGCGCCCGCCGGAATCGCAGGCCTGGTCGCCCATTCCGCACTGACCGCAACCGCCGGCGCGACCGGAGCGAGTTGGCTGGCGTCCCTCAAGCTGCCGCTCGCCCTCGCCGGTTCCGGCGTGGCGGTGCTCATTTTGGTTCCCTGGACAAAAAGCCCCGCGACGACAAACACCGTCCCCGCAACGACGGTCGCCGCCGCACCCGCTTCGCCGCCTGCCGCGGTGGAGTCAGAGTTCGCGGAAATTGTCCGCCTCCGGAACGAACTGGCCCGGCTGCGTCCGAATTCACCCGCCTGGACTCCGCCCGTCGGGGCGCTTTCGACCTCACTATATGTGAACCGCTCTGAACTGCTGCAGTTGCGGGGATTGGTGGCCAGTGCGCTACGGGAGGAGCGGCTCCGGGCCAGCCTCCCCGTGCCGGTGAAGGGACAGATCCGCGGCCGGGTGGCGTTGCTGGGTTCACCGCCACCCGAAAGGGAGATTGAAGCGGTCCTGCAGGATACCAACGCGCGCCGGCTCCATGAACACGCGCCGTTCACGCAAAACTATCAGGTGTCGGCCGATGGCGGGCTGGGCGGTGTGTTCGTCCACCTCAAGTCGGGTTGGGAAGGAATGGCCTTCGCCGTGCCGACCAACCAGCCCGTGATCGCCACGTCCGGCACGCTCTTTTACCCAAACGTGCTGGCCGTGATGGCCGGGCAGTCCTTCCAGATCAGCAACCGCGACCCGCTGATGCACAACCTCAACACCGCGCCGAAACTGAACGAGGGCTTCAACGTGGCTCTGGCCGGTGAAGGTCAATGTGCGGTCAAGGCCTTCGCCAATCCGGAGCCGTTCATCCGGCTGGCGTGCAACGTCCATCCTTGGGAGCTGGGCTACGTCTGCGTCTCGGCGACGCCGTTCTTCACCGTGACCGAGGCCAACGGCCATTTCACGCTGCCGGCCGGGCTGCCCGACGGCGTCTATGAAGTGGAAGCCCTTCACCGCAGGGCCGGGAGTCAATCGGCGTGGGTCCGGTTCCGGCGAGAAGAAGCCCCGTTGCTGGCTTTTGAGCTAACGGTCCCAGCCACGCCGTGACCGCCGGTTCGGTTCATTTTAGCGTGGGCGTCTTCACGGATTCACGATGTAAACGTTGGAGGGCAGCTCGGGGAGCTTCGACTGAAGCCGCCGCAGGTCGTCCAAGTCGCCGTCCGGCCGGGCCGCGGTGCCCCATTCGGTGAAAACCTTCGGCGCCTTCCAGTGCCACTTCTCCACGTGGCCGTCCACGAAAGCGAGGTTCGCGCCCCGGTTGTGCCGGTCCGCCGGCAGGTCGATCCAATAGTCGCGGTTGCCCGTGTCGTCGTCCGGGCGATAGGTGCCAAAGGTCGCGTCCACGCAGCTCAGCTCGTGCGTGTCGATGAACGTGAAGACGTCGCTGGGCGAAGGCCGGGAGGCCTCGGCGAGGGTGCGGCGGGTGTCCTCTGCCAGGTCGCAGTTGAGCCAGATGCTGAGGTTGTAGCTCCGGGTCCGCGGGTGGAGGGCGCCGGTGTTGGTGTCGCGGATCGTCGTGCGATCCCCGGGACAGCGGTAGACCGCCGGGCTGCGCAGGTAGGGGAACAGGACGCCCGCGACAATGTTCGAGGTCGTGGTGTCCTGCGTCACGTTTCCGGGCGCCCAGGAAGTGGAGGCGAGCGAAGGCCCGTTGGTCTCGCCCACGATGTAGACGTAGCTGTTCGGCGGGATGACATCGGCGTGGTCGTGCGCGTAGGAGAGCCACGCCAGCTGCAGTTGCCGCAGGTTACCCTGGCAGGCCGCGGCCAGCCCGGACTGGCGCGCCCGGCCCAGCCCCGGCAGGAGCAGACCCGCCAGCACCGCAATGATGGCGATGACCACCAGCAGTTCGATGAGCGTAAACGCCTTCACCCGGCCGGCCCGGAATCGGCCTGCGCTCTCGAACTGGGAAGAACGGTTCATTCAACGTCGGACGATGAAAGGGTTAATCCAGCCGGCGCCGATGCGCGAACGGAAATGAGTTCCGACCGCAGCATGATGACCCAGGCCCGTTTCTCCGGGAAACACCCGGGTTGGGGCAGCCTGACCTTGGCCGACGTTTCCCGCTTCGGTTTCCCGGTCGAACCCGGCACGCTGCGCCCGTGCCCGAGAGTGTCAGCGAAGTCTTTGCCACCACCCACTGGAGCGTGGTGCTGGCGGCGGGCGACTCCCCGTCCCTGGCCTCCACCGCCGCCCTGGAGCGGCTCTGCCGGGGCTACTGGTTTCCGCTCTACGCCCATTTCCGTCGCCGGGGCCGCAATCCCGACGACGCTGCCGAACTGACCCAGGAACTCTTCGCCTGCCTCCTCCGGCGGGAGAGTTTCCGCCGGGTCGGCCCTGAGAAAGGGCGCTTCCGCTCGTTTCTGCTGACGATCGCCGACCGCCTGTTGCTGGATCACCATGCCGCGGAATCCGCCCTGAAACGGGGCGGTGGACAGGGCGCCCTCGCGCTCGACGCCCTGTCCGCCGAAGAACGTTACGCGCTGGAACCGATCACCCATGAAACCCCGGACCGCGCCTTTGACCGCCAGTGGGCGCTGGTGCTGCTCGATCAGGCCCTGAAGAAACTCGCCGAGGAACAAGCCGCCCGCGAGGACGCTTCCGCCTTCGAACGCCTCAAACCCTTCCTCGCCGCCGAAGCTGAAGCCGGCGAATACGGCCGGCTCGCCACCGAGCTCGGACTCACCCAAAACACCATCGCCAAGCGGGTCGAGCGCCTGCGCGAACGCTACCGGGAACTCGTTCTGGCCGAAGCCCTGCAAACCGTCGGCACCCCGGCTGAAGCCGAGGCGGAACTGCGTTCGCTGTTCGGCTGAAAGTTCGTCATCACGGGCGGGAATCGCCGTTTCCATTCATGGTGTCCTCTTCGCCGAGTTCCGTCTGCCCCCGCTGCGGTCAGTCCGTGTCGGGCGGCTGGCTCGGCGGCCTGTGCCCCCGCTGCGTGTCGCGAACCTCCCTCCGCTCGCTGCTGGGGGGAACCCCGACGGCCCGCCCCCGGCTGGGCGATTACGAGCTCGGCGAGGAGCTCGGCCGCGGCGCCATGGGCGCGGTTTATCGGGCCCGCCATGTGACGCTGGGCCAGACCGTCGCACTCAAGGTCGTCCTGACGGGCGAGTTCGCGGGCGAGGCCGAACGCCGGCGGTTCCTCGCCGAAGCGGGCCAGGCCGCGCGGTTGGATCACCCCAACATCGTGCGGGTCCTCAACTACGGCGAAGCCGAAGGCCGGCAGTTCTACGCCATGGAGCTGATCGAGGGGCCGACCCTTGCGGCGGCCAGGCAAACGGCGGAATTGAAAACGCCGGATGCCGCCGACCGGGTCCACGATTTTTCACTCCGCCAGATTGCCTCCCTGATTTCGCAGGTGGCGCGGGCCGTCCAGCACGCCCACGAACGCGGCGTCCTGCACCGCGACCTCAAGCCCGGCAACATCCTCCTCGACGGCAAGGGCATCCCGCACATCTCCGATTTCGGGCTCGCCACCTTGCTCGGCGGCGACGGGGCCAGTCTCTCCACCGGACAGACCCTCGCCGGTTCACCGCTCGGCACGCCGGCCTACATGGCGCCGGAACAGGTCCGCGGCGACCGGGGCGTGACCACGGCGTCCGACCTCTGGAGCCTCGGGGCGATCCTCTACGAACTGCTGGCCGGCCGGCCGCCGTTCGTCGCCGGAAGCGCCCTGGAAACGTATCGCAAGATTCTGGAGGAAGAGCCGCCGAAGATCACCCCGGTGGCCGGCCGCGCCCCCAGGGGAACGACTCCTTCGGCGTCCCGTGACCTGGAAATCATCGCGCGCAAGTGCCTGCGGAAAACCCCGTCGGAACGGTATGCGTCGGCCGGGGCGTTCGCCGACGACCTCGACCGCTGGCTCAACGCTGAACCCATCCGCGCCCGCCCCGTTTCGGGACCGGAGTTGATCTGGCTCTGGGCCCGGCGCCGGCCGGTGGTGGCCGGTTTGACCGCCGCGGTGGCCCTTCTGATCCTGTTGGTCGCGGTGGGCGGACCCATCGTCGCCCTCCGGCTCGCCCGGGCGGAGCGCCAGGAACGCGCCGCGAACGTCACCGCGCAGGACCAGCTCTTCGAGTCGCTGCTGGCCCAGGCGCGCGCCTCACGGCTGACCCTTGAGCCAGGCCGGCGGGAAGCAGGACTGACCGCGATCCGCGGGGCCGCGAGAATCCGCGTGACTCCCGAACTGCGCAACGAGGCCGTCGCCCTGCTGGCGCTGTCGGATCAGGGGCAACCGGCCGGCCTCACCAACCACATCTACCGCGGCGACGGCTTGCGGATGGACGGGCGGTTCGAACGTTTTCTCCGGGTTGAACCCGACCAGGCCACTTCGGTGCGGCGGCTGGCCGACTGGCAGGAGGAGTTCCGGTGGCCCGCCCAGACGAACAGCGGGTTCGTCGCCTACCGCGGCCTGCATGCCCACGGCAGCGTGCTGGTGCTGAATTACAACCGGCCGCGGCTGCTCCTCGTCAACGTCACGAACCGGCAGGTCATCCATGACGCGGCGGACACCTGGTTCGGCGGATTTTCACCGGACGAAAGACTGTTCGCCGGGCTGCGCGACAACCGCCTTTTCAGCATCCATGACACCGCCACGGGCCGGACGGTGGTGCAGCGCCGCTTTGAAGGGACCGCGCGGGCGGACGCGGCCTTTCATCCCGGCGGCCGGACGATCCTCGCGGTGCCGGTGGACAACCAGTTGCAGCTCTGGAACTGGGCGACCGACCAGATCGTAGAAACCTTCGGCGAAGAGGGCGGAGTCCGCTGCGCCGTCTGGAGCGGTGACCTGCTGGCCTATTCGCTGGAAGACGGTCAGGTCCGGCTGTTCGACCTGCGCACCCGGCGCCGCCAGTCTCTGGGCGGCCATTTCGCCACGGTGGACTACCTCCGATTTTCGCCCGACGGCGCCTGGGTGTCGTCGGTCTTCGGTTATGACGGCCTGACCCACTGGTGGGATACCCGCACGGGTTCCCCCCTGGTGCGCAACGACCGGTTTCGGTTCGAGCAGTTCAGCGACGACGGCACGAAAGTCCTGCTGTCCACCCCCACGCACTGGGCCATCGCGCCCGTCATCCAGCCGCATTCCTACCGCATCACCCGCAACGTGAGCGGCTCGATTACGGGCTTCAGCCCCGACGGCGGCTGGGCGGTGGGCGGCGGACCGGACGGACTGACGATCTGGGACGTCGCCCGCGGGGCACCCCTGCTCACGCAGCCCACCGACGGACTCCACGAGGCGCACTTCCTGCCGGGCGGCAAGGAGCTCATCGCGTGCGACCGCTCGCGCATCGTGCGCTGGGAACTTGCGACGGACGGGACCCGGCTCCGGCTGGCCAAGGAACGGACGCTGTTCAAGGCCCCGGGCTGGCCGATCGATGCGGCCGCCGTGAGTCCCGACGGCTCGCGCTACGCCCTCACCCACGGTGACCGGCTCACGCTCGTTGATCTGCGGACACCCGGCCCGACGACCGACCTGGGCAACGGCAGCGTTCCCCGCACCCCGACCTTCAGCCGCGACAACCGCCGGCTGGCGACCGGCACCTTTCACGGCTCCGGCCTCCAGATCTGGGACCTGGAGAAGGCGGCCCCGGAAAAGCTGCTGAACACCGGCAACGTCGACCCCCAGTTCAGCCCCGACGGTTCCCGCCTGCTCGCCGCCACCAGCGCCGGCCTGATCGTCTTTGAAACCGGAACCTGGAAACCCCTGTTCAAGCTGCCCAGCGAGGCGGCCTCCAACCTCCCCGGCAAGGCGGCCTGGAGCCCCAACGGGCGGCTGCTCGCCTACGTCCACCGCCAAAAGACCGTGCTCCTTCTGGATGCCGACTCCTGGCAGACCGTGCTGAAGCTGGAGTCCCCCTCCCCCCAGCGCCTCGAACGGTGCCTCTTCGACCCCGCCGGTGATCGGCTCGTCGTTTCCAGCAACGGGCGCACCGAATGGTGGGACCTCCGCGGTCTGCGCGCGGAACTCGAGGAGCTCGGCATTCCTTGGAACGTGCCGCCCGGCGGCATCACCCCGGCCGCCCAACCGCCGGAGTTCGCAAATCTGCTGCTGGCGCCCGCCGTCCCCGCCCTGCCGGCGGGCATCCGGCCGCTCCTCGAATTCCCGCCCCGCGCAACCGAGGCGACGGCCGGCCAAATCGATCTGGGCGGCCGCTACAACGCCCGCCTCGACGAGGACTGGCACCTGACCGGAAACCCCGCCAATTCGCTCGCCACCTTTCCCGCCGGCCTCGTTGAACTCGACGGCACCCGGTTCGACGTCCGCGGCATCATCCAGCTGGCCAGCGCCAGCCTGGGCACCCGGCGCACCGGCTATCCGCTCACCGTCACCAACCTCCCGGTCCGGCAGACCTGCCACGCCCTCCATTTTCTCGGCGCCTGCGGCTACGCCGGCTCGGAGCCGGACGGCACCCCGGGGGGCAGCTACGTGGTCCGTTACGCTGACGGCCTCACGGCTGAAATCCCAATCCGGATCGGTCGGGAATCCGATGACTGGTGGCGGACCGCCGGCAAACCGTTCGCCGGCGCGTCCACCAAGGTCGCCTGGACCGGCATTGCTCCCAATGGTCACGAGGTGCAGCTGTTCAAGCAGACGTGGTCCAACCCCCGCCCGGAAGTCGCGGTCGAATCCGTGGGCTTCGTCTCCGCCGGCCGCGCCCCCGCGCCCTTCCTGCTGGCCCTCACCGCCGACTGAACCCGGCACTTTGACCCGGAGCTTTCAGCCCCCTGCCGGGCTCCCGTCCACTGCGGGCCGTGCCACCGGTTTGCGGGGGCTGAAAAGTTTTTTGAAAAACTTTGTCATCGCCGCCCGCCGATGCCGTTTCATTCTTAAGAAGCACATGAAGTTGTCCGCCTTCCCCAACCGTATTCGCGCCGCCCTCCGCGGAATCGCGCTCGGCGCAGTGTTGGGGGTGGCCGGGACCGTCCGCGCCCAGCTGCCGTCCATCCTGGCCGTTCCCGACGGTGCGGGCGGCGTCCGGCTGTCCTGGACGAATGCCGCGCCCGGCTACGTGCTGGAGGAGACACCGGCCCTCGTGGCGTCACCCGTCTGGAATGCAGTCCTAACCCCGGCCATTGACCCAACCCAGGCCACCGTCTGGCTCGTCACCGCCAACCCCGGCGAGCGGTTTTACCGGCTGCGGGCTCTCGGGGACACCGGACCGGCCAGAATTGTCAGCACCTCCCCGACGGACCGTGAACCGGGCGTCAGTGTGAATCGGGAAGTCGTCCTGAACTTCTCGCAGCCGCTGGCCGCCGACACGATGGTCACCACCACGAACTTCTTTGCCGGCTTCAGCGGCCGGAAGTTCCTGTCGCGGGTCGAGCTCGCCTCCGACCGGCGCAAGGCCAGCCTCTTCTTCCTTGAACCGATCCGCGGCGGCACTCGCATCAGCGTCGTGTTCGACGGCACGGCTATCCGCGATTCGTCCGGGCGATTGATTGATGCCGACGGCGATGGCACGGAAGGCGGTTCCCAAGTATTCACCTACGACACCTACAGCACGACCCCGGTCGCCGGAACGGCGGTGGTCGGCCGCGTCTTCGCCTCGGAACTCGTGCCGGGCCCCGATACCGGCAACAACGCGGTCAACCAACCGCTGGCGGGCGTGACCATCACCGTCGACGGCGCCGAGGAATCGCTGCGCGCGGTGACCGACGCCAATGGCTTCTTCAAGCTCACCAACGCCCCGGCGGGGCGCTTCTTTGTGCATGTGGACGGACGGACGTCTCCGCTCAGCCACTGGCCCGCCGGCGACTACTATCCTTTCGTCGGCAAGGCCTGGGAAGCGGTCGCGGGACGGGACGATAACCAGGCCGGCGGCACCGGCCTCATCTATCTGCCTCTGATTTCGGCCGCCACGTTGCAGCCGACCAGCCTCACGCAGGACACGGTCATCGGCTTCCCGCCTGAAGTGGTCGCCAAGAACCCGGCCTTGGCCGACGTATCCCTCACGGTGCCCGGCGGGTCGCTGTTCGACGACAGCGGCAACCGGGGAGGAAAAGTGGGCATCGCCCCCGTTCCACCCGACCGGCTGCCCGAGCCATTGCCCAGCGGCATGAACCCGCCGTTGGTGATCACGGTGCAGACGGACGGTGCCCAGAACTTCGACCGCCCCGTGCCCATCTGCTTCCCAAACCTGCCCGACCAGTGGGGCAACCTGATGGCGCCGGGCGAGAAGGCGGCGCTGATGTCCTTCGACCACGATCTCGGCCGCTGGATCAGCGTTGGGCTCATGACCGTAAACGCGGCCGGCACGATGGTCTGCACCGATCCCGGCGTGGGCATCCTCAAGCCGGGTTGGCACGTCCCAGAGAGTCCGCCGCCGGTTGATCCTCCTCCCCCGCCGCCGCCTCCCCCACCGCCTCCGTGCATACCGGTGACTTCGTGCCGAAATGACTGCATTACCTTCACGGTGGCCAATTGCCGTCACTGCGAGCGTGCCTTCGCCCGGTGCATCCGAGACGGCCGGATCATCGCGAATTCACCGGCGCAAGCTGCTGCCAACATGCAGGTCTGCGCCCAGGCTTACGCCCGCTGCTACAGCGGTTGCACCCAGACCCGCACGATCTGCATCCGCAGTTGCAGCACGACCTGCGGCGGTCCGGCCGGAGAGGAACCCGCGCCGGCTGGGAACGCTCCGCAGCGGCACGCGGAACCGGACGATCGGGCGGACCGCATCACCGTGCTCCTGCAGCAGGCGGCGCAAACCATGGCGGAGTTCGCGAATTCAAACACCGAACCGACGGCGGAAGCGCAGGCCGAATTTCAGAGGCTCCTTGCCGAGGCCGAAGCGTTGGCTGGCGGCAACCTGGATGCGTTCTACGAGGCACAGACCGTTCGGGATGAGGCCGCGGCCGTCGCCCTCGGCGGCAGCGACCACCAGTTCTATGGCGACCAACCGCCTTACCCGATCCACTACGCCGCCTTCGTGGAGGAACGGGAAGAGCTGCAGCTTTGCCGCAACGGCCTTCCCGAAACGTTCGTGACGGTCCGCACCAACGTCCTTCGCGGACTCACCGGTCCGTTTGCACAATACCGGCTGTTCCTGCGCAACACCCGGATGCCGCAGTCCACGGCCTGCATCCAGGGCACTTCAATCACCTCGCGCCTGCTCGCCGTGAAGTTCTACGACGATCGCACGGCCCAGATCGGCAATGCATTTCCGCGGCGCATCTCGGGAATCCCGTCCGCGATCTCCGGTTTCCTGCTCGAGTCGCTTCATCCCAACGAATCGGACGCCGATCACGACGGTGCCCCGGACGCCGTCGAGGAGATCATCGGCACCGACCCAACCAATCCGGACAGCGACGGGGACGGAATCAAGGACGGCGCGGAACTTGACCAAGGAACCAACCCGCTGGACGGGCGTCCGGCGGCCATCGGTGTGCAGGCGTCGGTCCAGGGCGCCGGAGCCGCGTATGACGTGGCGGCCTTCAATGAGACTGTGATAACAGCGGAAGGGGCCGCCGGAGCCAGCATCTTTAAGGTAGGACGCGGCTTGAACCCGGTCCTGATCGGCTCGGTCAGTATCCCTGGCGACGCCCGAGCAGTGGCACTCGGCAATGGTTTCGCCGCAGTTGGCGGCGGTGGTGGTGGTCTCTCTATTCTCCAGGTCGGATCGGACACAACCGCCACACTGCTGCACAATCTTGCACTCGGTTCCCCGGTGGGCGCCGTGGCCGCCCACGGTGGGTTCGCCTTTGCCGGCACCGATGCGGGCCAGGTGGTGCTGGTCGAAGCGCTGAGCGGATTGATCCTCCACCGGGCCCAAACCAGTCAGCGGGTGAACGACCTTGGGTTCAGTGAGGGACATCTCTTCGTGCTGACCGACGGCAATCTGGCGGTGTTCCGGCTGGATGATCTGGAGCTCATTCCGGTCACCACCGTGCCACACGGCAACAGTTTCCCGGTGGAAAGCCTCACGGGCCGTCGGCGCCTGGCCGTCGGGGGCGGGCTCGCCTGGGTGAGCGGCTATCCCGGTTTCAGCACGCTGAACGTGGCCAATCCGGCCCTGCCTTCGGTGCTTGGGTCCGCCCAAGATTACGGGCCGAATTCATTCAAGCAGATCGCGCCGACCGGCTCCGGTTTCGGCGTGGCCGCCGTCGGCGTCCAGCGCGGCAACGCCGATGGCCGAACGCACAACCTCCAGCTCTTTGACCTCCGCGACCCGTCGGTTTCCACCCGGTTCGTCACGCAACTCGACACCCCGGGAGTGGCCCGCGCGGTTGCCCTCTACGGAGGACTCGCCTACGTCGCCGACAGTGCCTCCGGCCTGCAGGTGATGAGCTACCTGCCCTTCGACACCGGCACCAACGCCCCCACGATCCGGTTGTCAGCGGGCTCAGCAGGCCCGGTCTTGAAAGCCGGCAAGTTCCTCGGCCTGACCGCAACGGTCACGGATGACGTCCAGGTCCGCGAAGTGGAGTTTTACCTGAACGGACAGCGCGTGCTGGTGGACGGCGGCTTCCCGTTCGAGGTCGGCTTGCAACTGCCCGCCTACGACGCCAACCGCACCAACGTGACGGTGCGCGCCCGCGCCATCGATACCGGCGGCAATGCCACCTGGAGCGAGGAACTCCGCTTTGGCTTGGGCCTGGATCTTACCCCGCCCCGGGTCGTCCCGATCCGACCAACGGAAAACGGGGTCGGCGGCAACATCGCGACCGTGGCGATCCGCTTCAGTGAACCGGTCGAAGCCACGTCGCTTGAAGGCCGGTTTATGGTCGTGGGCGCCGGCAAGGATGGCGTTTCCGGCACCGCCGACGACGAAGCCGTGGCGGCCACCCTGTCGCTGCGCAACGACAACAGCGCGGCGTTCCTCACCTTCCCGCAGCCCCTGCCCGCCGGACGTTATCGGTTGGTTGTTGGGGCCGGCGTCGCCGACCTCAGCGGCAATGCCACTCCCGCCGACAAGTCGTGGAGCTTCCGTGCCTTTGACGGTCAGGACCAGGACCAAGACGGTCTGACCGACGCCTTCGAGGCCAACTTCGGTTTCGATCCCGCCAATCCGGACCAGAATGGCAACGGCATCCCCGACGGCCTGGAAGATAGCGACGGCGACGGATTGCCCAACTACCTCGAGATGTTGCTGGGACTGAATCCCCGAGATGCCTTCACGTTCCCGCCCACCCGGGACAACGAACTCGACCGCGACGGCGACTATCTGACCGACGGGCGCGAGGCGCTCATCGGCACCGACCCGTTGAAGCCCGACACCGACGGCGACCTCTTCACCGACGAGGCCGAGGTGACGGCCGGCCCCGACCCGCTGAATCCCAGTTCCTATCCGCTCGGCGTGCGGTTCGCCACCCCCACCGTCCAGGCCACGCTCATCTCACCGCGGCTGGCCCAGGGCCTGTTTGTCTTCGGCCGGCCGCCCATCGATGCGATCAACGTCTCGTCGGCCGTGGGCCGGATTCCGTTCATCTTTGCTCGGCCACCGGTAAATTCCGTGGTGACTTCGGCCAAAGACTCGCGGCTGTTCATTTACGGACGTCCGCCGATCGAGACCGTGCATGTCTCCACGGCCGGGCACCTCCCGTTCACCGCCAGTCCATCGCCGGTCGAGGTGTTTGCGCCGGGCCGGTCCACCAACTCCATCCCGCAGTTCTTCTTTGGCTGGCCGCCCATTGACGCCAGCGACGAACCCACGCCCTGAAACTCCTTTCAAAGCCACATCATTCCATGAACAAAAAACATATCCTCTCATTCGCCGCGCTGCTGGGTGCGGCTGCGGCCCTGGCCCAAGGGGCTTTCACGTTCGACTCGGGCAGCACCGGCGCGCTGGGTGACCTGATCGTGAATACCGCCGTCGTCATCCCGTTGCCGCCGGACGGCGTGCTGCACTACAAGCGGTTCGAGATCACGCCCGAAGGTTCGGTGTCCTTCGTCAAGAACGCCCTCAATACTCCGGTAACCTTGCTGGCCCAGAATGAGGTCATTATCGCCGGGGACATCGTCCTCGACGGAGCCGCCCCCAGCGGTCTCGATCCGGGCCGGGGAGGACCGGGCGGATTCGACGGCGGACGGGGAGCCGTTGGTGGCCAGCCCGGCGGCTCCGGCAAGGGTCCCGGCGGGGGCAGACCGGCAAGCGGCCATGATGCGGGGCCGGGAGCCTATGCGTCACGGGGCGATACCGGAGGCGCCCGAAATGAAACCGCCGGCGATGCCTATGGCGACCCCCTCCTGCTTCCCATCATCGGCGGCTCCGGCGGGGCGGGGCGCGACAACGAATTCCTCGGCGGAGGGGGCGGGGGCGGGGCGATCCTGATCGCTTCCAGCGCCCGCATTTCACTGCCGAGCCCGGGCCGGGGCGTCTTTGCGCGCGGCGCGGAGATTAGCAGCACCTACAACGATGGATCCGGCGGCGGCATTCGTCTCGTGGCGCCCAAGATCGAAGGAGTTGGCCATCTGCACGCGCAAGGCGGTCCTCAAGGCGGTGCCGGCCGGGTGCGTCTGGATACGCCCGACGCGAACGAGGCCCGCCTCAACATCAACGGCGTCTGGACCATCGGCGCGCTGATGCTCACCAAGCTGCCGGTCGAACCGAAGCTCAACATCCTGAAGATCGGCGACAAAGACATCCCGCAGGACGCCGCGGGCACGGTCAATGTGATCTTTCCCAACGGCACGCCCGCGGAGCGCATCGTGAAGGTTCAGGCGAAGGATTTTGGTTCCATCGTGCCCATCCGCGTGGCGCTCACGCCGGACTACGGCCCCCGGGTGATCGTGGACACCGAGATCAACAACACCGCGGCCGGAGTCGCGACGAAGGACATACCGGTCACCTTCCCCCTCAACGTGGTGGTGTCGGTGAATGTGTGGACGCGGTGACCCGAGAGTGATTGACGACCGGGGGATGACGGCGCGGAGACTTCGGTTTTCGCGCCGTTTTGCTGCCCGTTCCCAACGTCCGTCAGGCACCGGACCCCATTCCGGCTACGGGGCGGCCTCGGTCCGGGCCTTGAGCCTGGCCAATCCTTCCGCGAAATCGGGTCCCATCATGCGGTCCATGAACAAACCGAACCAGCGGCCCAGCGGGTTCGAACCCAGGTCACCGTCGTTGGTCCAAGTCACGCGGACCCCGGCGCCCTCCGGCACGATGGAGATCTCGCCGGTCGAGAGATATTGGCCATTTTCAAAGTCGAGCGCGTAGGCGATCCCTTTTCCGGGTTCGAGTTTCGTGAACTTGATGGCGCCGCTGCCGCTGGATTTTCCCGTCCAAGAATAGCCCGCGCCCACACCGGTGTCCGAGTCGCCATATTTGAGCTGCATGTCCGAATACTTGTTGGTGGTCCAGGCAATCCACTCCGGCCAGCGGCGGAACGCGGAAATCAGCGGATAGATTTGGGCGGCCGGTGCGTTGATCGTGGTGGAGCGCTCGACGTGATAGGTCTTGGGCAGCAGGAGGCCGACCAGCACGAGCACCGCGAGGATCACCGCCACGGCGAGGAGGATTTTCTTGAGGGCTTTCATTGGAGTCGCCAAGGAAAGGCGTCCAGCCAAAGCCGAAGCAAGCGGGATTCCCCGAAAGACCCACGTCTGGGCGCATCTTTTCATCGTGGCTGACCTTGGGCTTGCGCAGGCCAAGACCGGGTGGCGCGAGGCTCCCGCCGAGCGCGAACACGGACTCGCTTGGCGGGAGCCTCGCGCCACCCGGTCTTGGCCTGCGCAAGCCCAAGGTCAGCCACGATGAAAAGATGCGCCCAGACGTGGGTCTTTCGGGGAAT